>JBEKYE010000193.1:0-9018 GCA_049511275.1 Bryobacteraceae bacterium
GACAAGCTCTTCCCGATTCTGCCCTCGGCGGGATTGGTTTTCGAGCGGTAGCATGATGTCCCCCGGAAGAGTTGCCGATGGCCGCAAGAGCGCGACCAGGGGTCGCGCGCAGTCCAGGGGGACTGCCCCACTGGGCAGCGCGCCGCGGCGATTCCGCGGCCCGGCCGGCCAGGAGGCCTGCCCAGTCGTGGGCCTTTGAGCTAAAATCGGATATCGCCGCTTCCGTACCGAAACGGCGCTTGCGATCCGTTCCCCATGAATACATCAAACCGTGCCCAGGAGTTTCGTGAACAGTTGTCCCGCCGGGTCATCGTGGCCGACGGCGCCATGGGCACCATGCTCTACTCCCGCGGCGTCTTCATCAACCGCTGCTTCGACGAACTGAACCTCTCGCAGCCGGACCTGGTGCGCCAGATCCACCAGGAGTACGCCAAGGCCGGCGCGGAAATTCTCGAAACCAACACGTTCGGCGCCAACCGCGCGCGCCTTTCGGCTTTCGGGGTAGCGGAGAAGTTGCAGGCCATCAACCAGGCCGGCGTGCGCCTGGCCCGTGAAGCTGCCGGCGATAGCGCCTTTGTGGCCGGCGCCATCGGGCCGCTGGGCGTCCGCATTGAACCGCTCGGCCCCACTTCCTTCACCGAGGCGCGCGATATCTTCCGCGAGCAGGCCGAAGCCCTGATCCAAGCCGGCGCCGATCTGCTGATTCTGGAAACCTTCGGCAATCTCGACGAACTGCGCGAGGCCGTCCTGGCCGCGCGGGAAGCCGGCGGCGATGCGATCCCCATCGTCGCGCAGGTCACCATCGACGATTTCGGCCACCTGCCCGGCGGCACCGACACCGAGACCTTCACGCGCGAGATGAACTCCTGGCCGGTGGATGCCATCGGTCTCAATTGCTCGGTCGGCCCCAAGGCCACGCTCGAAACCATCGAGCTGATGATGCAGCACTCTTCGAAGCCCATGAGCGCCATGCCCAACGCCGGGCTGCCCACGCGCGTGGAAGGCCGCAATATTTATCTCTGCTCGCCGGAATACATGGCGCAATACGCCCGCCGCCTGTTGTGGGCCGGCGTCAGGATTATCGGCGGGTGCTGCGGAACCACGCCCGACCACATCAAGCTGATTCGCTCGGAAACCCGTTCGCTGCAGCCCTCGCAAAAAAGGCTGGCGGTCACGGTGGAAGAGCCGCAAGCCAAAGTGCACGCGCTCGCGCCCGTGCCGGCGGCGCGGAAATCGAAGCTCGGCGCCCGGCTGGCGGAGGGGAAGTTCGTCGCTTTCGTGGAGATTCTGCCGCCGCGCGGCGTCGACGCGTCGCTCGAAATCGCCGGCGCGCGCCGCTGCGCCGAAGCCGGTATCGACTGCATTAACGTTCCCGACGGCCCCCGCGCCAGCGCGCGCATGAGTTCCCAGGTCACCTGCCAGCTCATCCAGCAGCACGCCGGCATCGAGGCCGTCAACCACTTCTGCTGCCGCGACCGCAACATTCTGGGCATTCAATCGGAACTCCTGGGCGCGCACACCGCCGGGGTCCGCAATCTCATCTGCATCACCGGCGACCCGCCCCGCATGGGCCTCTATCCCGACGCCACGGCGGTCTTCGACGTGGACGCCATCGGCCTCGTCAACATCGTCAACAACCTCAACCACGGGCTGGATATCGGCGGCAACCCGATGGGCTCGCAGACCGCCCTGTTGATCGGCGTGGGAGCCAACCCCGGCGCGTTGAACATGGACGAAGAGATCCGCCGCTTCGATTGGAAAGTGGAAGCCGGCGCCGAATACGTGGTCACGCAGCCGGTCTTCGACCTGGATCTTCTGGAGGCTTTCCTCGAGCGCATCGCTCACGTGAAGATTCCGGTGATCTGCGGCATCTGGCCGCTCACCAGCTATCGCAACGCCGAGTTCATGGTCAACGAACTGCGTGTGCCGGTGCCGGAATATTTCATGGAGCGCATGCGCGGCGTCGACAACGCCGAAAAGGCCCGCGAAGAAGGCGTCAATATCGCCCGCGAAATGGTGACGCGTGTCCGCGGCATGGTCCAGGGCGTACAATTAAGTGCGCCGTTCGGCCGCTACCAGATGGCGCTGGACGTTGCCGAGGCCATAGGCCCACGCTGAAACCGAGCCGAGATCCAGAGCATGGCTACCGACCTGGTCGAGATCAATCCGGAAGAACCGCAGCCTGAAGTGCTGGAACGCGCCGCCGCCGCCGTGCGCCGCGGCAACGTGGTGGCCATTCCCACCGACGCTCTCTACACGCTGGTGGCCGACCCGTTCAACCTGCGCGCCGTCACGCAGGTTTTCGCCGCCAAGGGCCGCGAGCCGCACCGTTCGCTGCCTATTTTGATCGGCGGCATCGTGACGGCCGAAGAGCTGGCCGGGGAGTTGAGCAACCGTTTCTACCTGCTGGCGCGGCGCTTCTGGCCCGGGCCGCTCACCATCATCGTGCCGGCATCGGCGAAAATCCCGCTCAAGGTGACCGGCAATACCGGCCGCCTGGCGCTGCGCCGGTCGCGCTCGGAAATCGCCAACAAGCTCATCGAAATGGTAAACCAGCCGCTCATCGCCACCAGCGCCAACATCTCCGGCCATCCCACCTGCCACAGCGGCATCGACGTCTTCGGCATGATGGACGGCCGCGTCGACCTGGTGGTGGACGGCGGCATCTGCGGCGGCCCGGGTTCGACCACCGTCGATATCACCGAGCCCTTCTGGCGACTGATCAAGACCGGAGCCATCGAAGAAAAGGAAATTGCGGAGTGCCTGAAGCCGGCCTAGACGGCTTCAGGAGTTTCCACAGATCAGAAGAAGATTCCAGAGTGGAACGTACTTCTTGATTTGTAGCGCCGGCGGTCTTTGCCGCCGGTTCTTTCGATCTGTGGCGCCGGCGTAGCCGGCTTCGCTCACCGGTTATTCGTTCCAGGGATTGATGATGGGAACTCCACAGTGCGCGAAGTCATCGACGTTGCGCGTTGCGATGGCGGCGCGTTGGGCGCGGCAGATCGACGCGATCATGGCGTCGAATTGCGAAATCGGGCGGCCCATGGCCTCTCGATTGGCTACGATCTTCGGGAACACGCGCGCGGCGTCCTCGTCGAATGAGAGGATCCGGCCTTGAAATGCGCTCGCGAACAGATTCTCGATCGCGCCATGCAGGCGCGTGCGGCGTTTGCCTGCGGGCAGCACTTCGACCCCGTAGAGCACTTCCGCCTGGGTGATCGTCGTGATGAAAACCGCCATGGGCTCCTGAGATGCCAGCCAGCCGAGGACAATATCTGAGGGCGAAGGCTTCAGAGTTTCAGACAAGACATTCGTATCGATGACGATCATCTCGCTAGCCCGGGAGGCCGCCGGACCCGTTGGCGCGAGGGAAGGGTGAGATCCACGCCCCCGAGCGGGTCGATATGCCGCCGGATCGATTCCGCCAGATTCAGTTTATGTGACCCTTCCTCCACTACTGCAACCTTGAGGATTTCCCGCGCCTCCTCTTCCATGGAGCGGCCGTGGCGGGCTGCACGGATGCGCAGCCGCGACTTCACTGCGTCATCCAGCTTTCGAATCGTGATACTGGCCATACAGCAATGATAGCATTGCAATCACGAGGGCTCCCATCGGATTTTCTGTTGGATAGGAAGGGCCTGGCCAGAAGTGCGTCCCTTTTTCCCCCAGCGTCACCCGCTCCTGAAGAACGCCCAGAAGATACCTCCAGGTCGTTGGTTCCAGTGTAACCAGTCGGCGCGGATCGCTTCGGCCCTCACCTCAGCAGCCTCTCCGCGTGCAACGCCCCCTCGGGCGTCTCTTCGTGCTTGAACATCAGGTACAAATCCCGCCCGGTCGCAAGCAGCTCCCGCGCGCCGGCCGCGATCGCATCCACGTCGGCCTCGGTGTACTCCGGCTTGCGCAGCCGGTAATAGACGAAGTCGGCCGTGATCACCTTGGGCGCTTCCAGCTTCTCCGATTCCGCCAGGCAGAGCGCCACGTTCCGCCGGCGCAACAGCTCGTAGACCGGCTCGGCCAGCCACGAGGCGTGCCGGAATTCGAAGGCGTAGCGCAGATCCGCCGGCAATAACTCCAGGAAGTCGCCGAGCAACGCCTCGTCGCATTTCAACTGCGGCGGCAATTGGAACAGGATCGGTCCCAGCCGGCGCGCGCTGCGCAGCGGGTCGATCATCTTCAGAAAGAGCGCGGTGGCTTCGGCGGCGTTCTTCAGACGCAGAATGTGAGTGATGCGCTGGTTCGCCTTCACCGCGAACACGAACCCCGGCGGCGTGGCTTCCACCCAGTTCTGTAACGTCGAAGCCGAGGGCAAGCGCCGGAACGTGTAATTAATCTCCACCGAGTTCAGGCGTTGGGCGTAGTGGTGCAGGAATTGTTTGGCCGGAAGCTTGGCCGGGTAGAAGCCTGGCTTCCAGGCCGGATATGCGAAGCCGGACGTGCCAGCATACAAAGTTGCCATGGAATATCATTATCTCTGGCTGGAGGTCTTTATGCCGCTGCTGCACCTGATTTTGGTCTGGATTGTGAGCGCGCTGGCGTTGTGGATTGTGGCGCGTATCATTCCGGGCATCGAAGTCCGCAACTTCTGGACCGCCCTGGCGGCGACCGCCATGATCGCCATCGTCGATTTCACGATCGGCTGGCTGGTGCGGATCGTGGTCCTGCCGCTCACCATCCTGACCTTCGGACTTTTTGAACTGGCGGTCAATGCCTTCCTGTTGAAGGTGGCGTCGCTGTTCACGCCGGGCTTCAAGGTGCAGGGGATCCTGAATGCCATATTGGGATCGTTGGTGCTGACCGTTCTCACCTTCCTGCTGCGCCGACTGGTGTTCTAGTGCTCGCGCCGGAGAATTCGACGGACCTGGCGCAGGCGCTCGGCGATGCCGCCGCGCACGGACGCACCATCGCGCTGGGCGGCAATGCGAGCAAGCGCCTGATGGCGGGCCCGAGCGAACCCGCCGAGGTTGCCATCTCCACCACCGCGCTCCATCGCATGCTGGAGTACGAGCCGCACGATCTTACCATCAGCGTGGAAGCCGGGCTGCCCTGGCGCTCGCTCACCCGCCTGCTGGCCGCCAACCGCCAGATGGTCCCGCTCGATCCGCCCTTCGCCGAAGACGCCACGGTGGGCGGCGTGGTGGCGTCCAATTGCAGCGGGCCGCGGCGCCGGCTCTACGGAACCGCCCGCGACCTCATCATCGGCATGCGCTTCGCCACGCTCGAAGGCAAACTGGTTCAGTCCGGCGGCATGGTGGTCAAGAACGTAGCCGGGCTCGATATGGCCAAGCTCATGATCGGGTCCTTCGGCACCCTGGCCGCCATCGCGGTGGTCAATTTCAAGCTGGTGCCGGCTCCCGAGGCCGAACAAAGTTTTCTCCTGCCGTTCCGTTCGCTGGATGAGGCCATCGCCGCGCGTAACCAGGCGCTCGCCAGCCCTCTGCAACCGGTTTCGATCGACTTGCTCAACCCGGCGGCGGCGCAATCGTTTGGCGGCGGCTGCTGGCTGCTGGCGGTGCGCGCCGCCGGCAACGCCGCATTCGTCGGGCGCTATGAGCGCGAGCTGGCCCACATCACCAGCCGCCTGGCCGTCGAGAATGCCTGCCCCGAGACTTTGTGGGGCGATCTGGAATCCTTCACTCCCCGATTCCTCCGCCGGAACGCGGATGGCGCGGTGGTGCGCGTCTCATGTACTCTGAAGGATCTGGAAGGCGTCATGGCGGCCTTCCAAGTGCCGGCCGTGGCGCGCGCCGGGTCGGGCGTCTGTTACGGTTATTTCGAGCGGCATGAGGCCGCCGCAAGCTGGGTCTCGGGCGCGGTGGCGCGCGGTTTCAAAACCGTGATCGAGTTTTCACCCCAGGAATGCAAGCATTCCCTGGAATTGTGGCCCGCGCCCGGCGGCGACTTTGAGATCATGCGGCGCGTCAAAAATCTATTTGACCCGTCGAACCTGTTGAATCGCGGCCGGCTCTATGGTCGTATCTGAGACAACCCGTCTGGGCCCCCGGCAGTTCGATCTCGACCGCTGCATCCACTGCGGCTTGTGCCTCAACGCCTGCCCCACCTACCGCGAGCTGGGGCTGGAGATGGATTCGCCGCGCGGCCGCGTGTACCAGATGGTGCAGGTGGCCGAGGGCGCGCCCATCACGCCTTCCTACATTCGGCACATCGGCCTGTGCCTGGCCTGCCGCGGTTGCGAATCGGCCTGCCCTTCCGGCGTGCGCTACGGAAGAATGGTGGAAGATGCGCGCGCCGAAATCGAAGCCGTGGTCCCACGGTCCCGCATGGCGCAGCGCCTCCGCCGCTTCTTCTTCAGTCATCTGCTGGAATCGCGCACCGCCCTGACGGTGGCCGGCGCGCTGCTCTACATCTACCAGGCAAGCGGCCTCAAAACCCTCATGCGGGCCATGGGCCTTTTCCGCCTGGCCGGCCGCCTGGGCGACATTGCCCAACTGGCGCCGTCCGCGGAACCGCCGTTTTTCTTCAGCCAGATCGGCCGGACTTTCGCGGCGCAGGGCGTGACGCGCCATCGCGTCGCGTTTTTGGCCGGGTGCATCGCCAACGTTTCTTTCGCGCGCCTGAACGAAGCCACCGTGCGGGTGCTGCAGAAAAACGGCTGCGAGGTGGTGGTGCCCGCCGGGCAAGGTTGCTGCGGCGCCCTTCACGTGCACTCCGGTTTGCGCGAAGATGCCCGCCGCCTGGCGCGCCAGAATATCGATGCCGTCCTGAAAGGCGGCTTCGACGCCATCATCACCAACGCCGCCGGATGTGGTTCCACGCTCAAAGAATACGGCGACCTGCTGGATGACGACGCTGCCTACGCCGCCAGGGCGCGCAAGTTCTCCGCATTGATGCGCGACGTGACGGAATTCCTCGCCTCCATCGAGCTGAACCGCGAGATGGCGCCGCTGGACGGCATCGTCACCTACCAGGACTCCTGCCACCTGGCGCACGGACAGCGCATCCGCACCGCTCCCCGCCAACTGCTCGCCGCCATCCCCGGGTTGAGATTTCGCGAGATGCGCTCCCCCGACATCTGTTGCGGCAGCGCCGGTATCTACAACGTGGTTGAAAACCAGATGTCCCTGCAGATTCTGGCCAGCAAGATGGAAGCCGTGAATGCGACCGGCGCCGGCATCATCGCCACCGCCAACCCCGGCTGCCTGCTGCAAATGGAAGCCGGCGTCCGGCTGCACGGCAACCGCCAGCGGGTGATGCACGTGGTGGAACTGCTGGACGAAGCCTACACAGGCTACGTATAATCGTTGCTGGCCCGGATGGCGGAACGGAAATCCTGGCTCAAAGCGGAAACCTGCAGACGCCCTCCGATGGCCGGGACATGAGCTCTGAATTCGACAGCTATTCCAGCAGTTACGACGCCTTATTGAAAGATCCCATCCGCGACCGGTTCGTTCGCGATTCCGGTTTTTTCCATCGGCGCAAGTGGCTCTTGCTTCGGGATTTTTTGCGCCGGCGCCGGTTCCCCGCGAAGCAGGCGCGGTGGCTCGATGTGGGATGCGGCAAGGGCGAACTGCTCCGCCTCGGACGGGATAGTTTCCGCGAGGCGGTGGGTTGCGATCCATCGCTCGAAATGCTGAAGGATTGCGGCGGCCTGCAGATCCGGCATCAAACCGATCCCTCCGCGCTGCCATTCGAGGATTCGAGCGTCGATGTGGTCACCGCGGTCTGTGTTTATCATCATCTGGCCCCGGCGGAACAGCGGGCGGTGACCGGGGAAGCCCGGCGGGTGCTCCGGCCGGGCGGCATCTTTGCGATTTTTGAACACAACCCCTGGAATCCCGCCACCCGCATCATCGTCGGCCGCACTCCTGTGGATGCTAACGCCGTTCTGCTGACTGCGGGCCAGGTCCGCCGCATCATGCGGGCCGCCGGCTTGACGCCGGTCAAGACCACCAACTACCTGTTTCTTCCCGAGCGCCTGTTTGGCGTTATGGGCCGTCTGGAAGACTGGCTGGCCGCGGTCCCGGCCGGCGGCCAGTTCGCCGTGTTCGCCACGCGCGCCGCCCAGTAGACCATTTTCCGTTGCTCGCGGGCAAACCGGGTCTACGCACTGCGGGCCGCGCCAGGCGCTATCTCCCCGATGAGCCGAATCCCCCCGCGCCGCGCCCGGAATCCGACAATTCCGCTTCCACCCACTCCACGGCCTCGTATCGCGCCACAATCATCTGTGCGATGCGGTCGCCCGCCCGCACGGTGTAGGCCTCGCGCCCCAGGTTCAGCAGGATAACGCGGATCTCGCCGCGATACCCCGGATCGATGGTCCCTGGCGTGTTCGGCATGGTGATCGAGTGCTTCAGCGCCAGCCCGCTGCGCGGCCGCACCTGGGCTTCGTAGCCGGCCGGGATCTCCACCGTCAGGCCGGTGGGAACCAGCCGCGGCACGCCCGGCTCGAGCGTCACATCCTCCACCGCGCGCAGGTCCATACCGGCGTCTTCCCCGGGCCCGTGGGCGTAGGACGGCAGTTCCGCCGCCGGGTGAACTTTCTGGATTCGCAGTTGCATCGTTTCCGCTATGATAGCGTCTTGACTCCCACGAAACGCGTCATCACCGTGGCGCCCATGCCGCCGGAGAAGAGCGCCTACGCCCTGGCCCGCTACAGCCGCTCGCCCGATTCCATTCGCGATTCCATCGATTGGGTCCGCACCCACGATTCCCAGAAGTTCCTGGAGAGCTTCTACTTTCAATATGGCCACGCATCCATCGCCGATCTCGGCCACACCGTGGTCTGCTTCGAGGGCGTCTCCGAGTTGGCCGCCACCGAAATCGAGGAAGAGCCGCTGTGGGACGGTCAGGCCAAATCCTCCCGCTACCAGGACTTTTCCACCTCCGGCTTTGTGACCCCGCCTGAACTCGCGCCCGATGACGCCTCACGCTACCAGGCCGCCGGCCAGGCGCTGCTGGCCGCCTACGCGTCCGTCAAGGACCTTGCCTTTGCCTGCCTGTCGCAACGCCTCCCGCGCCCCGCCGATATGAAGCCCGACGCCTACCAGCGGAATTTGACCG
>JBEKYE010000194.1:0-9015 GCA_049511275.1 Bryobacteraceae bacterium
ACCCTGATTGGGTGCGGGACCCCGGTTCAAGCGGGGCACCGTGGCAAGCCTTCATCTCCAGCTATTAAATATTATACGATCTGTTTATCTTACTCACCTGGGTTTCAGCGCTGCCGAAACCGAAGCATAGGGCTGGTTGCCAAGCCCAGCCGCCTGCGGAGTTCCTGTGATACCCGCGATATACTGATGACTGCGGCGCGGTCTCATAGCGCCGCAGGCCGGTCGGTGAAAGGGCCGGTATGATATGCGGCGGATTCTAATCGCAGTTTGCTTGATTGCGAACGTCTGCATCGCCGCCCGTCCGGTGATCTTCGATACCGACATGGGCAACGACGTCGATGACGCCCTGGCGCTCGCCATGTTGCACGCGTTGAGCGATCGCGGCGAGTGCGAACTGATCGGTGTCACCCTCACCAACGCGAATCCGGCGGCCGTCCCGTACATTCGGATGATCAATCGCTTCTATGGCCGCGGCGATTTGCCCGTAGGCACCGCGATCAAAGAGCTTAAGGGCGGTGCTGGTGATGGCTACATGGCAGCCGCTTTGCGCGCCGCGCCGGCCGAGAGCGCCAGTCCCGCCGAACCCGCGCCCGCGCTCCTGCGCCGGCTCTTGTCGAACGTGCGCGAAAAGGTGGTGATCGTGCAGACCGGCTTTAGCACCAACCTCGCCGCGCTGCTGGATTCCCCCGAGGGGGTTGCGCTCGCCAAAGAGAAGGTTGCGCTCGTCGTCGCCATGGCGGGCAACTTCAGCGGTGGAGAGCCAGAGTACAACGTCCGCATCGACGTTGCCTCCGCCAAGGCCGTCTTCGAGCACTGGCCAACTCCCATCGTATTCAGCGGCTTCGAAATCGGGCGCGAGCTCCTCTATCCCTCCGGCAGCATCGAACACGATTTCGCATACGCGCGCCCGCACCCTATCGCGGAATCCTACCGCGCTTATGACAAGATGCCCTACGACCGGCCCACGTGGGATCTCACTGCCGTTCTCGAGGCCGTGCGTTCGGCACATGGCTACTTCGGCCACTCCGAACCAGGCGCGGTGCTCGTGGAATCGAACGGTACCACGCGCTTCACCTCCGGCAAGGGTGATCGGCAGTATCTCCGTCTGGACCCGTCCAAACGCGAGGAAATTCTCGAAGTCCTCACGCTCCTCGCCAGCCAGCCGCCCGCGCGGAAGTAGTGCGATTTCGCGCGGCAAGACGGTGCTCAAAGCCCGCTGCCGATGGATGTGCTGAGCGAAGGTCCCCTGTTGCGGACAAGCAGCCATCGATGCGCCTTAGCTCTCGTCGAACGGGCGCCGACGGGCGCTGGGAAAAATTCCGCCCGGTCAGGAGGTGCGCGATGACGAAGCATAAGAGCTGTAGTTTCAGGAACTTCGGCAAAAACGCATTATCAGGTTCGGGACCTATTGACCAGCGTCGGTTTCCGCTTGAGTTCGCCGTCGGTGCCGACCTGGTTCCTCCGCCCAGCCGGAGACGGACCGAACGAAGCCATACGCATCCAACAATCACGCCCTTGAGACGCCGCTCGCTGCGAACGGCGGTGCCCCGTCCTCAGCCCAATGGACGAGAAGCCCTCTTGGAGATTGGCCTGACGGGTTCCACCACCTACGGCCCAATAGAAGAGACTTCGCGACCAAAAGCGCCGGGGCCTGGCAGGAACCACTTCTAAGCTTAGGGCCTCGACGCGGTCTAGTGCCCACTGGCAAATAACGTCGCTCACACCCGCGATTCGGACGCCGGGCGCGACGCGGCGCCGGGGCGCGCGGCCAGAATGGCGTACAGCGCCCAGGCGGCCACCGCCGCGAAGATCAGCGGCGTGGTTAAGGAAAACGCCGCGTACCAGGATGCCACCGTGATTGGTTCGTTTTCAATGAAGCCACTCGCACAAAACATCACGGCGAACGCCAGCAGCCCGAATCGCCGGAGGACCCAAATAGTGGCTACGTTCGCCAGAACCGTCACAGGGATGGTGGCCAGAGACGACCCAAGGGGCGTCTCTGATGTGGACAACGTCCGGGGGGCCGTATCGGTCGTAGATCGCGGCTTTCATGGACGGATTCAGTTCAGTTTAGCCTACCAACAACTAGGTGTGCCGGAATCCCACGTGTCGGAGGGCGCTGCCGGAAAGCGGCCCCAGCCATCACCACACACCGCTTCGGATTGTGGGCGGTTGACGGCGCATTCGGAAGTCGGCCGCGCTGGTCGCGGCGACGCTACAATGATTCTGCCGGGCGAAATGGAAGCGGCACTGCGGGGACGCAACCATGCTGAGGGACAGTCCGGTGGGCTCATCGGGACGATGAAAAGGGGGCGCGGAGCCTTCGCTTGCGCCCTCTTCCAAGAACCACGTCGGATCGGTAGACCGCGATGCCTTGAAAATCCCGCCCGAAGGGCGGAATACTCACTAACGGAGAGCGCCCTCTCTCCATTTCAGGCTGAACCAACACACCGCGGCCTTTAGGGCGGAATACCCGGCGGCGGCGAAGCCAAAGAGCAGACCCGGCTTGACTTGGCCATCGCCAGCCTTGAGTGCGGTGGCGAGTCCAGAACCCGCAGCGGCCCGGCCTAGCCGCATCGCCCGCGGGCACACTGATCTCGACGACGTTTTTGAGCGGCGTGACGGTGACGATTGGTACCGTGACGATTCCGGCCAGCGCCGCCCCGCTTGCGGCGGTGGGAGAATTCCAGATCAACTTCACGGTGCCGCAGAGTTTTGCCTCGCTGCCGGCTGGCTGGTACCCTATTTCGATTTCCGTCAATGGGGTTCCGTCGCCGGCGAGTATCAATTCCTCGCCGCCAGGTCCGGTAGTGATTCCGATCCAGCCCTGAGACACCTCTCCGACGGGCCATGCCATTGGCTCCGGGCGCATCGCCGCCGCTCGGAAGAAACGCAGCTCGTACTCCGGCCCAGGGCGCTAGAGAATTCACTTCGATAGGATGTCCAAAGCTCGCTGCGCGATGCTGGTCGGATTCGCCGTCCCGTTGGATAGCACGATCACTCCCACCCCGGCTTTCCGATTCATCAGCAGCGACGCCGTGTACCCGGCGACCGCTCCGCCATGTCCGAATTCCGTATAATTCTCGCGCCGCTCCACTTCAAAACCGATGCCGTAACCATGGGTCAAACCGAGGTCGGCCGGCACGATCAATTGCATCTGAAAGTTCTCCAGGGTGGCGATCTTCAGCACAGTCTCCGGCCCTTGGCCCATCAGAAACGAGGCGAAATGGGCCATGTCGCCCACGGTGGTATAGATCGTACCATTCGGCACCTTATAACCGCGCCCCGTTTCGTTCTCGCGCTGCGCGGTCTCCGAGTCCACCCCGCCGTTCGGTCCCAGCAACTGGTACCCCTTCGATAGATGCGGCGTCATTGCAGCATTCCGCTCCAAAGCTGAATGCGTCATCCCCAGCGGCTGGAGAATATGCTTCGGAACATACTCTACATACGGCTCGCCCGCCGCCCGCGCGAGCGCTGCGCCTAGAATGGCGAATCCGATATTGGAGTAAGCATAGCGGGTCCCCGGCTCGAGAATGTAATGCGTATGCGGCAGCGCCGCGATCAGCGTCTTCTCCCAATCTCCCACCGCGCCTGTTACATACGTCTCCGTATTGTCCGGCTCCCGCCCCAGCCCTGCCGTATGCGTCGCCAGTTGGATGAAAGTAATCGGCGGTGCGCCTGGGAAACGGTCTTGCACCAACTTGACCTCGGGAAAGTACTTTTCCACCGGATCGGAGAGATGCACCTTCTTCGTCTCCACCAACTGTTCCAGCATCAGGGCCGTAAACATCTTGGTGATGGAGCCGATTCGATACACGGTATCCGCATCCGCCGCCGTCTTCTTCTCCATGTCGGCTTCGCCATAGCTCTTCGACCAGACGAGATCCCTCCCCGAGACCACACCCGCCGTCACGCTTCCCACTGGCCGCTTGGCCAGTTCGGCCGAAACCAGGGAATCGATTTCGGGTAAATGCGGGAGCAAACTCGCAGCCGGCACCCCGCCTTCTTCAGGGTGGGCATTGGCATTCTCAATCTTTCCATCTAACCCGAGCCAGATCCTTGTCTCTAACGCGCCCTTCTCAAACCGGACCGAATAAATGTCCGCGCCCCCCGGCCCGACTCCTTTAAAAACCAGCGACTGCAAGGGACCGAGCTTGCTCATCATTGACTGGATTTGCGCCAATTGCGGGCCATTGGCCAGGCCGGGGCTCACCGCTTCGTAGTTCGGTTTTCCCGATCCCAAATCCTCCACCATCTTGCGCAGCGCAGCCTCGCCCCCAGGAGCCGGCGTCTGGTCTTTGAACCTCTTCTGAAAAGCGGCGGCCGCATCCAAAAGCAACTTTGCCTTTGCGTCGTCCAGCCGCTCCGCCGGCATGTCCCGGCCACTCTGATGCAGGATCAGTTCGGTGGGCTTTCCCTGCCTGTCGTCCTTCGCGAATTCGATTTCCGCATTGACCACCTTCGGGAAGAACATGGTCTTTGATTCCGGGAAGATCGGTATCGCTTGCTGGGCACCTAACTTGGTGAAGAGTTGATTGTTCTCCAGAGTCACGAGCATGACGGGGCCGTTACCGTTACCCATCTGGTACGCGCCCACATACCGGCTTAGCGTCTGGGGATCGAGTGTAATCTCCTTCCGTGCGGTATCCTGCCCCAGGCAGAGTCCCGCCAGAAGAGTGAGGAGTGTAAATCGGTAAAGCATTGATGAGGTATATCGCTTTCGGCCGGCGAAAACAAGAGGCCAACGGGGCACGGCGACCCGCGCTACAATCGCTTCTTCCGAGGAGGCTGCCGTGAAATCGTTCCCAACCCTAGCCCTCGCCGGCGCCATTGTTGGGCTGGCGCTGGGACAGAGCGGAGCGCAAGCTCCGCAACCGGCCAAACTTCAAGTTCTGATCATCACCGGCCAGAACACCACCAGTCACGACTGGCGCTCCACCACGCCCGTGCTCCGTAAGATTCTGGAAGACTCCGGCCGATTCGAAGTACGCGTCACCGAGGAGTTTCGCGGCGCCGGAGCGGACACGCTCGCACCCTACGATGTGGTGGTGGTGAACTACTACGAAAACAAGCGCGCGGACCTGCGCTGGGGCGATTCCGCCGACAATGCCCTTCTGAGCTTTGTCCGCGCCGGGAAAGGTCTGGTGGTGTACCACTTTTCGCTGGCGGCCTTCGAGGGTTGGACGGAGTACGAGAAGATCTGTGCCGGAAACTGGCGCCCCACCAACGGCCACCATTCCGCGCGCCACGACTTTACTGTCACCGTCCAGGATCCGGATCACCCCATCACGCGCGGCCTCAAGACCACTTTCGCGGAGGCCAACGACGAGTTGTACGCGAATCTGAAATGGCAGCCGGCGGGGGCCTTCCACGTGCTGGCCACTGCCTGGGACGATCACTCCCTCTATCGGCAGGGTGAGAAGCAGCCGCTGGTGGGACCCGGCATTGCCGAGCCCATGCTATGGACCGTGAATTACGGCAAGGGGCGCGTGTTCGTCACCGCCATGGGTCACGACACCGAGGCCATGAAAAATGCGGGATTCGCCGTCACCCTGGCGAGGGGCACGGAATGGGCCGCCTCCGAGAAGGTGACCATCCCTGTGCCGCCGGAGCTAAAGTAACCACCTACTTCCGGTTTGTCCGCGGGATAGCGCTATGGGCGATTAACGGTCGCGCAGGGGCGCGTGGTGGTGCGAATATTGTCAACCGTTGCCTCGCTGCTACGCCAGCGCCAGATTCAGGTTCTCAATGGCCTCGTCGACCTCCGCCGTGTTCTTGTAACCAAGCGTCACGCAATCCACTCCCGCATGATTGAACGCAAACCTCATCGACGCCTGCCGGTCCTCACGGGTCGTGAACGCACCTTCTCCCACCAGCTTCATGCTGATCACGCCTATACCTTCCCTGCGAACTTGCTTCACATGCGTGACCACCTCGCTCACGTTCCCCACCCCACTCGTGTTGTAATCCTCCGCGTCCATCTGGGTGCCCTTGTGGTTCATCCGGATCATGGCGATCTCAAGCCATGTGTTTCCAGGAAACCGACGCAGCGCCGGCAGCCCATGCACCGATGCGCCGTGCCCGACCACTACTTTCTTCGACTGCGCTTCCAGAATCCCGTCCTGCCATCGCACAGTGTCCGTCGGCCACGTAGCCACGTGCTGCCAGTGCATCAGCATCACGTCGAAGTAATCGGTATTCGCCAGCTTACGCAACGCGTCGATCTTTTCCAGCGGGTTTACCCCTTCGCGCGTCGTCACCTTGGACATCAGCCGGTACGTATCGCGCGGAATCCCCTTCAGCGCCACGCCCAGCATGGTGTGCATCTCGCCGTATGTTTCGGAGGTCTCGAAGAAGCGAATGCCCCGATCGTACGCATGGCGCACCAGCCTCGTGAACTGGTCCTGCCCCAACTTGCGCTGCGTCTGCCCGCTGAGCGTCCCAGTGCCGAACGCCAGCCGCGTTACGTTGACGCCGGACTTCCCGAGTGTCACCCAATCCGTAGCTGACCTGCGCGCCGACCGCAAGGGCAGGCTTCCACTGCCCGCGAGCACACCCGCGGTAAGTCCGGTCTTCAAGAAATTGCGCCGGGACCAGTGAGCCATCTGTCGCCTCCAATGTGGAATATCCTATCATGAGCTACGGACCAGACGCAGACGTCAAGATTGCAGTTGGCCCCGGCGAAGCAGGCTGGGGCATCAGCAGTAGCGCTGGGTTGGCCGCCCCTTCGGCGCTCGATCTGTAGCCTTACCCAAGGCTCATCACAAAGACCTGAGGAGGCACCGCACTGGTCGGAAATCAGTTAAGGACATAGAAGAGCGCAAATTGACGAGTATGCGGGCAAGCCCGACGCGGAGGTTGAGGCCAGATCAAGGCCCGGGCGCCCATTTTCAGCCACCACAGACCCCGGAACTTGCCCCGCTGGTCGATCGGCTGCTTGAGGAGCGCCTCGCAGCCTACCGTCCAGCAGTCTGGTCCGTGGTCTGCTGCTTCACGAAGTCAAACGTCCGCGAAAGTTGTTGTTCTGGATGACGCTGGCAAACTGCCAGGTGTAGCCCTCGGTGTTCCCTTTTGCAGGGCAGGCGAGCTTCGTGAGCCACTTGCCATCGAAGCGTGGTGAACTTTGGCCACCGGCTCCCGCCGTTTGAGGAGGCGAGGACGTGCTTTGGGCGAAAGCAATCGACCAAATCAGCAGTGCGGCTGCCACTCGGAGAGCCGCCCGATCAATAGTAGTCAAACGCATGAAACTCCTCCAATAGAGGAGTCATGCAATCTGGCATCCAACCGGCAAGATTCTTGTCGTGGCGATGACCGACCCTAAAAAAAATCGGTGATGTGCGCGTTCTGTGGCAAAACAGCGCGGAGTATTGCGATACCGACGCCCATAGGGACAGCGCTTTACTGAGCGTATTGCGCCTTTTGACTCAGGCAGCGCTTCCACGCGCACCTGGAAACACTAGCCGGCGGGATCGGACAGGCTCACCCAGGCTGGAGCCTTTCAACCCGCATCAGTTGTTTGGCCGCTCACCCAAAACAAGCCTTCCGGTTCTCAATATTGCGACAAGTATTGAGACGGAAAGGATCGACCTGAGGCAATTGGGTGTATACTCACTGGAACTCGGGAGTCAAGAACTGGAGGGCTATGCGCCAATTCAGCCTACCTCGCCTATTGTTGAGCGGCTTGATCGCTGGCATCGTGATCGATGCGATTCAATATCTTCTAGATTCGTTCGTGTTCTCGAACAATTGGGACGCCCTCGCCAAGCTCATCAGTCCCGCAACAGACCCCGCTTCTGCGCCCGCCTTTACTCTGACCGCTACTAAGATCGTGGCCCTGATGCAACTGGTCGGCCTGACCGCGGGGATGCTGACCGCTCTATTGGGCGCTCTCAATTCTCGACGTAACGACGTATCAACGGCGCGCACGGCCGCACTCGCGTGGCTGCCCACTTACGGGTTGGTTTGTATCGCCATTGTCCTGATCTCACGCGGCGGCCCCGATCCCACCCACCCGCCGCTGAAGCTTGTGCATGGAATCGGTTTCGCGCTCTCGGGGCTGGTCGGGTCCTGGGCCGGAGCGTGGTTCGGAAACTGGGTCTACCGGGAGAGCGAGCAGGCAGCGGCTCAGAGCCCGGCGCAGGCCTGACCGGAGACGGCGTAATGGATCGCCTCGAGTTTCGCATCAATTCCCCCACCGGGGAGGAATGCCGGCGGCTCAAATCCCGGCTGAAGCGCGGGCGCGATTTGTGGTCCCGCTCCGTTGGCTTGCCTCTTGGCGGGGCGGGGGGTTCGTTGCCGCTACCGGCCCTCCTGCTTTGCGGCGCCCTTGTGATTGCGGCCGGCATGGGGGGATCCACGATCCTGGTGAATGGAGTACCCATTCAAGGCAGCCATATCCTGGTGGTCGAGGATGTCAGCGGTTCGATGGGATCTTCACAGGTAGAACTGGCGCGCCAGAAGGCGCAGCTTGGGAGTTCGCTTTTTGAGGGCGAATCCCAGGTGTGGGGCTTCGGCGTGGTTTCCAGCGGAGACGACTCGAACCTGCTGCACGTGCTGCAGCACGACTTGCCGGCCAAGCGCGGCGTGGACACCGTCTATGTATTCTCCGACTTTGAACCGATCGACTATGGCATCGACTGCAACGATCTCGCGGGACTCGACCAATTCCGCCAGTTGATTCGCAGCGCGGGCGTCCGCCTTTATCTGAGCACGGTCAACATGCTGCCTTCCTCCGGGCTCCTGGCCATCGCCAAGGAATCCGGTGGAGGCCTGCTAAGCGCGGCCCGGGCGCAGGACAGCCTGCAGCACCGCCGGCGAGTATGCAGAATAGACCAGTAGGGAGGAATGAATGGGAGCCATCACCGTAATTCTCATCGCGGCCTTTGCCATCGACCGGCTCGTCACGGGCCTTTTCTTTCTTTTGTCGTTCAGTCCGGACTTGCGCCCACTCGTCGTCGAGGATGCTGCGCATCCGGATGGGCGCGCGGCCCGCGCCCGCCGGCTGATTTACGCGCT
>JBEKYE010000195.1:0-9013 GCA_049511275.1 Bryobacteraceae bacterium
CCGCAAAACGACGCCGGAATGCGGACGGAGCCGCCCGTATCGCTGCCCATGGCCGCGTACACCATCCCCGCCGCCACCGCCGCGCCCGAGCCGCCGCTCGAACCGCCCGGGATATGCTCCACGTTCCACGGATTCCGCACCGCGCCGAAGTGCGGATTCTCGGACGTGATCCCATAGGCCAGCTCGTGCATGTTCAGCTTGCCCATCATCACCGCGCCCGCCCGCTCCAGCCGCTCCACTACCGCCGCATCGTGATCCGGCACGAAGTCCCGGTAGAGCAGCGAGCCGGCCGTGGTGCGCACCCCGCGCGTGAAGAAGAGGTCCTTCACCGCGATGGGAATGCCGTGCAGCGGGCCGCGGTCCCGCCCGGCCGCCAGTTCCGCATCGGCCTGCGCCGCCTTGGCGAGCGCGGCCTCCGCCGTCACCGTAATGAACGTGCGCAGCGTCGCATTCAGCCGCCCGATCCGCGCCAGCGCCGCCGTGGTCAGCTCCATCGAAGAGAACTGCCGCGCCCGCAGCGCGTCAGCGGCTTCCCGGATGGTCACCGGCATCCTCCGGCGGGACTCCCCAAACACCGTATTACAGCAGCTTCGTTTCTTCGACCGCACTCATGCGAGCCGTGTCGACGCTTGGTTGCGGCTCTGCTGTTCTGTGGGGCAGCCAATCCTGGCTGCCGCCGGCTTTCAGCCGGCGCTTGCCGGACACGGGGAATGGGAAAACTAAGTGACACTATCCTCCTCCGCCTGGAACATCGCGGCCGGTTCGAGCGTGACTTCCAGGTCCGCCACCAGCGGCCGGAAGGTTGCTTCCAGCGCGGCCAGCGTCTTCGAGACGCGCTGGACTTCAGGCGCCGGAATCCCCACTCCGCTGGCTTTAACGATTGATTCCCAATCTTTCACGATGTCTCCTACACTAGCGGATCTGCGGTGCCGTGTCGCGCCGTCCAGTGCGCTCCCGCCAGCACCACCAGGGTCGCGACGAAGCTCCACAGCACGATCGTCACCGAATGCTGGAAAACGTAATACTCACGCTCCAATTTTTCCCCCAGCGCGTGCGCCACCATCAGGTTCACGTACTTCAGCCCCTCCAGCGCGAGGCCCACCCACAAGGCCACCGGCGCTACCCGCGCCGGCTCGATCTTGCGGTTCGGCAGCAGCCAGTACACCAGGAACAGCGCCAGAACCGAAACCGGCAGCGCGGCGATCTTGAACAGCGCCAGGTCGATCCACACCAGCAACCCCGCGTGCGCTTCCTTCTCCCCCAGCCACTGCCGGTTGAGCGCCGTGAGCATCAACGACACGATCGCCAGCGCGCCGCACGCGAACACCAGCCCCAGGCTGATCAGTTGGTTCTTCCAGTAGGGCCGGTTCACCGTGACGCCCCACGCGCGGTTCAGCGCCACTTCCAGCGGCTCGAAGACCCCGTTGGCCGTGAACAGCAGCAGGAACATGGACGCGAACCCCACTTTGGCCCACGGCTGGAACCAATAGCTGCGCAGGTTGTGGACCAGAAAATCGCCCTGCTCGCCGGCGAAAAAATCGCGCAGCGCGAGGTCAATGGCCTGCTCCGCGGCGTGCCAGTGCAAGACGTCGCGGCACAGCGCCACCATCACCAGGAAGAACGGAAAGAACGACAGCAGCACGCTCGCCGCCACCGCCAGCGCATACACGTGCGCCTCGGTTTCCATCAGGTAATGCGCCGTGGGCCGCACGCGCGTCCACCACGGCCTCACGTCCGGGAGTGTGATCGGGAGCAAACTTCAGAGTAACGCGAAGCCCGCTCCGGCGAAGGTTGGGACGGGCCACCGGGTTTCATGGTTCAGGGTCAATCCCCGCCGCCGCCGCGTCCACGGCCGCCGCGGCCTGGTTTGCTGTCGGTGGCCGCGCCGGCGAAGGTCAGGGTGACGTCGGCGGTGTGGTCCCGGTCATTGATTTTCGATTCGGCCTTGGTCTTGCCGAGATTGTCGAAAAGGCCTTGTTCGCGGACGCGTGTCAGGAACAGATCCGGGTAATCCGGATTGAAGGGATTGCCGGGCTTCATGGTCCAGATGCGGTCGATTTCCGCTTCCGAATCCAGATCCAGCCCCACGATGGTCAGCTTGCGCATGGAAAACTGCGGCCCCGCCGCCACCAGCACGGTCACGTTGACCAGGTGCTTATCCTCATCCACCTGGCGCGAGATGGTGACCTCGGCCTGCATATAGCCGGCATGCCGCAGCGCCTTGCGGATGCGCTCCAGGCCTTCGTTCACGCGGTCGAAGTTGGCCAGGTCGCCGGTCTTGAAATCTCCGGCCTTCAGCAGTTCTTCCCTCTTGAGCGGCGTGGGGAGATCGACCGTGACCGTTCCCAGGTTGTAGGTTTCGCCTTCGTCCACGGAAACCGTCACGTTGACGCCCTGCACGTCCTTGGCCGGCTCGGTTTTGATTTTGGGGAAGGAAACGCGCACGCGGCCGCGCGCTTCATATACCGGCCGCACCGCCGTGTTGAGCAACTCGCGGAAGCGGTCTTCGGTGTAAGGCGTGCCCACCGCCACGCTCATGATGGCTTCCTTCAGAGCTTCCTGCGGGACCACGCGGTTGCCTTCGAACGATACCAGGGCTACCGCCGGCAGTGCCCGGGCCGGATAGAACACGATGGCGAATTCGCCGGGCCGGTCCGGCATCACCGTGCCCACGATCTTCTCCTGGATGCCCTTGGCCGCCAGATATTCCTCCACCCACTTGGTGTAGCGCTGGAAGACCGGCTGCGTGGCCGGCAGGATGCCCTTGGCGAATAACGGGTCTTTGGCTTTCAGGGCGGCCACCAGGTCCTTTTCCGAAACGTGCAGCTCCTCGAACCGCACCGGGTACACCTGCTCGATTTCGGTTACCTGAAAGGTGGCATCGTAACCGCCGCCCGTGCCCGCCACGAATTTGTAGCTGACGGTTTCGAAGGCTCCCGAGGCGGTCAGGCGGTCGCGCGCGGCGTCAAATTCCGGCCGGCCGGCCACCTGGCCGATTTTCACGCCGGCGATGGCCAGCACCTGCTCCCGCGAAAAACTGTGAGTCCCTTCCACCGCCAGGCTGGAGATGGGCCACTTGGCCGGCGCCGCGGCGGATGTGGACTTCTTCCGAGCCGCCGGCGTCTGCGCGAATCCCGGCCCCGCCGCCAGCATCAGAATAAGGAGCAGCCACTTCATATCCTTATGGTAGACGCACCGGCATTGCCTCCGGTGACATGGGAGAATGATAAAAGTGCCTTACGACCTGATTGTGATCGGAAGTGGTCCCGGCGGCTACTCCGCAGCCATCCGCGCCGGCCAGTATGGATTGAAAACCGCGCTCGTCGAGAAGCAGCCCAGACTGGGCGGCACCTGCCTGCTGGTGGGATGCATCCCCACCAAATCCCTGCTCCAGACCGCCGACGTGTGGCAGCGTTTCGTGCACGCGGACCAGGAAGGAATCGTCTGCGAGAATCCGCGCCTGGACTATCCCAAGGTGAAGGACCGCAAGGACGGCATCGTCACCAGGCATTCCAAGGGCGTGGAGATGCTGCTCAAGCGCGCCAAGGTGGAACGCATCTCGGGCTACGCCACGCTCCAGGGCGGCGGCAAAGTGGAAGTCAAGTCCGACGCCGGCGTGCAGACGCTGGAGGCGAAGAACATCATCATCGCCACGGGCTCGGAAGCGCGCATGCTCCCCGGCCTCGAGGCCGACCCCGAATTCATCCTCACGAATATCGAAATCCTGAATCTCACGGCTGTTCCGAAGAGCCTCATCATCATCGGCGCGGGCGCGGTGGGCGTGGAGTTCGCGTCCATCTTCCATCGCTTCGGCACGGAAGTGACGGTAGTGGAGATGTTGCCGCGCATGGTGCCGGTGGAAGACGAAGACATTTCCAAAGAGCTCGAGCGCAACTTCAAGAAGCAGAAGATTCGCGTCGAGACCGGCGCGCGCGCCGAAAACATCCGCAAGACCGGCACGGGCGTCGCGCTCAAGCTGGTCACCAGCAGCGGCAAGGAGGAAGAGCTCCAAGCCGAAAAGTTGTTGGTGGCGGTGGGGCGCAAGCCGAATACCGAGAAGATCGGCCTGGAAAACACCAAGGTCAAGCTGGACCGCGGGTTCATCCAGGTGGACTCAAACCAACAGACCGCCGAGCCGGGCGTCTACGCCATCGGCGACGTGGTGGCCGGCACGCCGCAACTGGCGCACGTGGCCACGCGCGAAGGCATGATCGCGGTGGCGCATATGGCCGGCAAGGCGGCCGTGCCCATCAACAAAAACCG
The DNA here is from genome assembly GCA_049511275.1 of Bryobacteraceae bacterium. Taxonomy (GTDB): domain Bacteria; phylum Acidobacteriota; class Terriglobia; order Bryobacterales; family Bryobacteraceae; genus PALSA-129. The sequence goes on from JBEKYE010000195.1 coordinate 4,264, forward strand.
CATCCCGGGCTGCACCTACACCGAGCCCGGCATCGGCAGCGTGGGGCTCACGGAGGCGCAGGCCCGCGCGCAGGGGTACAAGGTGAAGATCGGGCGCTTCCCGTTCGCCGGCAACAGCCGCGCCACCATCCTGGGACACCACGAGGGCTTCGTCAAGGTGGTGGCCGACGAGAAGTATGGCGAGATCCTGGGCGTCCACATCATCGGGCCGGAGGCTTTCGAGCTGGTCGGCGAAGCCGTCGCCGCCATGGAAGCCGAAGCCACGGTGGATGTGATGATGCAAGCCATCCACGCGCATCCCACGCTCTACGAAGCCCTGGGCGAGGCCTTCAACGCGGTGTACGGTCTTTCCATCAATGCGTAAGTGCTCGGTGCGGGAACTCGGGCGCGTGGATTACCCCCAGGCGCTGGAATTGCAGCAGCAGCTTGCCGGCCAGCGCAAACGGGGCGCGGCGGGGGATCACCTGCTGCTGCTGGAGCACCCGCACGTGATCACCCTGGGCCGCAACGGCCACCTGCAGAATTTGCTGGCTTCTGACGAGATTCTGAGCCGCGCCGGGATTTCCTTTTATCCCACCGATCGTGGCGGCGACGTGACCTATCACGGGCCCGGGCAACTGGTGGGCTACCCCATCCTGGACCTCCGCGATTGGAAGCGCGACGTGGGCGCCTACGTGCGCGCCCTCGAGCAGTCGCTCATAGACACTCTGGCGGAGTTCGGCATCCAGGCCGGCCGCATTCCCACCCTCACCGGGGTCTGGGTGGGCGATCGCAAAATCGCCGCCATTGGCGTGCACCTCAGCCGGTGGGTGACTTCCCACGGTTTCGCGCTGAACGTGAATACCGATTTGAGCTATTTTCAATACATTGTCCCCTGCGGGCTCACCAAGCCCGTGACTTCCATGGCGCGGCTGGGCGTGCGCGCCTCGCTGGCGGAAGTTTCGCAAGTCTTCGCCGCCCATTTCGGCCGCGTTTTTGAGTGTGAGATGCTGTTCGAGGCGCCCGTCCCGGCAGCCACGGAAAGAGAGAACTGAAATGACCGACGTAGTGATGCCCCAGATGGGCGAGAGTATTGTCGAAGGCACGCTGACCAAGTGGCTCAAGAAGGCCGGCGACCGTGTGGAGCGCGACGAGCCGTTGTTCGAGATTTCGACCGATAAGGTGGATACCGAAATTCCTTCGCCCGCCGCGGGCACGTTGTCCGAGGTGCTGGTGGAAGAGGGCGCGACGGTAGGGATAAACACGGTGGTGGCGCGCATTGCGGAAGAAGGCGAAGCGGCCGCGGCCAAGCCGGCAGCGCCCGCCCCGGTGGCGGCCGCGCCGGTTGCCGCGCCTGCTCCATTGCCGGTTGAGGTTCCAGCGCCGCCCGCCGAAAAGCCCGCCGCCGAAGAGCCCGCCGCCGAAGTGTCCGGTCCGCTTTCCCCGCTGGTGCGCAAAATGGCGCGCGAGAACAATATCGACCTCAGCCGCGTCAAAGGCACCGGCGCCGCTGGCCGCATCACCAAACAGGATGTGGAAGCGTACATGGCGCAGGGTGCGCCGGTTGCATTGGCGCCGGCCACACCCGCGGTTGCGCCCGTTGCCGCAAAGCCCACCGCCGCGCCGCCGGCCTTCTCTCCCGGGGCCAAGACGCGCATCGAGCCGCTCAGCACCATGCGGACCAAGATCGCCGAGCACATGCTGCTCTCCAAGCGCACTTCCGCGCACGTCACCACCATCCACCGCGTGGACATGACGAAGGTGGCGAAGATGCGCGAGCGATTCAAAGGCCAGTTCCAGGCCAATCACGGATTCTCGCTCACCTACCTGCCGTTTATCACCGCCGCCGCCGCCGTCGCCTTGCGCCAGTTCCCGTTGCTCAACGCCTCGCTCGACGGCAACAACATCGTGTACCACAACGAAATCCACATCGGCATCGCGGTGGCGCTGGAGAACGGTCTGATTGTGCCGGTAATTCGCGGCGCCGACGAAAAGAACGTGTTGGGATTGCAGCGCGCCATCGTGGATCTGGCGACGCGCGCCCGCTCGCGCCAGCTCAAGCCCGACGAGGTGTTGGGCGGCACCTTCTCCATCACTAATTTCGGCAGCTTCGGCAGCCTGGTCGGCACGCCCATCATCAACCAGCCGCAGGTCGCCATCATGGGCGTGGGCACGGTGGACAAGACGCCGGTGGTGATTGACGATGCGATTGCCATCCGCTCCATTTGCCACCTTTCGCTGAGCTTCGACCACCGCCTGATCGACGGCGCGCTGGCCGACCAGTTCATGACCAAAGTGAAACAGGTGCTGGAAGGCTGGGCCGAGGAAGTGTTGTAGCGCCAGCGGTCGGTCTTGCCGCCGGTGTCTTGTGGCCCCCTTATGGCGACGGCGAAGGTAAGAGATGTGCTGAAAATGCTGGTTCGAGACGGCTGGTGGTTGGAACGGCAGGAGGGTAGCCACCGGCAGTATCGGCATAGCACCAAGCCAGGAACGGTCACCGTTCCCGGCCATTCAAGCGATACACTGGGACATGGCTTGGTAGCCAGCGTCCTGCGCCAGGCTGGTTTGACTCTGGAGGATCTAAAGTGAAGTACCTTGTGATTTTCGAGCAAACGGATACTGGTTACGGCGCGTACGCTCCGGACCTCCCTGGCTGTGTTGCGACGGGCCGGACGCGCGAAGAGTGTGCCCGGCACATGAAAGAGGCCATCGATCTTCACATCGAATCTCTTCGCAAACACGGAGAAGCCGTTCCAACACCTTCCAGCACGGAAGCGGTTTTCATCGAGGCGGCGTAGCAGCTGGGGCTAAAGCTCGAATGTTGTTTTTGCGGCTTTGGTGTCGAAAGCGTTGCCCCGGACGTAGTGTCGTTCGTCTATACAACCTGCTTTGACGGTCCACTTGAAAATCAGCACGATCAGCAAATGTACTGTCATGCGAAGTGCTTGCTCGCTCAACTCCATCCGTCCGTCAAGTCCTACGCCTACTTCCTGGATGTCGATCCCCACTCCACGCTCGGGCTCTTTCGTTAGCACTGCGGTACCATGGGACCGCGTAATCCCATGCGACGCACTCTTTTCCTGATTTGTCTGATAGGCGCGGCCTGTCTCTTCGCCGCTCCTCATCCCCTCTCCCCGCTCACCGCCGGCGAAATCCGCGCGGCCGCGAACCTGCTGCGTAGCTCCGACCGCTTTCCCGCCGGCGGCATCTTCAGCCTGATCGCACTCGATGAGCCACCTAAGGAAATGGTGCTGGCGAAGACCGCCGTTCCCCGGCGCGCTTTCGCGGTGATCTACGACCGCAAGCGAAACCAAACCTTTGAGGCGATTGCCAACCTCTCCACCAGCGCCATCGATTCCTGGAAGTGGATTCCGGGAGCGCAGCCCGCCATCAACTCCCAGGATTCCGATCTGGCGGATGGAATTGTGCGCGCCGATCCTCGGTGGGCGCAGGCCATGCGCGAACGCGGCATCCGCGACGCCGACAACGTCGTCACCATGTCCTGGAGCGCCGGCTACTTCGGCCAGCCCGCGAGCGACGGCCGCCTGGTGTGCGTGGTGCCTTATTATGGCGGCGCGGGCGCCAATCTGTACGCGCATCCGGTGGAAGGCGTGGTGGCGCACGTCAACCTCACCACCGGCAAGATCATCGACTTTCTCGATATCGACCGCAACGTCCCCGTCTCGCGCGAGAATGCCGATTTGGGGCCGCGTCCGGGCGGGTTGCCGCTTGCCCCGCTCATCGTCACGCAACCGAACGGACCGGGTTTCCAGATTGAGGACGGCGAAGTGCGCTGGCAGAAGTGGCGCTTCCGCTACGCGCTCCATCCCCGCGAAGGTCTGGTAATCTACACTGCCGGCTATGAAGATGGCGGGCGCGTGCGGCCGGTGCTGTATCGAGGGTCGCTCTCGGAAATGGTGGTGCCTTATGGCGATCCCTCCGGCGCCTGGTATTTCCGCAACAGTTTCGACGCCGGCGAATTGGGCCTCGGCGTTATGGCCGGTTCCTTGCGGCCCGGCGTGGATTGCCCCGCCAACTGCACCGTCTTCGATGCCGTAATGGCGGGGATTTCCGGAGAACCCGATGTCATTCCCGGCGCCGTCGCCATCTATGAGCGCGATGCCGGCGTGGCCTGGAAGCACGAGAACAACACGCGGCGCGAGCGCGAGCTGGTGCTCTCCTATTTCAGCCAGCCGGGCAATTACGAGTACGGCTTCGACTGGGTTTTCCACCAGAATGGAACCATCGAAGTGCGCGTCTCCCTCACCGGCATCATGGCCGCCAAGGGAGTGGCCGACGACTCCGACCAGCACAGCCACCTGGTGGCCAGGAACCTGGCGGCGCCGCATCATCAGCATTTCTTCACCTTCCGGCTCGACATGGACGTGGATGGCCCGGCCAACCGCGTGGTGGAAATGAATAGCGTTCCCATGCCGGCGGGCAAGCAGAATCCCTATGGCGGCGGGTTCTTAATGCAGGAGACCACGCTGCGCACGGAACACGAAGCCGAGCGAAGCCTGAACCTCCAGAGCAGCCGCCGCTGGATTGTGGAAAGCGCCTCGGCCAAAAATGCGCTGGGCCATCCCACCGGCTATGCGTTGTTGCCCGGCGAGAATTCCGTGCCGTTCGCGCAACCCGATTCGTGGGTTCGCCAGCGCGCCGGCTTCCTCAACGCGCATGTCTGGGTGACGCCCTACACCGCCGCCGAGCGCTACGCGGCGGGCGATTATCCCAACCTGTCGAAAGGCGGCGACGGCCTGGTGAAGTGGAC
>JBEKYE010000196.1:0-9003 GCA_049511275.1 Bryobacteraceae bacterium
CCGTCACTTTCCGCACCGGCGTCTCGCTGGTGCACGTCGATGCCGAAGTGCTCGGCCAGGACGGCCGCATCCTCACCGGTTTCCACAAGGAGGACTTTCGCGTTTTCGACGAGCGCAAGGAGCAGCCCATCCTGCAATTCGCCGCCGAGGAGCAGCCGCTCGACCTCATCCTGCTGTTCGACATCAGCGGCAGCATGCGCGGCGTGGTTCAGGAAGTGGCCGATGCCGCGCGCCAGGGCCTGCACCAACTGCAATCTGGAGATCGCGTCTGCGTCATGGTCTTCAACACCCAAAGCCGCGAGGTGGCGCCCTTCACCGAGGACATGGACGCCGTCGACCGCACCATTCAAGAGGATGTCCTGGGTCTCGACTTCGGCGGTGGCACCCTGATCCAGGCCGCCGTCTCCGACGCTGCCATGCGCTTCCGCCGCGAACCCCACACCGAGCGGCGCCGCGCCGTCCTCATCATCACCGATAATATGGGCACGCGCACGCGCCGCGAAGAGTCGGTGGTGGACGAGTTCTGGGAGTCCGACGCCATCCTCAGCGGCCTGATCGTGCGCAACCCCAGCTTTCAGACGATGCGCACGGTGGGCGTCATCCTCAATCCAACAATGCTGGCGATGCAGGCCGGCATGAAGGGCATCGCCGAAAAGACCGGCGGCGACGCGCTCACCGCCAACGAACCCGGCACAGCGTTCCAGGAAGCCATGCGCCGCATCCGCACCCGCTACAGCCTTTACTACGCGCTGCCCGAATCCAAACCTGGCGCTAGGCGCACCATCGGCGTGGAGCTCACGCGCGACGCCACCCAGCGTTTCCCCAAGTCCCGCGTGCGCGCCCGCACCGGCTACGTAGTTCCGAGTCAAGCCAAGCCGGGGCCGGGTTCCCGCTAGAGAAGTTCGGGCTGGACAGACGTGTCTCTATGCCCGGCGTGTTTCGTCGCAAGACTCACCCTTTATGAAACGCGGTTTGCTCCCATTCCCGCCTACAATCAGTACATGTGTGTGGGCCGCCGTGGTTAACCGTCTGCGTACAAACACAGTGGTCGTGGCAAGGCCGGACGGGGACGGTTGATGCTCGCTTTCCGGCCGGATGCTCGAAACACATCTTGACATAAGCCTTGTGGCTTTGGCTGTGGAGATCGCTCGCTATTCATGCTCATATCCGCATCTGGACGGTTAGAGCCGGTCCCCCGGGGCGGGTTCTGCTGCAGGAACCTTGTCCAGCGCGGCAAGGAAACGCTCACGGCTGGCGCGTTCGGCCATTTGCCCCACGCGGGTCCAGCCGGAAAGTTGTTCGGCCAAGGCAGCCGCCACGATCCGCTCCACGGAAACCTGCTGCCGCGCTGCCAAATCGGCAATCTGGCGGTACACCGAGTCCGGAACTGTCACGTTGAGAGTCATGGCTCTTCTCCTATTATTGCAAGGAATTCCCGCGGCGAGATCACTCGAATGCCGAAGCGCTCGGCGCCGGCGAAATCTCTGGTGTTGAACGTAAGCAGAAAATCCGCCCGGCTTTCCACGGCCAATTCCAGAACGAAGTCATCCTTTGGGTCGGGCAGGAGCGGACGCAAAAGGAAGAAGATGTCACGCAGATTCGCGTTGGCGCAGAGATACTGCATCACGCTATCGATGTCATTGCCGCTCAGATCTCCGCCCGTGCAGACACGCTTGAGTGTCTGCTCATACTCGAGAACCAGTGGCACCGAGAGGTTGATTCGCCATCGATCATCGCCCACCAGTCGCAACAGACGGTGGGACGCGCCCCGATTGGAGAGCATCGCAGCGACAAGCACATTGGTGTCGATCACTACCTGGTACATGGTCCGTTATCAGGATACAGAAGAAGGGCGCTGCAAAAATGGCGCCTACTCCGTCCACACCAGTCCCGAAGGCAGTTCCTCTCCAAATATCCGCCCCAGCGTCTGCTCGTCTTCCGCTTCGCCTTCGAGCACCGCCAGCAACCGCTCCGCCTTCGCCGTCCCCTGCAATTTCCGTTTCACCGTCTCCCGTGTGGCCGCCGCCAAGTCCCGCGTCGGATCTCCGGTTAGTCGCGCCATCGCCGCCAGAGCATCGCCGGCCGTCGCGATCTTCACCAGCGCTTCCACCCAGCGCGTCACCGTGGCCGGCGGCACCACCAGGTTCACCGGACCATAGAAAAGCTTGCGTGCGCCCAGCCGCGAGAGACACCACAACTCGCTCTCTTTGTAATCCCCGCTCTTCACGCGCTTAATAAGAGCATCGCCTAGCTCCGTTTTGGTCCCGATGGGCAGCAGCTCCAGGCTGGAAGCCGTGCGCCACATCTCCCGCCGCAGCGATTCGTTGATGCGCTGCGGCTTCTGGTTGCCGCGCGGCAGCAGCGCCCCCGCCAGCCGCTGGTAGACATCGGCCTGCTGGTTGCGATTCATGCCGCCCGCCGCGCGGCCCCAGAAAATCCACCAGTCGATTTCGCATTGCACCTGGTTGCCGTGGGTGAGGCCGGCGGCGTAAACCCGGCGGGTCTGCTCGAGGCGGAAGTCGTCCCCCGGATACCCGAAGCCCGGCCGCAAACAGAAGCCGCACAGGTTCAGCCAGCGCATTTCGTACGCCGGGCTCTTCTTGCGCCCGTCCGCCGCTGCCAGAAATGCGTCGGCCATTTGGCGGATGGCCGCCAGCGGCCAGGAATTCCTGCCCAGGCCCATGGTCTGTTCGAGGCGGGCCGGCACTTCCTCCGGCTCAACCGGCGATTTCGCAGTGGTCGAAAACACGCTCGCAATCAGCTCCAGCGACGCCTTGAGCGCCTGCTCGCTCACCACCGCCGCGGCCGCGCGTTCCACCGGCTGCTCCGCCTGCTTGCGCAATTCGAACTGCAAGCGCCAGCGGTTGTCGCTGATCTTCGATTCGCACCAGGTCTCCAGCGTGCCCACTTCCGTGAGCCGCGCGCCCAGCTTCACCGGGATCAGCCGCTCCTCGGCCTTCTTGCCGAAGCGGATCACGGCGTGCAGCGGCACGTGCCGGTGCAGGCCCGCTTCGTCGGCCGGAAACTCCACCAGGTCGCCGAGCTTGTCTTCCGTCCGCACCAGCGAGCTGTACAACCGGAACGACACCGGCCGGTTCGCCACCAGTTGCAGCGCGTCGTGATCGATCTCAATGGCCGAGCCTTCCTCCGTGCCGCGCGGCACCAGGCACACCGCCGGGAACTTGCCCTCCTGCGCTTCGCCCAGCGCGATGTAGTAAGCGCGCGGCAGGCCGCCGCGCACCAGCACGCCACTGCCGGTGGACCGGACGTAGGAGTAGTACGCCGCACCGCGTGCCACCGCCAGATCGAGGTCTTTATTTTCGAGGATCTCCGGCCGCCGCCCATACCACTGGCCTACCACGTCCGCCACGCGTTCGCGCAGAATCGCCGGGATGAAAAAACCGCCGTTGAAAAGGATGGCGTCCGGCGCCTGTCCGGTCGGCTCCAGAAACGCATTCAGGTGGCGCGTGATGGCCGCATCGGTTTCATACGGCAACCCCAGCTCGCGGAACAGGCTGCGCTTTTCGTCCTTCGGCCCTTCCCCGCGCTGCGTGAACGGCAGGAAGCCTTCCAGCGCCAGCTCCAGCGCCTCTTCGCGTAGAATCTCGCTCTTGAGCGAGCGCCCGATCAGCGCCGAGCCCGCGCCCAGCACGGTGATCTCCACGCTCTTCAGATCCGGGTCGTTCAGCAGCCTCTCTTTGGCCGCCGAGCACTGCCGCCGCAATCCGCTGCGCTGGCGGATCGAAAGCTTGGACGCCAGCTTGGTTTCCACCAGCCATGCCAGCGTCAAATCCAGGTTGTCGCCGCCCAGCAGCAGGTGCTTGCCCACCGCCGTGCGCGTGAAGTTCACCAGGTCGCCTTCGCGGGAGACGCGGATCAGGCTGAAGTCGCTGGTGCCGCCGCCCACGTCGCACACCAGCACCACCTGCCCGTCAAAGAGCTTCTTGCGCGATTGCGCCAGGTTGTTCGAGATCCACGAATAGAAAGCCGCGGCCGGCTCTTCGAGCAGCGTCAGTTTTTCCAGGCCCGCGTCGCGCGCCGCCATCACCGTGAGCTCGCGCGCCTCTTCGTCGAACGACGCCGGCACCGTCAGCACGATGTCCTGGTCCTCGAGCGGCGCGCCCATGGTGCGGTCCCACTCTTCGCGAAACTTGCCGATGATCCGCGCCGACACTTCCACCGGCGACATCACCCGTCCGGTTTCCGGCGAATCCCACGGCAGAATCTTGGCCGTGCGATCCACGTCGGCGTTCGACAGCCAGGATTTCGCCGAGTGCACCAGCCGCGTGGGAACAATGGCCCCCTGCTCGCGCGCGTACACGCCCACCGGCTGCCCGTCTTCCAGGAACAGGAACGAGGGCAGCGTGCGCCGCGCTTCCACCAGGCCCGCCGCCACCAGTTGCGGCGTCTCGTAAACATGCACCGGTGGAAACTCGACGCCCTCCGCCTCCCGCTCGTCGATATACGCCAGGGCCGAATTGGTGGTCCCCAGATCGATGCCGACTTTCACTTCCCGCTCACCCCTTCACTTTTTCCCGGACGTTGAACTCGAGCTTCCACTTGCGCCCATCCCGCGCCACGCACCACAACTGCAGCACGCCGGTTTCGGTGACCACCGCTTCGAACGACACCGGCACCACTTCGGAAGGATTCTCGCCCGAGGGAAAACTGACTTCGATGGGCGACAGCTCCTCCAGTTGGTCGCCGAAATCCTCGACGAGGTCGCCCGGCCGGTCGTCCTTGCGCGCTGCCGAGGTGAAGAAGCGAAACTCCGCCGTCTGCCCCACCACCAGGCCGAATTCGCGCCCCGGGATGGTCACTTCGCTGCCTTCCTCCATCCCGAACGGCACCACCGCCAGCGCCTTGAGAGGCGCCGGAAAACCGGGCGCCGTCGGCATGGCGCTTTCCACCCCGACGTAGTACGTGCGCGGCACGCCGCCGCGGATGCGCACGCCGCGCCCGCTGCGCGCCAGGCCATAATAGGCCGCTCCGCGCGCCACCGCGTGCATCAGATCTTCTCCGGTCAACGGTTTCACCGCCGGCATGCCTTCCTCCGCCAGCCACGTGTTGAGCGTCGCCAGGATGCGTTCCCGCACCAGCGCCGCGTTCAACACCCCGCCGTTGAAAAGCACGTGCGTCGGGCAGGCCAGGCCGCTGGGGCCGCGCCGCACCGTTCCGTGTTCGGATACCGCCGCCTGCTGGCGCAGGAAGCGCGCCAGGTGCCGCGTAATGGCCGCATCGGCGGCGTACGGCAAACCCAGCTCCTGAAGCCCCACGCGCCGCTGCTGCGCCGGCATCTCCGTGCTGGGCACGGCCTGGACAAAACCTTCGCCCAGCACCTTCTCGATATCGCTGCGCAGCAGCCTAGCTTTGATGGTGCCGCCCACCAGCCCGCTTCCCTTGCCCAAAATAGTCACCGGCATCTCGGCCGCGCGCGAATCCGCATCCAGCAGTTTTTCCTTGGCCGTGCGGCAATTGTTCCACAGCGATTGCATCTGCCGGCTGTCGATGCGCGCGCCCTTTTCCGCCAGGCGCGCCGCCACTGCGCCGGCCAGCGCCAGGTCGATATTGTCGCCGCCCAGCAGAATGTGGTCGCCCACCGCAATCCGCTCGAGCGCCAGCTCGCCGTTCGCTTCCGTCACCGCGATCAGCGTGAAATCCGTGGTGCCGCCGCCGATATCCACCACCAGGATCAGGTCGCCCGGCCGCGCGCGCTGGCGCCAGTCGTCGTGCCGTTCGATCCACGCGTAGAACGCGGCCTGCGGCTCTTCGAGCAGCGTGACATTGCGGTATCCCGCCTGTTTGGCCGCTTCCAGCGTCAATTCCCGCGCCACCGCGTCGAAGGAAGCCGGCACCGTCACCAGCACCTGCTGCGCGGCGAAAGGCGCGTCGGCGTGCTGCGCGTCCCAGGCTTCCCGCAAATGTTCCAGGTAGCGCCGCGTGGCTTCCACCGGCGATATCTTCGCCACGCCCTCCGGCGCGCGAAACGGCAACAGCGCCGTCGTGCGGTCCACGCCGGAGTGCGAGAGCCACGATTTTGCCGAGGAAACCAGCCGCCCCACGTTTTCCGCGCCGCGCTTTTGTGCCAGGTAGCCCACCACGAAACTGCGCTCCGCGTCCCAGGGCAGCGCCGTGGCGCCGGCTGGAAAATCCGAGGCGCCCGCCAGGTAGAGGAACGACGGCAGCAGGCTCTCCTCGCGCACTTCCCCCGGATTCACCAGTTGCGGGATGGCCGCCAGTTGCACGTTCGCCGGCGCGAGCGGGTCCGCCGCCGCGACTTCCGCGTAGGCCAGCGCCGAGTTGGTGGTCCCCAGATCGATCCCGATGGCGTACCGCGCGGCTTGCGTTTTTTTACTCAATTTCGATTTCCGCTGGCGCGACGATGGCCGCGTCCTGTCCCGTCCCCAGCGCCGGCAAATCGACCTTCGCCGCGCGCCAGCCTTTGTGCAGCAAAGTACCGCCCGCGGGTGGCTTCGCCGGCACGTTGCCGATAAACTTCACCACGTTCGGATCGGCCGACGGAGCCTTGGCAAACGTTCCTTCCACGCCGTCGATCACCGGCTCCAGGCGCACGTACCGCGCCAGGGAGTCGCGGCATTGCTTGTGGACCTCGCGCACCGCTGCCCCCACCTGCTCATCGGCGTGACCGTCGATATCCTCCATCAGAAAATCCACCAGCCGGGAATCGCGCTGCAAAATGCCGAGAATCTGCAACGCGCCATCCGCCGGTGTCCGCACTGCCGCAGGCGCCGCCCCGCGAGCCGCAGGCGCCGCCCCGCGCTTCACCAGTCCCAATTCCGACAGCGCCGCGCTCGAGAGCGCGCCGCCAAACAATAAGTTGAAGAAACATCGAAACGCTAAACCAATCCGCATCGGATCAATGACTCCAGGTTTTAGGATAACCCGCGCAACGATTCTGCTCTTCTGCGCGGACTCGGCTTCCTCCGCGCTCCGCCACGAAGAAAGCTCGAACGTTGCCCCGTCCTTACTCTTTGCTTTGGCTTTTGTCTTGCCTTCTCCGCGCCTCCGCGTTGAAGTCTTTTCTTCGGCCGTTTGGTCCCGACTACCCTTGGAATCATGCTACCGGATCACGGCCTGCCGCAGCCGTTCCAACTGGCGGCGCGCAATCTCCGCCCACTGTCCGGAGCTGTCCAGCTTCAAATACGCCTTCCAGTGGTGCACGGCCTTCATGGCGTCGCCGGTCCGCTCGCACAGCAGCGCCAGGTTGAAGTGTGCGTCCGCGTAGTTCGCGCTCAGCTCCAGGGCCCGCCGGTAATGTTCCAGCGCCTCTTTCACCCGTCCCTGCTCGTCGTAGAGGTTGCCCAGGTTGAATTGCGCCAGCGGGTATTCCGCATCGGCCTCGATCGCCTCGCGGTAGTATTTTTCCGCCTCCCCGAGATTCCGCTGCCGGTAATAGATAGTGCCCAGGTTGACCAGCGCTCCGGCCGCCTTGGGATTCAGTTCCAGGACCTTTTGATAGGCTTCCAACGCCTGGTCCACGGGCGCTCCGGCCTCTTCCAGTTCCAGGCCTTTCTGAAACCAGGCTTCCGATTCGTGCTGCCGGTTGGCCGACAGCTTGCGCTCCGGGAAGCTCTGGACGCTACGCAACTCGCCCGCGTCGAAATCGAACAGGATCTGTCCGCTGATGGCCTCCATCTTCTGGCCCGCCACGTGGACCACGATCGTCTTGCCGTTGGATGCCACGCGCAGTTCCGAAAGCGGCTGTTTGACCCAGTCCAGCTTCTCGCGTAACGATTCCAGCGCCCGCCCGATCTGCCGTGTCGCGATGCGTTTTTCGCGCAGCTTCACGATGGCCTGCAGCGCGATCAGGTCCGAAAAGGAGTAGGTATCGCCCTCCGGAATCAGCTTCTGCCGCCCCCAACTCTTGAGCTGGCGCTCGGTGAGTCCGAACTGGCGGCGAACGTCCGCCCGCGAGTATTCCTCCTTCGGGCCCTTCTGGAGCACGTGCCTATTCTAACCCGCTTTTTGCGTATTACGAGTTGTCTGAATGTTCTGCCGCCGCGGAGATTTCATGGCCATCGTGGCGCACGCACTCGTGCATGCCGCGTCGACACTCGTGGCGACGCCTGGCGGCATCTCACGTTGGTCGCGGCTCTGCTGCTCTGTGGGGCGGACGCCCTCGTCCGCACGCGACCCCCTGGTCGCGCTCTTACTAGCCAACCGGATCGCCCCGCGCCGAGCCGATGACAGGCTCATTACCGCCGGCCGCCACCGTGGCCCCCGCCACCGCCGGAGCTGTGGCCGCCGCCACCACCAAAGCTGCGCGAGCCGCCGCCGCTGCTATAACTGCGTGATGCGGCACCGCCGCCATAGCTGCGCCCGGCGCTGCTCGGTGCCGAGTACCGTTGCGCTGAACCCGAGTACCGTTGCGCCGGAGCCGAGTACCGTTGCGCCGGAGCCGAATACCGTTGCGCCGGAGCCGAGTACCGTTGCGCCGAACCCGAGTACCGTTGCGCCGGAGCCTGGTTGCGTTGCGCGCCCTGGAAGCGTTGCCACTGTCCCTCGTTCGCCCGCCCCGCGCTCTGCGGTGCCGCGCTGCGAGCGCCCTGCGTTCCCGCCGATCGGTTAGCGTATGACGACGTCGCGTTTCCAAACCGGCTATAGCTCCCCGTGCTGGCCGACCGGGCGGAATTCACGCTGCCCGATCTTGTCATCGCGTTCCGCGAGGCCATCGATGCGGCCCCATACCGGGAGGCCAGTTGACTGTTCGGATACGAAACTCCCAAGCGGTGGCTCGCGTCGTGCTGCCACGCCCCTCTGCCGCCAAACCCGCCCGCGTATGAACCTCCGCGGAAACCATAGCGGTTGAAGAAGCCGCCGTTGACGAACAAAGAGCCGCCGAACCAGTTCGGGCCCCAGCCCCAACCCCAGCCGCACAATAACCAGCATCACCAACCTCCGAATTACAATCCGATGTTGATACCTTTATAAAATCCAAAGCCGTATCATGCGTAATAGAGCGGCGGATAATAGCCCCACGCA
>JBEKYE010000197.1:0-8873 GCA_049511275.1 Bryobacteraceae bacterium
TTATACCTGATCTTTATGTGGGTCTCCACCGAGCGAACCATGGGGATCATCCAGCGCATCTTCTACTTCCACGTCCCGGCGGCGATGGCGTCTTTCGTGGCCTGCTTCGTGGGCGGCATCGCAGCCATCCTCTACCTGGTGAAACACGACAGCAAGTACGACGACCTGTCGCTGGCCGCCAATGAAACGGTGGTGGTGTTCGAGATCGTCAACATCGCCATGGGCTCCATGTGGGCCAAGCGCGTGTGGGGCATCTGGTGGACCTGGGATGCGAAGCTGACGTCCGCCTTTCTGCTGCTCTTCATCTATGCGGCCTACCTGGTGATTCGCCGCGCCGCGCCGGTGGAGGCCCGCGCCACGGTGTGCGCCGTCATCTGCATCCTGGGGATGGCGGATGTGCCGCTGATTTACATGTCCAACCGGATCTTCCGCACGCAGCATCCCTCGCCGGTGATCGGTGGCGGCGAGGGCTCCGGCCTGGCTGGCGACATGTCGGCGACGCTGTTTTTCGGCATGGCCACCATGCTGATGGTGTGGTGGTGCATTCTGCTGGTGCGCCGCCGCGTGGCCCGGCTGGAACGCGCGGCCGAAGATCTGACACGACGCGCCCACGAACTGGACGATTTGAGGAGGGACTGACGCATGGAAAACTTGAACTGGCTCTTTTACGCTTACGGCACCGGCTGGCTGGTGATCTTCGGCTATCTCTTCCAGATTTCGCAGAAGGAGCGGAAGCTGCGCCATCGCATCGCCGAATTGCAGGAGATGATCGAAGAGCGCTGGAGAAAGAAAGGGTAGGAAGGGAAAGAGCGCGACCGGGGGCGTCCGCCCTCCTTAGTGCGGTTCTTCGACCCGCAGCTTGTCGAGCGGGCCGCTGACGCGCAGTTCCTTCGCCCCGCTGGTCAGCACGATCAGCAGCCGCCCGTCGTCCTGCGTGGCGCCCCGGCCGGTGTAGGCGTCGTCCTCGGTGCGCAGCGCGAGGCCGGTGAGTCGCAGCCGCGGCGCCGCGGCGGCCCACGCCATCGAGTAACTGCCCGAAAGACTTCGTCCGTTCAAGCCGCCAAAATCCAGCCCGGCGGCCGTGAAAGCTCCCTCCGAGGTGAGATTGGCCAGCAACTGGAGACCGGCGCCCGAAGTTTCCAGCGTGCCCTGGCCATCCAGTTTTCCCGATTGCCAGTTCAATCCCTTCACGCTGGCCGTCAGTTTATAGACCGGCCTTGCCCCGCGCAGGTTGATGCTGAGGCTGCCGGCGATGGCCGCGCGGTCGAGCTTCGCCTGCAAGCCGTCGAGCGAGACGCGCGTCACATCCCACAGCAGCCGCGCGCGTGCGTTGTCCAGGTGCGCGCCCGCGATGAGCAGATCGTCCACTTGAATGTTGCCATCCACTTCGCGCTGTTCGAGCCAGTCCGGCACGCTGGTGCGGCCCAGGGCGCGGGCAATGATGCCGCTGCGGAAGAACGTGGGCCGCAGCTCGGCTTCGAGATCGGCCGCATCCAGGGTGTCGGCGTGCAGGCGCAGGTGATGAGGCCGCGCCGCGCCGGGCTCATAGGAATAAGAACCGGTGAAAGCCACCTTGCCGGCCTGTGCGTCAATGTGGTCGAGGACCACGCGCGCGCCGTCGATTTGTCCGTGCGCCGACGCCACTTCGAGCGCATCGGCCAGCCCGGGAATCGGCACTTCCGCCTCATTCAGTTGCACATGGCCCGACCACCCCGCCTGCTCCGCCTCGCGATGGTAACGCAACTGGCCGCTAAACCGGCCGCTACGCACCTGCTCCAGCCACGGCACGGCCGCCTGTGCGCGCAACGACGTCACCTTCATGGCCTCGGTTGAGATGGAGACGTCGAGCGAGCCGGAGCCCATGGCGTAATCGGCCTCGATCTCGGCCGCGTCCTCATCCGCCATGCGCGCCACCGCGGGCGATAACCGCACGTGATCTCCGTCGAAGACCAGGGCGGCGTGTTCGAACCGGACGGCCGGCGAATCCGGGATCGTCAGCGAGGCATCCTGAAACGCCACGCTTCCCTGAACGCTTCCCTGCCCCGAATAGCCGATGGCGCCATCCATCACGCCGGCGAGTTGCAGTTTGGCCGGCAGGGCAGCGCCCATGTGGCGCGCCAATTCCAGGATCGGCCCAACCGGGAAGCGATTCCAGTTGGCCGTCACCGCCCAATGCGGCTGCGCCAGGTAGTCGGCGGCGCGAAAGTGGATCCACAAGGGCAGGGGCGCATTGCCCGGTGAGTTGGATTGCAGGTCCAGTTGTTGCGCCACCAGGTCGAGGCGCCCGCGGATATCGAAGGGCCAGCCGTGGCCTCCCATCGGCAGCAGGTCCCAGCGGTGCACGTCTTCCACGTCCACGCGGCCCGCAATGCCGATGTTGCTGATGGGGCCGCCCAGGTGCAGCCGCGACGAAACGGTTCCGTGCACCGCGCCGGATTGACCGCGCCACAGCGCGGTGATCTCGGCGAGGCCGGCGTGGTCGAGCACCAGGTCGAGATCCACACGCTCCGGGGAAACGAACCACCGGCCCTTCAAAGTGAACGAGCCGAGGCCCTGCGCCGGCCGGTCCGTGCGCGCGGGCTTGGCCGAGCAGGACACGCTCCAGCCTTTGCCCAGCGATCCCGGCGGCGACAGATCGAAGTCCGCTTCCGTCAGATAGAAGACCGATTTGGCATCGCCGAAATTGAAATTGATGCGGCCGTCGCGCACGTGAATCGCCGGCACGGCGCTCATCACCGAGGGGTTGACGAACGACAGGAAATTCCACCGTCCGGGCTCGGATGCGGCGCCCGACTTGGTGAGATTGATGGTGGCGCCTTCCAGTCGAATGGATGCCACCACGAACTTGCCGCCCAGCAGGGACCAAATGCTGGGCCGTACGTCCACCGAATCCACGTAGGCCATCGGCTCCATGCCGATGGCCGGGTCTTCATGGATCACCACGTCGTCGGCCGAAAACCCGGGGCCTTTAAAGAGGTTGAACTTCACCCCCTGGCGGAATTCCACCTCGCGGCCCAACGCCCGCGACAGGGAATTGCGCAGGCGCGCCGCATATTGGTCCGCGCTCAGGAAGGGCGCGCCGAAGCCCACCACGAGCAGCAGCGCCACCAGCGCGCCCAGCAACCGGAAGATGGTGCGCGGGCGGATTCTCATGCGTCGGCTCCGGTGAGCGCGCGGTAAGCCGCGGGGTCGTCGATATCGGCCACGATGCCCGGATCGTCCAAATCCAGAAACTCCGTCCCGTCGCGATGGCGGCGCACCACATCGCTCGCCGCGCCGTCATTTCCGAGCGCCAGGAACTCGGGAATCAATTCGCGCGAGAACCGGATGGGATGCCCGCGGCGGCCCTGGTAACGCGGCACGCGCAGCAGCGGGAATGGAGCCGAGAGCAGCGACGCGATGGTTTGCGGCGACACCGCCGGATGGTCCACCAGCGTAAAGAGCACGCCGTCGGCGTCCGGCGGCACGGCGCGCAGCCCGCACTGCATTGAAGTGGTCATGCCCGACCGGTAATCGGCATTCACCACGAAGGTCGCGGGGCCGGAGGAGCGGGCGCGAATCTCATCGGCGGATGCGCCCAGCACCACGAGGACCGGCGAGCATTGCTCCGCCAACAACCGGCAGAGGGCATCCAGGAAAGTGGTCTCGCGGTATCGCAACAGCGCCTTCGGCGAGCCCATGCGGCGCGATTCGCCGGCGGCCAGGATCAATCCGGCGGTCACTTCGCCAGCGTGGGCCGCGCCGGTTCGGCCATCACCGACATCGAGAGCGAGCGCCAGTTGGAGCCGGCGTTGCGCCGCACCGCGATCATTTCGGCGGTGACTGAGACGGCGATCTCTTCCGGCGAAATCGCGCCGATATCCAGCCCCATGGGCGCATGGATTTTTTCCAGGGCCTCGCGCGATATGCCTTCCTTCTCCAGTTCGCGAACCACGTTGAGCACTTTGCGCTTGCTGCCGATCATGGCGATGTAGCGCGCCGGCGTCCCGGCGGCCAGCCGCAAGACGCGCATGTCGTCGCGATGCCCGCGCGTCACGATGATCAGGTAGCTGGTTTCGTTGATCCCGAGAAGCGGGAAGATCTCTTCGTACTCGCCCGAGTGCACTTCCCCGGCTTCCGGAAATCTCTCGCGGTTGGCGAAGCTCTCGCGGTCGTCCACCACCACCGTGGTGAAGCCGGCCAGCGTGGCGATTTTGGAAAGACTCTTGGAAATGTGGCCGCCGCCGAAAATAAAGGCGTGCGGCACGGGGAGCACGGCTTCCACGAAAACCTCCAGTTGCCCGCCGCAGATCAGGCCGTTGTCGTAAGCCGCGTCCTGTCCCAGGTTGAAGGTCAGGCGCTTGGGCTTCTCGGTCTCGATGACTTCGCGCGCGGCGTTCCAGACTTCGGCTTCCACACAACCGCCGCCGATGGTCCCGGTCATGGAGCCATCCTCGCGCACCAGCAGTTTGGCGCTTTCGTAACTGGGGATGGAGCCGCGCACTTCCACGATGGTGGCCAGCGCACACTTCTGGCCCAGGTTACGGAGACGCACGAGCTCTTCGAAAACATCCATCCGGAGACAATTATAACGTGGGGCGATGCGCGTGTTGGACGCTGGCGGCCGGACCAGGGGGTCCGGCGCGGGCCAGGGCGCCCGCCCTCCTGGCTCAAGCTACTTGGCTTTGCCGATGGTGTCGACAATCTTCTTGGCCGTCGCTTCGAAGGCCGGATCGTCGAAATCGATCTGCGCGGTGCAGATCTGCGAACCGCCATTCGTAGCGACATACCAGGAACTGCCGGGCTGGCCGTTGCCACGCGCAACGGAGTACCAGGTGCGTAAGGCGGTATCTTCGAATATCTTGACCGGGATCATCACCTGCTTGGCGGTGGCCATGGACTGGGCGTAGTTGGCGTTCGGCGCCAAAGCGTGGATGACGGCGCTGGCCTTCTTGGTTTTGTCGGGCGAAGCCACGAAGCTCTTCACCAGTGTGTCGTGAACCCAGTCGGCGGGCACCGCGATCTGGCAAAGGCTCTTGCTATCCTTCACCACCTGCCAGCCGGCGGGAACCGTCTGTGCGAAAGCTGCGCCGGCGGCGAGCAGAGCGGCGCAGGAGATTCGAACGATCCAGGTCATGGGAGGAATTATATCGCAACATTCCTCAACCGGCCGGAGTGTCGTAGACCGGATCGGTGGCGGATTGAATGAAACGCGGGCCGCTCTCTTCCAGATCGAGGACGATGATCTCGTTCGCGCCCGGCTTGAGCCATGGCGCCGGCACGAAGAGGCTTTGCTGCGGGCCGATGCGCCAGTAGCGGCCCAGGTTGCGCCCGTTGATCCAGACCATGCCTTTGCCCCATCCGCGCATATCCAGGAAGGTGTCGCCGGTTGCCGTCAAGCGGAATGTGCCGCGATGCAACGCCGGGGCGGCAGCGGCCTTCGTCGAAAACGGCCAGCCGGCGGGGTCGGCGATGGGCAGCGGATAGATTTCCCAGTCCGCGAGCTCTTCGCCGTTCAGCGTGACTTTTTCGGTGATGCCTTTGCGGTCGGCGACGAGCTGCGGGCCGAAGTTGATGCGGCCCATGTTTTCCACCAGGATGTCGAGGGGTTCGCCCGCGTTCAGATGCACCTCGAGTCTGGTCTGGCGTTGGCGCCGGTCGAGCGCGCCGAGCCGCTTCTCGCCCTGGCTGATGACGGCATAATCCCGCGCCTCGGTGATTTCGAGCGTTCCCTTCCCGGCGCGCGCAGGCCTGTGCCGGTACAGGATGAAGCCATAGTCCTGTCCGATGGCTTCCATGGTGAGCGGCTTGGCGGAGCGCACCGCCTTGGGCAGGCGCGCGGCGAGTGGCGCGGACTCGGTGAGCTCGAAACGCGGGATGGCGATGATGGGCAGCGCGGCGGGAAGCTCGGGCAGCTTTTCACCCGCGGACAGGTGCTTCGTGACGACGTCGCGGATGGCCCGAAACTTGACGGTGGGCCGCCCCGCTTCGTCCAGCGGCGCGTCGTAATCGTAGGCTGAGGTATCGGGCTGGTACGCGCGGCTCCAGTTGGCGCCGCTCATGTATCCGAAGGTAGTGCCGCCGTGCGCCATATAAAGGTTGCAGGAAATGCCGCGCGCCAGCATCCACTCCAGGCCATCGGCTCCCGGTTTGGCCTGCGAAGTGTGGTGCTTCTCGCCCCAATGGTCGAACCAGCCGTACCAAAATTCGCCGCACATCCGCGGCACGTTCTGGCGGAAGGCGGCGAAGTTCGCGAACTCGCGCGCCGGGTTGCCGCCATCGCCGAAGTTGATGACCGAGAGCGCGCCATCGAGCGTGCCGCCGGCGAGGTTGGATTTGCCGGAGCCGTCGGAGGTGTAGAGCTGGCAGTCGAAACCAGCGTCCTGGATCATGTGGCGGACCGCGCCCATGTACTCGTGATCGCTGCCGAACGAGCCGTACTCGTTCTCCACCTGCACCATGAGGATGGGCCCGCCGCGGTGGATCTGGAGACCTGCCGCTTCCTTGCCGACTTGTGTCATATAGCGCGCGGCGGCGGTGAGAAAGCGCGGGTCGGCGCTGCGCACTTTGATATCGGGCGTGTGCAGCAGCCAGGAAGGCAGGCCGCCGAAATCCCACTCGGTGCAGATGTAGGGGCCGGGACGCAGCAGCACGTAGAGGCCTTCGGCCTGCGCGGTGCGGATGTATTCGGCGAGATCGAGGTTGCCGGTGAAATCGAACTTGCCTGGTTCCGGCTCGTGAAGGTTCCAGAAGACGTAGGTGCAGAGGGCATTGAGGCCCATGGCGCGCATCTTGCGCATCCGGTCGCGCCAGTAGGGGCGCGGGACGCGCGGGTAGTGCATCTCGCCGGAGCGGATGAGGAAGGGAGCGCCATCGAGGAGGAACTGGTCGCCCTTCCACGAGAACGAGCGGGCTTTTGGCTGCGCGAGAGCGGGCAGGGCGAGCGTGGAGGCCAGAAATTCGCGGCGTTTCATCGGATGGTTTCCTCGAGGAGCAAGTGCGTGCCACGCTCGATGTTGGACTGCGCGGGCAGCAGGCTGCCGGCCGCCGGCGTCCCAAGATTGCGCCGCGTCAGCAGCCAGGCCGAAACATGAGCCGGCACCGAGGAATGGATGGTCAGTTCGACGTCGTGGAGGCCGGGCCTGAGGTTGGCATAAAACCAGTACCAGACACCGCGGTTGCCGTTTTCGGTGGTGAGTTCCAGCGGCAGGTCGCCGTCCTGAGCGGCGGCTGTGATCCCGCGGGTCTCCTGATTCGGCTCCAGCAATACCGCGATGCGGGCCTGGGTATAGTCGCCCGGCACATTGATGGTGGTGGATAGTCTGAGGCTGTTGGAGTTTCTGTACAGGGAGGCCGGAGAGAAGGAAATATCCTTACCCGCCAGCCTGGCGACGGAGGCTGGTAGCTGCTCACCAGTTCCTGGCCGCAGTTCGGCGACGATCTCCTCATAGGCGTCCAGATTAAATGTAAGCGGCTGGTCGAACTTTACTCCCAGAGATTCGACCTTGCGATACGGATACTGCACCTCCAACGCCTGCTCGCCTGCGAACTTCTGAAATCCGTTCTGCTCATCAACGTTGAGCTTTACAGTCTGTGGGCGGACGAAGGGATTGCGCAAGGTGATAATCGACTTCGACGGAATCGAATGGACATATCCGTATGGCTCGCGTTTCGCGGGGTCGCCGCCAACCATGGTTGAATTGTCCAGAAGCGGATGCGCGTTCGCCAGGGCCCACTTAGTTACATTGCCGAGTACGTCCATCTCCTCGGATGACAGAATGTCGGGCGAGATATAAAGCTCGTACATCATATTACCCACCGAGTAATAATGGACCACTTCGTCGCGGAAGTCCTCGATCTGTTCCTTCTCGCCGCCGAGCATGTTGGCTTGCCCCTTGATGATGCCGTGGGTCATGAGCGAGGAAATGGGGAACTGCGCGTGGTGCGTGACGAAGTCATCGTAGAGGACCGAGTCGCGGTAGCTGATGGCGCTCTGGCGCTCGGCCATGGTGGGGACAGACGGAAGGTAACCGGAATCGGAGCCACCCATCCAGACGGTGTCGGCGTAGCGCAGCCACCAGGGGCTGAGCCAGATGCTGGTGGTGATGTTGAGGAAGACTTGGGGGTCCTGGGCCCGCAGTTTTTCGAGCATGCCGATGAAGGTGCGCGCGGTGGCTTCGTCGGAGTAGATGCCAACGGGGTGGCCGTGATCGGGCTCATTGCAGCCGAAGGCGATGCCGTCGAGCTTGAAATAGTTGATGCCGTATTCCTTCTGGTATTGCAACATGGTGTCGCCGAGCAGGCGGCTGTAATTCCTGCCGGCGAGGCAGAAGTAGCGGCCGTTGGAGGTGATCTCCATGCCGGCGGCCTTGCCGGTCGAGATGCGGACCTGGCTCTGGTCGTAGCCGCCGATGGGCCCGAACCAGATACCCAGTTTGCTGTCGATGGTCTTGAGCGCGGCGGTGAGGTCGCGGAAGCCGTCGGGGAAGCGCTGCTGGTCGATGACCCAGAGCTTGTGCATATCGTCCCAGCCGTCGTCGAGCACGAAGGAATCCAGGTGCAGGCCGTACTTGGCGAGGAGCAGCTTTTGGAAATCCGCAACGCGCGCGACGGTATTGCCGCCATTCATCTTCAGGCGCGGGTAGTCATACCAGGTGTTGTAGAGCAGGAACGGGCGAACCGGCGCGACGCGCATGCGGGCCACGTAATCGAGAAACTGCCGGTGGACCAACCCGGCCGGAGCGACGCCCATGACGGCGGGCTCGCTGGTATAGCCGGCGTCGGGGATGTTGACGCCGGGTGAGCTGCCGAGAGTGACTTCATCGCCGGCGACGGTGTCGAGGCCGGTGGGGAATTCCAGGCCGAGGAAGAGATCTTCGGCGAAGAGCGGCTGG
>JBEKYE010000198.1:0-8855 GCA_049511275.1 Bryobacteraceae bacterium
CCGAGGAAGCCCGCAACAAGATCTTCTTCGACAACCTCACGCCGCTCTATCCCAATGAGCGGATGAAGCTCGAAACCACGCGCGAGAACTTTTCCGGCCGCGTGATGGATCTGCTGACACCGGTGGGCAAGGGACAGCGCGGGCTGATCGTTTCGCCGCCGCGCACCGGCAAGACCATGCTGCTGCAGGCCATCGCCAACTCCGTCACCACCAACCACCCCGAGGTCACCCTCATCGTGCTGCTGATTGACGAGCGCCCCGAGGAAGTCACCGACATGCAGCGCAGCGTGCGCGGCGAAGTCATCAGCTCCACCTTCGACGAGCCGGCCACGCGCCACGTCCAGGTGGCTGAAATGGTCATCGAAAAAGCCAAGCGGCTGGTCGAGCACAAGCGCGACGTAGTCATCCTGCTCGATTCCATCACCCGCCTGGCGCGCGCCTACAATACCATCGTTCCGCCCTCCGGCAAAGTGCTCTCGGGCGGCGTCGATTCCAACGCCTTGCAGCGCCCCAAGCGCTTCTTCGGCGCCGCGCGCAATATCGAGGAGGGCGGATCGCTGACCATCATCGCCACCGCGCTCATCGACACCGGCAGCCGCATGGACGACGTGATTTTCGAAGAGTTCAAGGGCACCGGCAACATGGAAATCCACCTGGAGCGCAAGCTGGTGGACAAACGCGTTTTCCCGGCCATCGACATCAACAAGAGCGGCACCCG
This sequence comes from Bryobacteraceae bacterium, assembly GCA_049511275.1. Classification (GTDB taxonomy): domain Bacteria; phylum Acidobacteriota; class Terriglobia; order Bryobacterales; family Bryobacteraceae; genus PALSA-129. The sequence goes on from JBEKYE010000198.1 coordinate 719, forward strand.
CAAGGAAGAGCTGCTGCTGCCCAAGGAGGAGCTCAACCGCGTGTGGATTCTGCGCAAGGTGTTGAACCCGCTCTCGCCGGTGGAGACCATGGAACTGCTGCTCGACAAGCTGAGCAAGACGCGCAGCAACGCCGAGTTTCTGAATTCGATGAGCGGCTAGGGCGAAGTTTCGCTTGGCCAGTCTTCAAGAATGGGTATAGTATACTGTGTAGTATATGGCCCAGCTCACTATTTACCTGCCGGATGCCATCGAATCCAAGGCCCGCAAGGCGGCCAAGGCGAAGGGTAAATCTGTCAGCAAGTGGATCGCCGACGAGGTGGTGCACTCTCTCGACGACGTGTGGCCGAAAGCCGTGCTGGATGCGGCCGGAGCGTTCCCGGATTTCCCCAGTCTGAAACAGATTCGCGCAGGCGCCGGCCGCGACCTTCCCAGGGAGCAGTTGGGGTGATTTTGCTCGACGCCAACACCCTAATCCACTACCTCAAGGGCATCGAACCGGTTGTTTCCCGCTTTCACGGCTCATCCCCGCGCGAGTTGGCAATGCCGAGCGTGGTCGCCTACGAAATCCTCTTTGGAACACTGAAGGCTGGCTCCCCAAGCCGCCGTGCCGTGGTCGCAAAACTCTTAGTTGCGCTCCGCCAGGTTCCGTTCGATTCTGACGCAGCGCAGGAAGCCGCGAGGGTCCGCTTCGAATTGGAGTCGCGCGGCCTTGTGATCGGCCCCGTGGACCTGCTGATCGCCGGAACGGCTCTCAGCCGCGGCGCGACTTTGGTCACCCACAACACCCGCGAGTTCTCCCGCGTCCGCGGCCTTCGCCTCGCCGACTGGACCCTGTGAACCCAGGCCACTACTTATCCGGGAACAACTGCTTCAGAAATTCCTTGTCTTCCAAAATCGCCCTCAGACGCTGGCCGCCGCGGCCACCAGTGGGCGCCGCTCCCGCCGCAGGCGGCTCAAACTGCCGGCGCACGGTGGGGTCGAGCGTCAGCGCTTTGCGAAAATCGGCCAACGCCGCCGGCTTGTCCGCCAGGCTGTAATCCATCACGCCGAGGGAAATCCAGGCGTTCGCCGACGGCATGTAGCGCGCGTACTTGGCCGCCGCGTCGCGCGCCTCGCGCGTCTTGCCGGCGCTCGCTAGCGGCCCGATGTGAGCCTGCCACAGCATCCCCAGATTCAGGTCCAACAATCGCCGCAGTTCCGGGATCGGCTGCGGATTGTCGTCCACATTGAGATACAGGTAGCGGTCATTATTGATATTTCGCCCGCCGCCCTTGCGCACCACAATCATCGACGCCGATTGCTTGCCGCGCGAATCGCCGCCGGCATCGTCGCCTGCCTTGAGAGCCGCGAAAAGCTTTTCCGCCAGCTCGCCATCCGTGCCTTCAAACGCGCGGCCCATGGCCTCCGGAACCTGCGGCCCCACCAGGATATTGCCCTGCGCGGACCACGTCTTGCCCTGCCGGTCGCCGGCCCACGTGGGCGCGTTAGGACCCGTGTAAGTGGCGATGCCGCCGTTGCGGTCGATAATCGATACCTGCCGCCCTTCCTTGTCCGGGAAGGTATCTTCGGCCAGCAGCTTATCGAGCGCCTGTTTGGCCGTGAGACCCTGCCGCAGCAATTCCAGGCCCCGTGGTCCGTAGCCCACGTTGACGTTGGCCTGTGTAGCGACGCAGCCCACTTGGGCTTCCGCCCACGGCACTACCGCGCCCACCGAAAAGTAGCGCGACGCCACGGCCACGCCACAGTCCCCGTTCCCCGGGTCGTAGCCCACAATCGAGAACGTGTTCACATCCGCGGCGAAGAGCGTCCACGCGGCGAACCAGAGCCAACCCAGTTGTCTCATATAGAGATGTTATATAACATAGGCCAGAATCCCACAGGAGGCTTCGCCCCATGCCGCGTTCCATCGTGCCGGTGTTGATAGCGCTCACCGTTTGCTGCCTGGCGTTCCAGGGGCCGCCCGCGCCAGCCGGGCCCGGCCGCGTTGCCGACCCGTTCTCGACCGGTTGGATGCTCACCGACACCAATGGCGACGGCATCGCCGATTTCATCGCGGGAAAGATCGTGGTGCCGGCGCAATCGAGCGCCGCGGAAAACAGCGCCGCCGCGAACCTGGCGGCGCGTCTCGGGTTCGGCTCTACCGGCCTCACTCCGCCGCTTGTGATCCAGAATGCGGCGGCCAGCCCCGCCGGTCCGCGCATCTTCGTGGGACGCGCCGCGCCCGCGGATCTGGCGTCGCTCCAGGCGGGCCTCGAAAAGGAAGAAGGCGGCGTCTTCCTGGTTGGCGACAATCTGGCGATTGTCGCCAACGACGATGCCGGCCTGCTGTCCGCCTCCGACGCCTATGCGGCGCGCGCCCCGTATCAATGGCGCGTGCCCGGCGAGAAGCTCTCGGCCATTGTCGAAGTGTTGCGTTCCACCGCGCCTGCTGAGCCAGTGGAACTGGCCGGCGTCACTTATCTGCGTGGCAAGGCCGGCGTGCACCGCGCTTTCCTGCGCGGCGCGGTTCCTGAGGCTGCTCTGGTAACCGCGCTGGCCTCGCCGCGATTGGCCGCCGTGCATCAATTGGTGGTCGTCGGCGGCTCGGCCGCTACCAATTCCAAGGCCGAGGCTGCTATCCCGCCCGCTGCTCCCGCCGCGGCTGGTGGCGGCAATGCCGCTGGCGGTGACGCCGCCGGCGCGGCCGCGCCCGCGCGCCTCGATCTCGCCACGCTCTACACCACGCGCGGCCTCTTCGGCGCGTCCGGACGCATCCCCGTGCCGGCCACCTGGAACGGCCACCTCTACGTGCCGGCGGGCGCCGCCGGAATCGCCATGGCGAACCTGGCCGCTCGGCTCGGCCTCGAAACCACCGGCATCAATCTGCCGATCTCCACTCCCCCCGATTCCGCCGCCGTCCGCGACGTGCGCGCGCATGCGGTGTTGGCCGGCGATTCTCCGCTTTCGCAGGAGGCCGAACGAAAGCTCCGCGCTGGCGACACCGCCGCCGCGCAGGCTGAGACTCCGCTCGCCGCCGGCGAGGGAGAACTGCGTGTCGTGGACGACGCGTTCGGGCGCCGCGCCGCCATTCTCGCCCGCGGCGATGACGCCGGCGCCGCCGCGGCCCTCGGCCTGCTTTCCGATCGCTTCCCCAACCTCTGGGAACAAGGCAAGCCGTATCTTTCCATCGAAGAGATTCGCTACGACCTGCACAAATTCTTCTCCCTCCACTCCGGCGCCGGCCAGACCGCCGCCGCCCTTTATCACCTGGACCGCTGGATGAAGAAAATCGACGCCACCGGAATCAAGGACGTCAAAGCGGAGATCTATGCCGACATCGCCGACCCCGCGCTCACTGCCTTCGTGCGCCTGCAAATCCAGCAACAGCTTCACGCCATCGCTGAAGTGAAGACCGCCAGCCTGCATGCCGGCACCCAGTGTTGCGATCAAACCCCTAACCTGCACTTCCAGTCCCCTACGGCGAAATTTCAGCCGGCCGCGCCCACCTTTACGGAAGACATCGTGATTCCCTGGGAGGGCAAACGCCTTCTGGAAGCCGTGCGCCGCGCATCCGCCAGGATCGCCGCCGGCCAGCCCGTCAAGCTGATCGCGCGCGTCAGCGAAGGCCCCGAAGAGCGCCGCAAACTCGGCGGGCAGCTCAAACGAATGCTCGCGTCCACCGGCGCCGATTCCGCGCACTCCACCATCGAAGTGCTTTGCGCTTTCAAGCAGGGCTATAGCTGGCTGATGGATGAGATCGCGCCCGCGCTCGCCGGAAAGCCGGTGGCTTCCATGCGCATCGACTTCGCCAAGAACGTCGACTCCACCAGCGTCCGCGCCATGCAGTCGGACGCGCGCTGGGTGCAGGAGCTCTATCCCGCCGACGAGATGCTCGCGCGCCAGTTGAACCTGCCGCTCGAGAAGATCGCGCTGCAGGAAGTGGAAGACCCCGACTCCAGGACTCCCACCTACCGCGTGCACGCCTTCGACGTCGGTGGCAAGGAACTCCTCACGCGCGATTTCACCGTTTCCACCGTCATGCAACCCTACAACGGCGTCATCCCGCGCTACGAACAGGTGCAGGTGGAGACCGGCTGGGTGCGCCTGGAAGCCGCTTCCAAAGTGATCCTCAGTGAGCGCATCAAAACCGACATCGAAGAGTTCTGGGACCACTATCAGAACCAGACCCTGCCGCGCGTTTACCAGTTCGTCATGGCCCAAGCCCACGGCGACTTGCGGTCCGAATACGCGCCGCCCTTCGACACTCTCAAGCTCGACATCCACTTGAGCGAGCCCGATTACAACCTCGGTCTCGACCGCGAGCGCATCTCCTCGCTCGAGGCGCTGCAGGAAGACACGCTCTACTCCACCGACGTTTTCATGAGCATGATGGGCGATCTCGAAACCGGCCGCCCCATCACTTACACCGGCCGCGTCATCCCCATCGTGCATGCTTCCGAAGATGGCCAGGACGGCCGCGTGCACATCGAGTTCTACGGCAAGCCGGCCGCGAATCCGCTGGTGCGCCTGGCCTGGACCGACGCTCAGGGGAAGCATCACAAGCAGGAGCGCAACCTGCCGCCGCTCACCGGCGAGTTCCAGCCGCGTCTCATTCAGGCGCGCGTGAAGGCCGGCGAGCCGGGCGTTGAAAGCCTCACCTGGCTGCTTCCCGCCGATTTCGCCGCTGACCGGTACGACGAGTGGCTCAACGTGGAAGGCCAGGACCAGGTGGATCGCAGCATCTTCTCGGTGGAGCAGGCGCGTGGCCAGATCGAAGGGCTGGAGCGCATGCACGCCGCCGGCCTCTACCGCGACGAGGTGGCTTATCCGCACCTCGGCCGCATGGCGATCGAGTTCGATTTGCCGCAGCCGCTGGGTGCGCCGGTGGATGGACCCGCGCCGCGCGAGTATGCGGCTTTTGCCGTCGCCCCGCCCGCCACGCCGCGCCCCAGGATCGCCGATGTCAAACCGCTTGCCGGCTCTCCCTTCGTGCAATGGGACGAACCCATCGGCCCGGATGAAAACACCGCCATTCTGGCGCGCCTCGCCACCTATCCCGGCGTCACGGTCTATTGGATGGGCCGCACTTACCTGGGCCGCGACATCTGGGCCGCCGATGTCATGCTGCCCACTCCCGCGCTGCTGCGCTCCTGGCCCAAGGAGACCACGCTCAAGGCCGCCATCGTTTATTCCGGCCGCCAGCACGCCAATGAGGTTTCGAGCACCAGCCATATCGATAAGCTGGCCGAGCAACTGGTCACCGATCCCCAAAGGCGCGCCATGCTGAACAAGGTCAACGTGGCGCTGCATCCCATCACCAATCCCGATGGCGCGCAGCTTGCCGTGGACCTCGCCAAAATCACGCCCGACAACATGCTGCATCCCGGTTATCACGGCGCCCTGAGCGCCGACGTTTCCGCCGGGCAGGGCGAAACCGATCCTGTCTACCCCGAATCGCGCACGCGCCGTCAGTTGATCGAAGCCTGGCTGCCCGATGCCTTCCTGAATCCCCACGGCTATCCGTCGCACGAATGGGTGCAGCCGTTTTCCGAATACACCGCCTGGGTGCAAAGCCGGCAAGGCGCGAATCCCGGCCGTGCCTGGTGGATTCCGCGCGGCTGGTTCACCAGCCTGGGCTACGTGCGCGACGAACAGCATCCCTACAGCAAGGTGATTGCCTATGCGCTCGAGGAGCGCATCGTGGAAGCCGAACGCAACGTCCCCGGCCTGCTGCCGTTGGAGGACCGCATGAACGCCCGCTACCAGCGTTTTGGCCAGCGCTGGCAGCCGCGCGACATGTTCCAGCCCATCGTGAACGGCATTCGCATTTACATGTCGCTGAAGGGATCGGGCGGTCGCGGCGGTGGCGCTGGCGCCGCTGGCGCCGCCGCCGATGCCGGTCCCGCAGCCGGAACGCCCGGCAGCGGCGGCGTCACCGGCCTCTCCGCCGACGTCACCTGGGATGCCGGCTACACCGAAGCGCCCGATGAAACCGCGCACGGCGATTACATGAAGCTGATGGCCGCCGCCGGCCTGGCCTTCGACTACGTGCACCTGAAGTATCTGGCCGAGGGCGATCTCCGCATCACCCGCACGGAGCGCGATGCCGCCGGAGGAGTGAATTGGCGCGTGGAACGCCCGCGCCCCATTCTTCCGCCGGGAACGCCGCCGCCGCGGACGGCACCTGATCAGTAGTAGGCGGAGTACGATCGCTCCTGCAAGCCGGCTCAGTTAGACAGACGTCCCTGTGGGGCGGGCGCCCTCGCCCGCGCCGGACCCCCTGGTCCGGCTGTCCGCAAACCTGAATCGAATGCCCGAAACGAGGTTGGCCCGGCGCCAGTCTGTGGAAAGCTCAAGAAATCCGGCAGGCGGTGCCGCCGCGCTCCCGGATTTTTCACCGCACCCGCCAACTCCCGCACCACTCTTATTTCCGCGGCGTCCCCAGCGACGTCTCCAGCGCAATCCGCACCAGTTGGCTTCTAGTCCGCACGCGCGTCTTCTGGAACAGTTGTTGCAGAGTTGCCTTCACCGCGCTTTCCGACACGCCGATCTGCCCCGCGATTTCCTTGTTGGTGAGCCCTTCAAAAATGCCCCGCAGCACTTCCTGCTCGCGCTCCGTCAGAAACTGGCGGATACTCTGCTCTTCGCCGAACCGGACACCGTCGGCCATCGCGCGGATCACCCGCTGGTCCACCCACATCTCGCCCCCCGCCACCATGCGGATGGCCTTGGCCAGGTTCCCCGGCGAATTGTGTTTCAAGAATATGCCCGAAGCGCCCATCTGCAGCGCGTAAGACGATTCCATGGCGCTCATCCCGGCCGTCACCATCAGGATTCTGCCCTTATACCCGGCGCGCCGCGCCGCTGAAATAAACTGGGTGCCGTGGTCCTCGCCCAGGTCGAAGTCCAGCAGGATCACGTCCACCGCCGCGCGCCGCAGCAACTCCAGGGCTTCCGCCGCCGTGCCGCAATGTCCCGACATTGCAAAGTCCGGTTCCGATTCGAGCAGCCGGCTCAGGCTCTCGCGGAACAGCACGTGATCATCGAGCAAGAGCAGCCGGATAGGTTCCATATTTCTCCGTGCGCGCCGCGCCCGGCGCGGCCACCGCCAGTTCGATCACAAAACAGCAGCCTTTCACCGCGGGGTCGTGACGCAGTTCTCCGCGGAACGAGCGCACAAAGGCGCGCGAAAGATACAGCCCCAGGCCCGTCGAATCGGCCCCTTTTTGGAACGGTTGGAACAGTGTGTCCACCGCTTCGATCCCCGGCCCCGAATCCGTGACCCGGATCGATACCAGGCTGTCGCCGGCCGCGACCGAGATTTCGATGCGCTTTTCCTCGGCTTCTTCCAAGGCCCGCTCGCTGTTCTTCGTCAGGTTCAACAGCACCTGCAACAGGCTGTGCCGGTCGGCCCACACCGGCGGAATCTCCCGCGGAATCTCCCACCGCATCTCGATGCCGGCCTCCTGGCAGTAGGGCTCCAGCACGATCCGCAGGTCGTCCAGGGTTTCCGCCACGTCGATTCCCTGCATGTGCGAGGTGCTGGCGCTCTGTTTCAATTCGAGCGACGCAATCTTGTTGAGGGTTTCCACCAGCGCGCCCAGCGCCTCGAAATCTTTGCTGCCTTTGAGCGTGCCGCTGCGCACCAGGTTCTCGTAGATCACCGTGATGGCGCCGCAGACGTTGCGCACTTCGTGCGAGACCGCGCCCACCAGAATGCGCGACCCCGTCATCAGTTGCTCCAGGCTGGTCTCTTCGCGTTCCCGCAAATCCTCCGACGCGTCCACCACCAGCGCCGCCAGCCGCGGCCCCACCGCCGTTTGGTACGTGGAAAAGAAGACGTTCGCCAGAAAGACGTCGCCATGCTCGCTCTCGCCGCGGCACTGCATTTCCGTGCGGAAGGCCTGCGGCGTGTCTCCCAGGAACGGGACGCGTCCCAGCGCTGGCACGTAGCGGCGGATGTTTCTTCCCGGTAGTTCTCCCGGTGCCACGCCGAACAATCGGTGCGCCGCCGAGTTGGCCCGCAGGATCAGGCAGTCCGACGACATCGTCACGATCGCCGCCGGGCTGCTGTCGATCAGGAATTCCAGTTGCTCCTCGGCCTCCCGCCGCGCCGCCGATTCCCGTTCCACCCGCTCCCGGCTTTCCCGCTCCAGT
>JBEKYE010000199.1:0-8755 GCA_049511275.1 Bryobacteraceae bacterium
TCGATACCGCCGATGACGCCGGCGTATACCAGCTCACCCCGGGCCTGGCCCTGGTGCAGACCGTCGACTTCTTCACCCCGATGGTCGACGACCCGTATACCTTCGGCGCTATCGCCGCCACCAACGCTTTGAGCGACGTCTATGCCATGGGCGGACGCCCCATCTCGTCGCTCACCATCCTGGCCTATCCCGCCAAGGGCGATCTGGCTTCGCTCGAGCAGATCCTCAAGGGCGGCGCCGAAAAAATGCGCGAGGCCGAATGCTCCATCCTCGGCGGCCACAGCGTTTCCGACGACGAAATCAAATTCGGCTACGCCGTCACCGGCACCATCCACCCCGCTCGCGTCAAGCCAAATGCCGGCGCGCGTCCCGGCGACGCACTGATCTTCACCAAGCGAATCGGCACCGGCGTCATCTCCACGGCCATCAAGCGCGGCATCGCGGCCGAGGCTCACGTGGCCGCCGCCGTCGAATCCATGACCACCCTCAACCGCGCCGCCTGTGAGGCCATGCTCGCCTTCGACGTCCACGGGTGCACCGATGTCACCGGCTTCGGACTCATCGGCCACGCGCGCGAGATGGCGCTCTCGAGCAACGTCACGCTCGAAATCGCCGTCGATCAGATCCGCTTCCTCCCCGGCGCCATCGAGTACTCTCGCCTGGGCGCGCTTTCCGGCGGACTCCACAACAACCGCGACTTCGCCTCCTGCGCCGTCGAAACCGCCACGGAACTGCCCGCCGAAATCGAAAACCTGCTCTACGATCCGCAAACCGCCGGCGGCCTGCTGATCTCGCTGCCCGATCCCGATGCCGCCTCGCTGGAACGCGCGTTCGGCGGCGCATACCGCATCGGCCGCGTGTTGCCGCGCGGCCGGAAAGCCATCCACCTGGTATGACTCGAAATCCTCTCATCGTCGCTCTCGATCTGGAATCGGCCGACGCGGCCCGCGCCCTGGTGGCCCGCCTCGGCGGCTGCGTGAACTTCTACAAAATCGGCATGGAGATCTACGCCGGCGCCGGCGTGGCGTTCGTCCGCGAGCTGGTGGACCAAGGCAAAGAGGTCTTCCTCGACCTTAAGCTCTACGACATCCCCGAGACCGTCCGCCGCGCCACCGTGCAGGTGGCCCGCACCGGTGTGCGATTTCTCACGGTGCACGCCGTGGGCTCGGTGATGCGCGCCGCCGTCGAAGGCCGCGGCGGCTCTGGTCTGCAACTGCTCGGCGTCACGGTCCTCACCAGCTTCGGCCCCGAGGATCTCGAAGACCTCGGCATCACTCAGACGATTCCCCAATTGGTGGAGCGCCGCGCCCGTAAGGCCGTATCGCTGGGTATCGACGGCATCGTCGCCTCCCCGCTTGAAGCCGCCTCTCTGCGCCAGTCGCTCGGCCCGAAGCCCATCTTAGTCACGCCCGGCGTGCGATCCCATGGCGCCGCCCGGGGCGATCAGAAGCGCGTCGGCACTCCCGCCGAGGCCATGCGCGATGGAGCCGACTACCTGGTAATCGGCCGTCAGATCACGCGCGCCGCAGACCCCGCCGCCGAAGCCGCCCGCATCCTGGATGAGATCGGCGCCGCCTGGTTATCCGCGTAGGACAGGTCCTTCATCCGCATGCCGCTTGCTAACGCGCGCGGCTCGCCTCGATGCCGCGTACCCGAATGCGAGCCACGACCGTGAGGGAGTGGTACCGTTCCGGCGCTACATCTCCCGCACGCTATAACAGGAGAACCTTTCCTCACGGCACGTTCTGGTTTGTTCCGGCAGCCGCGATGTAAACGGACGGAATGCCGGTGCATCCTCCACCAGCACCACCTCAGGCCGCAGTTCGCGCATCGGAAGCCGCGAGGGATCGAGCGGCTGTCCGTAGAACTCCACCACTCTCACGCGTTCCGCCTGCCCGTGCGTCAGCAGATTCACCACGTTGGCGTCTTTGGAAACGATGCACAGCACGCGGTGTCCCCGGGCCGCCATCTCTTCCGCCATCTGGCCCATGGGTGTCGCCGCCGCGCCATAATACTCGGCCTGCTCCGCGCCGCTCGAGAAATACGAGTAGCCTTCCATCACCGCCAGCGCCACAATCATCAGCGGAACCAGCGGCCGCAGCCGCGGCAGCGCTTCCATCGCATAGCCGAAACCGAGCGCCGCCAGAACCAGGTAAACCGGCAGGATGATGAGCATGCGCGTCAGGCTGGGTCCCGCGATCCCCAGCAGCAGCGTAGCGGCGATCCACGCAGCCAGCAGAAACGCGGCCACTGGCCGGTCGAGCAAGCGGCGCGCGCGCCACAAGCCCAACAGCATCGCCGCCGCCAGAAGCAGGTGCACCGGATTCCGTCCGCCCGCCGTCAGCGCCGCGCTGACGCCGTCGGATTGATACGTCAACCCGCCCAGATTGCGGTAAACGCTCGGGTAATACCACGGCAACAGCGCGGTCCATATGACGTGAATCGCGCGATCGATTCCACTGCCCGCCACCACATAGCTGCCGCGCCCCAGGAACTCCCCCGGCCGTTGGAAAAAGAACAGCAGGTTGGGGATCGATATCGCCGCCGCGCCCGCCACAATCGCGCCGTAGCGCGCCAGCAGCGGCTTCCGCTCACCCCGCGCCCGCAGCAGGCGCCAAGTCGCATATGCCAGGAACGCTATGGGCAGCACGCGCGCCGAGGTGTACGCGTAGAGGCTCAGCCCCAACACCGCGCCGCACAACAACCCCGCCCAACGGTCCCGCGGGCGGCGCTCCACGCGGTCCAGCAGCAGCGTAAAGGCCGCCAGAAAAAAGGGCGCGGTGATGGCCCGCAGCCCGCTGCGCGCATAGTGGAACAGCCACAGCGAAGCGGCCGCCGTGAGCAAGGGAACCCACGCGGGAACCGATTCCGTGATGCGATCCGTCAATTTCCAGACCATCCAGATGGTGGCCAGCGCAAACGGCCAGCAGGCCAGTTGCACCGCCAGCGTGGTCGGCCCCATTACGTGTATCAGCACGCCCAGCAGGTAAAGATAGAGCGTCTCCGCGGAGTTGCCTACCGAAAAGGTGATGACTTCCCAGTGGCGCCCTTCCACCAGGTAGATGCCTCGGAGCGCCTCCTGCGCGGCGTCGTTGTTGAGCCCCGGCGGCACCTGGTTGCGGGCGTACACCAGGGCCGCCGCCCACACCGCCAGAATCGCGCAGGCCATCCATAACGCCCGTCCGCCGACAACCGCGGGAACAGGCGCGGACCGCGTCCGCGGCTTCTCCGAAAGTCTGGGTTTGGAAGCACGCATTCCTGAGTAAAACCACACTAACATGGACCGCCGCCGGCGTTGTGGTGGCGCCGGCGGTCTTGCCGCCGGTGCCTTTGTACGCGCTTCGCCATCGCCACTCTTCGGGGCACTTCTTCTCACTAAAATGAAAATAGTGCTGAAACTCCCCGCCACTCTGCGCGCCCTGCAATATCGCAACTACCAGCTCTTCTTCGCGGGCCAGCTCATTTCGCTGTGCGGCACCTGGATGCAGAACCTGGCGCAGGCCTGGCTGGTCTACCGCATCACCGGATCGCTGGTGCTGCTGGGCGGCATCGGCTTCACCGGGCAGATTCCGCTCTTTCTGCTCTCCCCCATCGCCGGCATCGTCGCCGATCGCTACAGCCGGCAGCGCGTGGTCATCGCCACGCAAACCGCCTCCATGCTCCTGGCCTTCGTCCTCGCCGCTCTTACCCTCACCAACACCGTGCAGGTCTGGCACATCTTCGCGCTCTCCGCGATGCTGGGCGTAGTCAACTCCTTCGACATCCCCGCGCGCCAGTCCTTCATCGTGGAGATGGTCGGCAAGGCCGACCTCATGAACGCCATCGCGCTGAACTCTTCCATGTTCAACGCCTCGCGCATCGTCGGTCCGGCCATCGCCGGCCTGTTGATCGCCGTCATCGGCGAGGGCTGGTGCTTCTTCGCCAATGGCGCCAGCTACATCGCCGTGATTGCCGGCCTGCTGATGATGCGCGTCGCGCCCTTCAAACCCGCCCCCCGGCAAGGCTCGCCACTCAACAACATTATCGAAGGCTTCCGTTTCGTGATTCGGAATCCTCCGGTTCACTACTTGCTGGCTCTGCTGGGTGTCGTCAGTCTGGCCGGCACGCCTTTCACCGTGCTCATGCCCGCCTTCGCCGACCGCATTCTGCACGGCGGCCCCAAGGCCTTGGGCTGGCTGATGGGGTCGACCGGCATCGGCGCCCTGGCGGCGGCGCTCATCCTGGCCGGCCGCCGGCACCTCGCGGGCCTGGGCCGCTGGGCCGCCATGGCCGCCACCAGTTTCAGCCTGTGGCTCATCGCCTTCTCCTTTTCACACACCGTTTGGCTTTCCATCGCCATTCTGGCGCCCGTCGGTTTCTCCATGATGATCCAGATGGGCGCAACCAATACGCTCATCCAGAGCATGGTGCCCGACCGGCTGCGCGGGCGCGTGATGTCCATCTACGCCATGACGATGATGGGCATGGCGCCCTTTGGCTCCCTATGCGTCGGCTTTGTGGCCGACCATCTGGGCGCTCCCCGGGCCGTGGCGATTGGCGGCGGAATCTGCCTCACCGCCGCAGTCGTCTTTTGGACCCGGCTGCCGCGCATCCGCGATAACGCCCGGCGCCTGATTCTGGCGCAGGATATGGGCGCGCAAAGCCTGGACGCCGAACCGGTCGGCGAGACGCCCGCCGGAAATCCGCTGTAGGCCGTGGGCTCCATCATGTCGGTGTGGCGCGAGTCCTGCAGCTGGGCCACTCCCGCCCGCGCGATGGAGGCGTGCTGCATATCGCTTTGCGGTGTATGCGATTTGAGGGGCGGCCGGCAATCCCGTGAAATCGCTTGCAGGCAGGTGGGGCAATCTTATAAACTTCAATACCGAGATCTCCTATGCTGCAACCTATTGTGTTCTTGCCTTATCGCTGGCGCCGCAGCCTGGTCGCCGGTTTAGCGGGTATCGTTCTGAGTGCGACGCCGGCAGCCGCGCAACGCGGCGGCGGATTCGCGGCAGCCCCGCCGCCGGCCAATCCCACTTTCAAGTTCATGGGGCCGGCCGTGGGCAATCGCATTTCGGCCGCAGCCGGCATTCCCGGCGATCCGACCACTTACTATGTCGGCGCGGCATCCGGCGGCGTATGGAAGTCCACCAACTCGGCCCAGAGTTTTCTCCCGGTTTTCGACAGCCAGGCGGTGCAGGCGATTGGGGCGCTGGCGGTGTCGCGATCGAATCACGACATCGTATGGGCTGGAACCGGCGAAGCGTGGGCCATCCGCGATAGCGACATGATGGGCGATGGCGTCTACAACTCCACCGACGCCGGCGCCACCTGGACCAACATGGGACTGCGCGAAACCGGCCGCATCGGCCGCATCGTCGTGAACCCGCTAAACCCGGACATTGTTTTTGTCTGCGCGGCGGGGCGCCTGACGGGCCCGCAGCAGGAGCGCGGCGTGTTCCGCACGCTGGACGGCGGGAAGACCTGGGACCGTTCCCTGTTCGTGGACGCCGACACCGGTTGCTCCGGCCTCTCCATGGACGCGAGCGATCCGAAGACGCTGCTGGCCGGCGCGTGGCGCGTGGTGATGCACACCTACGCTATGTTCAGCGGCTCGCCGGAAAGCGAATTCACGGCGCACGGCCCGGGCAGCGGCGTGTACATTACGCACGACGGCGGCGCCACGTGGAAGCGCATCGAGGGCCATGGCATGCCCAAGCCTCCGGTGGGCAAGGTGGATGTGGCCATCGCGCCCAGCAACCCCAAGCGCATTTACGCGCTCATCCAAACGGCTGACCAGGGCTCCATCTGGCGCTCCGACGACGGCGGCGAGAACTGGGCCAACGGGAGCTGGCAGCGCGCCCTGATCGGGCGCGCCGGCTATTACATCCATGTCGACGTTTCACCCTCCAACCCGGACGAAGTGCTGGTGGCCAACAGCAGCTTCTGGGTTTCCACGGACGGCGGCAAGAATTTTACGACCCGGCCTTGGGGGGGCGACACCCACGACATTTGGATCGATCCCACCAACGCCAACCGCATACTGGTCACGCACGATGGCGGAATGTACTACACCACCGACCACGGCACCACTGCGGGGCGCGTCACGCTGCCGATCGGGCAGATGTATCACGTAGCGGTGGACAACGATGTGCCGTACCACATCTACGGCAACATGCAGGACGACGGCACCATGCGCGGGCTTAGCACGGTGCAGGAAGCCGGAGCCAACGTGCCCGGCCAGGCGCCTCAGGCGGGAGGCCGGGGCGGACGCGGCGGCGGGGGTCGCGGAGGCTTCGGCGGAGGTGGAGGAATCACCGTGGGAACGTGGGATCACGGCTTGGGCGGATGCGAATCGGGCTTCACGCTACCGGATCTTACAAACACCGACTTCATCTGGGCAACCTGTTACGGCAATGAAGTAACCACTTACGATTACAAGACTAAGATTGCCCGCTCGGTGAGCCCGTGGCTGCATACGCTCGATTCGGAACCCGATAAGGTCAAATACCGCTGCCACTGGACGCCTCCGCTGGCGATCGATCCTTTCGATCACAACACCGTATACTACGGCTGCCAGGTAATCCTTCGCACCACCAACGGCGGAACCAGCTGGAAGGAGATCAGCAAGGATCTGTCGCACAACGATCCTAAGTACATTGTCTCTTCGGGCGGCATCGTGGGCGACAACCTCGGCCAGTTTTACGGCGAGGTGGTCTTTTCGATTGCGCCCTCGGAGATCCGGAAGGGTCTCATCTGGGCCGGAACCAATGACGGCAAGGTCTGGTACACCACCAATGGCGGCGACGACGGATGGCACGATGTCTCCGCGAATATCAAGGGCTTGCCCGGGCCGATGGGCGTGATCTCGAAGATCGAGCCCTCGCATTTCGATCCTGCCACGGCGTATGTCGCGGTGGACTTTCATCTGATGGACAACCGCGATCCGTGGCTCTATAAGACCACCGATTTCGGGAAGACATGGACTAAGATCACGGGCGATCTGCCCGCGGGACACCCGCTTTCTTACGCCCGCGTAATTGCCGAAAATCCGAATCAGAGGGGCATGCTGTTCGCCGGCACGGGCAACGCGGTGTTTTACACGATGGACGATGGAGCCCACTGGAAGCAGATGAAGGACGGGTTGCCGGCGGCGCCGGTGTCGTGGATTGTCGTGCAGAAGCAGGCGCACGACCTGGTGGTCGCGACTTATGGCCGCGGCCTTTATATCATGGAAGATCTGACGCCGCTCGAGCAGGGCGTGATGCCGGACACGGTGACTTCCGCGGTGCAGTTTCTGGCCCCGCGGCCGGCTTACCGGCAAGCCCGCGGCGGACGCGCCGATTGGATCTTCGTTCTCAAGGAAGCTCCCAAGAGCCCGATCGAACTCGCAGTGCTGGATGCGGGCGGCGCAGCGGTTCGCAAGCTGCCGAATATGGCCGGCGCCGCCGGGTGGAATCGAGCGTCCTGGGACATGCACTACGACCCGCCGCGCCTGGTGGCGCTGCGCACAACTCCGCTCCAGGACCCGCACATCTGGGAGGAGCCGCGTTTTCAAAGCAGGGATACCCGCACCATTACGCACTGGGGGATTTCTCAGAACGAGCCGGGGCCGCTGGTGGGTCCTGGAAGATTCACCCTGCAGATGACGGTGGACGGCCGGAAATATACGCAAGCCATCGACATCCTGCGGATGCCGGATGCGCACGGAACGGACGCCGACTTACAGGCGTCGGCGCGCCTGCAACTCAAGGTTCGCGACGACATCAGCACGGTTTCCGATATGACGAACCAACTGGAATGGATGCGCCGCCAGTTAGAGGATGAAACCAAGAACCTCAAGGGCCAGAGCGGCAAGGAAGTCTTGCTGAAGGCCATCAACGACATCGATCAGAAGATGCAGGACGTGGAGTACAAGTTGATTTCGCGGTCCGAAGCGCTGAGCGACGATAAGTATTTCGTCACGCAATATCAGCTCTATCTGAATTTCATGTGGTTGGAAGGCGAGATTGGCGGCGGTGCTGGGGATGTGGCCGGCAGCGGCGACTACCCGCCGACGGAAACAGCATACGGCCTGGTACTGGGTTTGGAAAAACAGCTACAGGCCGTGCAGGCGCAATATAGGACGCTGTTAGACAAAGATGTCGACGCGTACAATAAGTCGATTACGGGAAGCGGACTGAAGCCGCTGCCCACAACCGGCGCGCCGCCCGCGCCCATGGTGCAGGGAGGGCGGGGCGGCGGAAACTAGGCACAGAGGGTCAGGGCGGCCGGCACCGCCTGCGCTTAGCGCTACTTGCCGACTACAACAATTGAGAAGGAGTCGGGAAGCATGGGCGCGCGCGGGCCGCGGCCACCCTTCTTGGTGGCGGCCGGCGGCGGAGCATCGGCGGGCGGCGCCGGCGGTGGGCCGTACTCGGCGGCGATCAGCAGCACGCGATTGGTCTTGGTGTCCATGGTCAGCGTCTTGGCGCCGCGCATGGTCGGCACATTCTGCTCGACCACAAAGCTGGTCGGGCTGTTTTCCTTAATGACCGTGAGTGTGCCGTCGCTATTCGAGCTGAAGGCCTCCAAGGTGTTGGGGTTGAACGTGGCGCCATCCGTCCCCTGGCCAATCGGCAGGGCATCGAGAATCTTGCCGGTGTCGGAATTGAGAATCACCATGGTTGCGGGTTGGTGGCAAGAGGCGAACAGGACGTGATTCTTCACGTCGAAGGCCAGACCGCCTGGGCCGCCACCTTTGCCTTCGAGAGCATATGTGCCCGTGACCTTGAGC
>JBEKYE010000200.1:0-8737 GCA_049511275.1 Bryobacteraceae bacterium
GGCCATTTCCGCGGTGGCATGCGCCGCCGTTTCCCGCTGCGGGCTGGTGGCCAGCTTCTCCATCTCCTGGTACGCGGCTTTGCGCCGGCCGCTGATCCACTGCCACTCCACCTGCCGGAACTCCACCAGCGGATCATGGGCCGCGGTGCGGGCGGCGAAATACTGCCGTGCTCCGTCATCGGCGCCGGCGGTGTCGCCGCTCATCAGCCGCGCCATGGCCGCCTTCAGAAAGTCCACGCCCGCATAAAACTCCGGGTTCTTCTTGGCGGCTGCCAGGTAATATCCTTCGGCTTCCCGCAGCCGGCCGATCACCAGGTTGACGTCACCCATCGAATCGAGCGCATTGGCGCTTCCCGGCTGCAATTGCTGGTAGTGGCGCAAGGCCTGGAGCGATTCCTCCAGATTGCCGGCGTACACTGCGGCGTATCCGAGCTGGTTCAGCGATTCCGCATCGTCGGGCTCGATGCGCAGCGCTTTCCGCAGCGACGCCGCCGCCTGAGTATATTGGTGGCGACTCATGTACGTGACGCCGAGGTCGCGCCATGCGATGGGGTCCGCGGGATCGGCGTGAGTCAGGGCGATCAACGCTTGCGCGCGCGCCGCGCGGTCGCCCCGGAGTGTCGCGGCATCGAATTCCGCGCGCGCCCGTTCCACGGCGGCGACCGAGCCTCCCCGCGCCAGTTCCCGGTCCAACACGGCCAGTGCGCCGGGCCGGTCCTGCTGCCGCAGCTTGATCTGCGCCAACTCGCGGTAGAGCGGCCCGAAATCGGGATCGGCCGAAATCGCCTGCCGCAACGCCTCCTCCGCCGCGGGATCGGTCGATTCGATCACGTCGGCGTATGCCTTCACCACCTGCGGATCACGCGTGCCGAACGGCGCGATTCTGCCGGAAATGTGTTGCTCGAGCGAAGAGGCGACCGCGATGATATCCCCTGCCGCGCCGGACGCGGCGATGCTGCTCACCACTTTACGGATGGCCGGATCTTCGATCGTCAGCCTCGCTTCCAGCTTGCCGTTGCGCACGCGGTATTCCCCATACCCGATGCGGTTGGCGCCGGCCGCCAGGGCCAGGCTGCGCTCGCCCGAGATCCCCGGCGCCGCAACCGCCCGTGGGCCCATGGCGCCGTCCAGGCTGTGCAAGCGCGCGGATGGTATGGCATAGAGGTCCGCCATGCCCACCAGCTCGCCCCCGATGATTTCCGGAAACGCGCGGCCCATCCAGTCGACGGACGAATCCTCTCCCAGGTTTTCAAATCGAAGGATGGCGATGCGCTCCACCGCCGGCCGGGCCGGCTGCCGCGAGCACGCTGCCAAGAGCGCCGCTCCCAGCGCTACCCACAAGACCCTATAAGACACGCGGCTCCAACGCCATCAGGTCCTTGAACTCTTTCAGGTCCCGCATAGAGGCAAACTCGGGGTCCTTCTCGATCTGCTTTTTGTCCTTGAACCCCTCTTCCAGCGCTTTCCGCAGATACTGCAGCGCCAGCTCCGTGCGGCCGTTCTTGGCGTACATCTTGGCCACATAATAATGATACTTGGCGCGCTCTTCGACATTGCGCTCTTCCAGCAGGATGCCGAAATTGCCCCGGTGCTCAAACACCTCCGGGTCCAGGCTCAGCGCCGTCTGAAACGCGTCGGTCGCGTCTTTGTACTGCTTGCGGGCGAAGTAAGCCGTACCGAGGTTGCTGTAAATCGATGCCGTCCGGGGCTGTTCGGGGGCGATCTTAATGGCCCGCTTATAATACGAGATAGACCGGCGGAAGCTCTTGCGCGCGTAATAGACCGTTCCGATATTGTTGATCGCCTCCGCGTAGTCTTTCTTCAAGCGGACAGCCTGCTGGTAACTCTTCAGGGCGTTATCGAGCTGCAGCAACTGATGATACGCGATTCCCGTTTTGTTATACAGCACCGGGTCGCTGGGTGAACCTTGGCGAAAAGCCTCGATGGCTTCGCGGTATTGCTTCTTCGCCATGAAGATATCGCCGCGCAGCTCGGGCGTAATCGACGGTTGGTCGGGCGCCGCGGTCTGAGGCGGAGAGGACGCGGGCGTCTTTCCCGCATCCACCGTGAAGTTGCCGGCCTGCGCTAACAAGCAGCCACAGGTGACAACTGCCACAACCACCACGGAGAGAGGACGGGAAATCATAATGGCCCCCTTCGCCTCATTTAAACACATTCAGCAATCGGCGGAGAAGGCCCGGCTTTGGCTCGGCCTTCTTGGCATCCTTGGGGGATGCTTGCGCCTGCTGCGGCTGCAGAACCTTGGGGCGTTGCGGCGTCTCCGGCGGGGTCTGGCGCGCGGCGCGCCGGGCCACCACTGCGGGGGCCGTCTGGCCATCGTCGCCCGAACCGGTGATTTGCGGCAGTGTCTCCGCAGCTCCCGCGGCGGGCCGTCCCGCAGCGGCCGGCGCCGGCGGCGGAGTATCCCAGCCCGCCGACGTGGTGATGCCGAACCGTCCGCCGTGCAGCGGGCAAGCCCCCACCGGCTGCGTCCCGGCGATATAAACCTCGGGCCTCCGTTCCGGGCACGCCGCCGTCGCGGGCATCCCGGATTTTGGGTCGATATCGATGGTCACGATTCCATCCGGCGCTTCGAACGGCTGGGTGTCGCGGTACTCCCGATACGCGAGCGCGCTCTTCATGAACTGCATCCAGATGGGCGCCGCCGAATGGGCCCCTTCCAGATCCAAATCCCGGTTGTCGTCGAAGCCTACCCACACCACGCACAGCAGTTCGGAGGTGTAGCCCGCAAACCAGCCGTCGCGCGACGTTCCCGTCTTTCCCGCCGCCGGCACGTTGAAACCGTAGTGCTCGCGCGCGCCCGCCGCCGTGCCGCTCCGCAGCACCTCTTCCATCAGATTCGTCATCAGGTACGCCACCCGCGGGTCCAGCACCTGCTTTGGTTCGTCCTTGTGCTGGTAGAGCACCTTGCTGTTCTGGTCCCGCACCAGCGTGAGGAAGTCCGGCTTCACGTACCGGCCCTCGTTCGAGAACATGGTGTACGCGCCCGCGGCTTCAAGCGGCGTGATGTCGTAAGCCCCCAGCGCCACCGCCGGCGTCGGCTGGATCTTGTAATTCATGCCCGCGCGATTCGCCATCTCCACAACCGCGTCGTAGCCCACCATCTCCGCGACCTTCACCGCGGCGGAATTCAGGGAATGCGCCAGCGCAAATCGCAACGGCACGTTGCCGTAGTACTCGTCCTTGAAATTGTGCGGCGAGTAAGGGTTGCCGTCGAACCAGAACGTGGTGCGCTCGTCGTCCACGATGGTGGAAGGCGTCAACACGCGCGGCGAGCCTTCCACTCCCGTATCCATGGCCGCGGCATACACGAACGGCTTGAAGATCGAACCCGGCTGCCGCTTGGCCAGAACGCGGTTGAGCTGGCTCAAACCATAGTTGCGGCCCCCGGCGATGGCCTTCACCGCGCCCGTGTGCGGATCCAGGGCCACCAGCGCCACCTGCGGTTCCGGCGGCGTCTGTCCCCGGAAACGCCGTTGCCTCTTGATCTGGTCGTCCACCAACTTCATGCCGGAAGCAATGGCGTCCGTCGCCACGCGCTGCAGGCGCAGGTCCAGCGTGGTATACACGCGGAAGGCGTTCGACTGGAAATCCGCATCCTGAAACTTGGCCTGCAGCTCGTCGTTCACTTCATCCACGAAGTACGGCGCTTCGGCCGATTGCGACGCGCCCCGCGCCACCGTCAGCGGCGCATCCATCGCCAGCGCGTAGTCCCGGTCGGTGATGAAGCCGTTCGACCGCATCAGCCCCAGCACCACGTTGCGCCGTTCCTTCATGCGGTCCGGATGGTGGAACGGATCGAAGTACCCCGGCCGCTGGATCAGCCCGCCCAGCTCCGCCGCTTCCGGCAGGTTGATCTGGCTCAGGTCCTTGCCCAGGTATGCTTCGGCCGCCTCGCCGAACCCGTGGATGCGGAACGTGCCGCGCATCCCCAGGTAGATCTGGTTGGCGTAATCCTCGAAAATCTCGTTCTTGGTGAGCTTCTGTTCCAATTGCAGCGTGATGATCATCTCCGCCAGCTTGCGCGTCCAGCGCTTGTCCTGGTCCAGAAAGAACATGCGCGCCAGTTGCTGGCTCAGTGTGGAAGCTCCCTGCTCCTTGCGGCCCTGGCGGATATCCACGTACGCCGCCTTGATGATGCGCACCGGGTCGAAGCCCGCGTGCTGGAAGAAATGCTTGTCTTCGGCGGAGGTCACCGCCTGCACCAGCACCGGCGGGATATCGGCAAACTTGACCAGCCGGCGCTTCTCGCGCGCGGGCCCGGAGAGGTTGGTGATGAGCTGCGGCTCGAGCTGGTACTGATTGCGCGAAGTGTTGTCCTGCAACGAGACGATCTGCGAAATCCGGCCGCCCGCGAACTTCAGCACCGCGGCCTCCTGGTCGAAGTAAGACTCCGTACCCGGAAAGATTTCAATCTCGTTGGGGCGGATCTGGTAATAGCCGATGGGGTTCGCGCGCGCTTCGTTGTACCCGCTGCGCCGCAGTTCAGCCGCGATGTCGTTCGGGGAAATCGCGTCCCCCACTCCCACCGTTTCCGGCGTGGCGAAAATCTTGGCGTTGTTCGCAAACGGCCCGGCGTTCAGCTTCTGGTCGATGACCCGCGAGTACCGGGCGTAAAAAAACGTGAAGACCCCCAGCATCACGATCACCAGCAGGGCCCCGCCCATGATCATGGCGCGCCCTATCGGCGACAGAAAAAACCGTGCCAGGGCCGAATCGGTCGGGATGCGAAGGCTCATCCCCCGTTTTTGCGCGGATTTTCCCACCAATCCTAATTTTCGCATGAAGTCATGTCACAAACACCCTGCCAGCCACCGTTGTGGGGCAGCCAATCCTGGCTGCAGCCGCCTTTCAGGCGGCTCTTCGGCCTCGCCGAGAATCCTCGCGCGCACCTAGCGGCTGCCCGCGCCCGGATAGAAGTGCAGGTCCACCGTATACAACGGCAGATTGACCCGAACGGAATAACGCACATCGATCCGCAGGCCCTCCGGCCCACGCATGATGTGCACGTTGTCTTCCGTTACCGGAAGTTCAAGCTGCTGAGCCTTTTCCAAAACCCAGGCGCGTAGCGTGCCGTCCGGTTTTTCCTGATTCTTCACGTCGTGTGTAATTCCGGCCACGAAATTCTGCAACGCCAGGTTGCGCAGGTAGAGCGGCGTGAACATCGCCGCCGCCAGCAGGAGCCCCGCCAGGACCAGGCAACCGGCTGCCATCCGCCAGCGGGGCAGACGTTTCACGTGTCTTGGCCGGCATCCTTGCCGGGAGCGCACAGTTCATCCCAGATATCGTCGGAATGGGGTGTCCACTCGGCGTTGGTCAGGCCCGAGATCTGCAGTTCTTCTTCCTTCAGAGTCCCGTGGCCGTAAGGACAGATGGATTCGATGCGCGGCCGCCCCAGTTGCAGCATGTAGCCCCACGAGCCGGTCTCCACCGGCATCCGCAGCCTCGTGAGGCACACCCGGCACCGGCGCCGCTGGTCCCACACGATCGCGTAGAGCGCGCCGGCGCACAGCAGAAACCAGCCCAGCAACGCCAGATCGCACAACAGGAATTGCATTCCGCTGTTGAGGGGCGCCATCTGGTCTTTGGTCGGGGGAAAAATTTTCCCCAGCCACGACAGCAATCCGTATAGCGGCGCCGCCGCCACCACCAGTTTGCCGGCGAGATAAGCCCAGTAGCGCATAGTCTCTTAGACGAGCAATCCGCGTCCTTAGTTCCTACGGTAGCACGCCTATTTCGGGGAGAGGCTACGCAACTCCTAAATGCCCTGCCCGGAATTACGATCGGAACAGGTTGCGCAGAATAAAGAACACGTTGGCCGGCCGCTCCGCCAGCCGCCGCATGTAATACGGATACCAGGCCCCGCCGAACGGCACGTAGACCCGTATGCGGTAGCCATCCCGCACCAGTTGTTGCTGCAGGTCGCGGCGGATGCCGTACAACATCTGAAACTCAAAGGCGTCGCGCGCGATATGGCGCTCCGCCGCGTACGCCCTGGTAGCTTCGATCATCTTCGGATCGTGCGTGGCCAGCGCCGCGTACGCGCCGCCGTCGAGCAGTGCCTTCATCAGCGTGATGAAGTTGGCGTCCACTAGCGCCTTCTGCGGGAAGGCCACATCGGCGTGCTCCAGATAAGCGCCCTTGCACAGCCGCACGGTGATCCCCTGCCGGCGGAGCATCTCGAGATCCTTCGCGCTGCGGTAGAGATACGCCTGAATTACCACCCCCACGTGCCCATGCTGCCGGTGCAGGTCGCATACCAGGTCGAGAGTGCGGTCCACATACGGGCTGTTCTCCATATCGACGCGCACGAAGCTCTCCCGGCGCGCTGCCTGTTCCACCAGTTGCCCGACATTGGCGCGGCAGGCTTCCGCCGAGAGGTCCAGGCCGAATTGGGTCAGCTTCAGCGACACGTTGCCCTGAATCCCGGAATCGTGGATGGCGTTCAGCGTCCGGAGATAGACATCGCGGGCCGCGGCGGCCTCCTCCAGCGACGTCACGCTTTCGCCGAGGTGATCGAGGCTGACCGTAATGCCGGCCGAGTTCAATTCGCGGCACACCGCAAGCGCCTGGTCCAGGTTGTGGCCCGCCACGAAACGGGCGGCCAGGCGCTGGGTCAGAGAAGAGGTTTCCATCCATCTTCGTAAGAGCTTGCGCCGCGAGAGAAAGATGAAAAAGCTGCGCACGAACAACAGGCTAACACCCTTCACGCACGCCTTTGTGCCTGGTTTCAGAAGCTTCCTCACCGTCCTCGGGTCTTGATTTTGCTTCTGTTTTCTCCGCGTCTCGGCGCCTCCGCGTTGAATACACAATTCCTGTTTGGCTGCGCACCCCGGCGCCGTCTGATAGACTGCCGGATTGGAAGTCAGCTCGAAGATGGACATCAAGCCCGGGGAACTGCGCTGCCCGCGGTGCTTCAAGCGGGACATTGCGCCGTCCCTGCCCCGCGGCATTCTGGACGCCATCATGAAGAGCTGCCACCGCCTTCCCCGCCACTGCCGCGCCTGCGGCCGGCGTTTTTACGTGCGGGAGTCCGCCAACCAGACGGGCTGACGCAGGGGCGCAGGCACTCGTGCGTGCCGTGTCGAGATTCTTCGCGGCACCGGTGACATACGGACCGTCTGTCGTCGCCGGGCGTCGGCAAAAGTGCCAGCTGTGCACGCACGAGTGCGTGCGCCACGTCATCGCCACCAACGTCTGTGCTTATGTGGGGAAGCCAGGCGCCAAAAAAAGAGGCAGACGACGGACTCCGTCGTCTGCCTCGCCCGGTTTGGGTCGGGTTTAGAACCTTGAACTAGAACGTCAGGCGCGCGCTCACCTGCATGCGGCGGGCCTGCGTGCCATCGGGGAAACCACCATCGCTCGATCCGACACCGAAGGCCGTCGGGGTGTAAGTAAGCACGCCCTTCGTCTCGGTAAACATCTGTGACGTCAGGGCCGTGGGCGACCAGTTGTTGGCAATGTTGTACGCCTCGAAGCTAAGACCCAGCTTCATGCCCTCGCGGGGCAACGGAATGATCTTGGTCAGGCGGAAATTCTCCTGTTCCACCCACGGCGTGTAGAGGCTATTCACCGGCAGGAACGGCACGCGGAAGTTCCCGTTAAACCCGTCGAGAGCGTCGGCGCTGTATAGCATGCCGGTGACCGGCGTGTCGGTGAGATGGATCGTCGGGCTTCCGGACGGTCGGCCGCTCTGGATCGTCGTTATGCTCGAAAGCTGCCAGTTGTTCACCACGTATTTGGCGAATGCGTTGCTGGAATGCCAGAAGGTAGGCGCCCACACAAACGTATAGACAAACCTCTGCCGTTGATCGAGCGAACCGCTGCCTTTATCGAAGGCGTATTGTCCGTTGTACGTCCAAAGACCGTCGCTGAATCCGAAGATCGCGTTGGTGGCAGCGCCTTGCCCGTCGTCGATTTCGTGGGACCAGGTGTACGATGCCGACGACTCGAATCCATGAGAGAACCTCTTGTCAAAAGCAACGACAAGCGCGTCGTACCAACTGCTGACGCCGTTGGTTTCTTCGTATATGGCTCCGAAAGCGGGATTCGGCCGGGCACCGGTGTAAACCTGAGTCGCGTAGGCGGTTGGAATGTTGGACGGTGCGCCCGATACGGTGTAGGTGAACGGCGCACCGAGCGCCGGAGCGTTGATGTCCTGGGTGCCATAGAGATTGACTCCGCGGCTGAAGATTCCGGAAATCGTAAGTACCATGTCCTTCGAAAGTTGCCGCTCCACGGCAGCCGTTGCCTGTTCGGAATATGGCGTCTTCAGGTTGGGAGCCAGAACATCCAGGGTCGAAGCGCCCGCGGTGATTGAGGTCAGAGGACCTGCCAGGGCATTGGGAAATACCGGTCCCTGCGCAATCAGTGTCGCGTTGCTCAAACTGTCCGAAATCTGGTAGATTCCGTTGCCGGTGTAAACGTCGTCCAGCATGCCGCCGATCACACGCGCAAAGAACGTGCCGGCGCCGGCGCGGATTACCGTCTTATCGTTGACCCGGTAGGCCAGTCCGATGCGCGGCATCAGATTCACCGAGCCGGTGTGCAGCGGCGCGCCGGTCAGCGCGTACCCCGGATTGGCGGTTGGCGGCGGCGGCATAAACGAATGCTCATACCGCGCGCCCAGAGTCACCGTCAGGCGATCCGAAGCCTTCCACTGATCCTCGAGATAAAAGCCGATATCCTTGATGGTGTAATCCACCAGGGGATTGCC
>JBEKYE010000201.1:0-8730 GCA_049511275.1 Bryobacteraceae bacterium
GATGAGACGGACGTGCCCGAGCCAACGTTCTTTCTTCTCCACCGTCTAAAATGATTCCAAGGGGATTCCCTACTGCATGCTGCAAAACATCTGGCAGGACCTGCGGTTCGGCGTTCGGGCGCTCGCCCGCAACCCGGCCATTACCGCCATCGCGGCGCTCTCGCTGGCCCTCGGCATCGGCGCCAATACCGCTATCTTTTCCCTCATCGATTCGGTGTTGCTGAGATCCCTGCCGGTGCGCGATCCCCAGGAGCTGGTCCTGATCTCCGACCCCTCGGCTTCGGGCGTCTCGCAGGGCTCCCAGGGCGGCGTCCGCTCGCTCTTCAGCTTCCAGGAATTCCAACACCTGCGCGACCGCCAGCAGGTCTTCTCCGGCATGTACGCCGCCGAAAGCGACGCTCAGCGCTACAGCGCCACCATCGATGGAGGCGCTCCTGAGATCCTCCACGAACGCCTCGTCACCGGCTCGTACTTTTCGGTTCTCGGCGTCTCCCCGATCATCGGCCGCGCCTTCACCGAATCGGACGACCGCATCGAGCGCAACGCTCCCTACGCCGTGATCAGCTACAACTACTGGCTCTCGCGCTTCTCCGGCAGCGCCGATGTCCTGGGCAAGGTGGTACGCATCCGCAGCGCCGCGCTCAGCATCATCGGCGTGGCGCCGCCCGGCTTCTTCGGCGAGACCGTCGGCTCCGCGCCCGATATCTGGATTCCCATGATGATGGAGCCCGCCATCAAACCCGGCCGCGAGTGGCTGCATGACAACGAAGCCGCGGTCGAGCGCGTGATGTGGCTCCAGGTGATGGGCCGGCTCAGACCTGGCGTCTCTCTCAAACAGGCCCAGGCCAATATGAGCGTGGCCTTCCAGCAGATGCTGGCCGCTTACAATATCCCCGGCCTCAGCGCCGACCAGCACAAGAGCATGCTCGACCAGAAGATTGAAGTGCGCCCCGGCGCGCGAGGCGCCAGTGAACTGCGCGAAGGCTTTTCGCAGCCGCTCTACGTGCTCATGGCCGTCGTCGCCCTGGTCCTGCTCATCGCCTGCGCCAATATCGCCAACCTGCTCCTGGCCCGCGCCGCCGCCCGCCAGAAGGAAATCGCCATCCGCCTCGCCATGGGCGCCGGCCGTTGGCGCCTCGTCCGCCAGTTCCTGGCGGAAAGCCTGCTGCTTTCCGCCATCGGAGCCGCGCTCGCCATCTTGGTCTCCGCCTGGGGCACGCGCATCCTGCTGCGCGTGGTCGCGAGCGGCCCGGAGACCATAGCGCTCGATGTCCGGACCGATGCCCGCATTCTGGCCTTCACCGCCGGGCTCGCCGTCCTCACCGGCGTCCTGTTCGGGCTCGCGCCGGCCTTGCGTTCGACCGGCGTGGATGTCGCACCGGTGCTCAAGGACAACTCCCGTGGCGTCACCGGCGGCGTCTCGCGCATCACCGCCGGCAAGGCGCTGGTGGTCGCGCAGATCGCCATTTCGTTGCTGCTGCTGATCGGCGCCGGGCTCTTCGTGCGCACGCTGCGCAACCTCCAGCGCGTGCAGCTCGGGTATTCCGCCGGCAACCTGATCGCCGTTCCCATTGACGCCCTCACCGCCGGATACAAAGAGCAAGCCGGCATCGATCTCTTCGCGCGGTTGCTCGATGAGTTCCGCTCCATCCCCGGCGTGCGCAGCGCCACTTACTCGGAGAACGGGCTGTTCGGCGGCTCCGAATGCGGCACCCAACTGGACATCGAAGGCTACAAGCCGGCAAAAGGAGACGCTGCAGCCCGCTGCGATCAGATCGGCCCCGATTATTTTTCCGCTCTCGGAGTTCCCGTCCTGCGCGGCCGCGAAATCTCCCGCCAGGACACCGCCTCTTCCACTCCCGTCTGCGTCATCAATGAGGCCATGGCCAAGGAGTTTTTCGCCGGCCGCAATCCCCTCGGCAACCACATTCGCGACCTCTTTCCCGATTCCAAAGCCCCACCGTTCGAAATCGTCGGCGTGGCCGCCAACCTGCGCGACCACAACCTGCGAGGCGACGTCCGCAGCCGCTTCTACGTTCCTTCCACGCAAGGCTTGGACGGCCTCCCGTCCGATGTCACCTTTGAAATCCGCACCTTCGCCGCACCCTCCGGCGTGATCGCCGCCATGCGTCGGAAAGTCCGCTCGCTCGCCCCGTCAGTGGCCGCCCTGGAGCCCCGCACGCTCACCGATCTGGTAGGCCAGAGAGTCACTCAGGAACGCATCATCGCGCAACTGTCCAGCTTCTTCGGCGCGCTGGCATTGCTGCTCGCCGCCGTGGGGCTTTACGGTGTGCTGGCCTATGCCGTGGAGCGCCGCAGCAGTGAGATCGGCATCCGCATGGCTATCGGCGCCAAACCCGCCTCGGTGGTCTGGCTGATTCTCCGCGAGACCCTCATCCTGCTGGCCATCGGCGCGGTGGTTGGCGCGGCGGCCGCCATGGCGCTCGCCCGCATCGTCGCCCACAGCATGTACGGCGTCTCCACCGCCGACCCGCTCACCATCGCAGTCGCCGCCGCCACGCTCACGGTAGTCGCCATGGCGGCTGCGTCCTTCCCCGCCCTGCGCGCCGCGCGCATCGATCCCATCGTCGCCCTGCGTGTGGAGTGAATGCCGGCCCCGGTCTAGTCGGTTTGGCTCACCGGCCCGCGTCTGAACCCCACGCGCAGCAAGGCAGGACGCGCCCATGTGGGGCCAGCAATGCCACTCTTATGTCTTGCGCTGTATGCTGGCCCGGCTTGAGGCCTACTGCTTCCGCAGCGCGATGGCCTTGCACATGAAGCTCCAGATTTCTTTGTTGCGGAACGGCGCGGCCTGCTGCTTGGCTTCCGCCGGCCAGTTGCCGTAGTCCTGCCACGCGCTGGCGACGCTCTGCGTCAGGTCCGGATCTCGCTTGGTGAAGCCTTCCACCAGCCGCGTCCAGCGAGCCGCCAGCGACTGCACGTGGTCGCTCGCCGGATCTTCGCCCAAGGCCGCTTCCACCTCGGCGAAGAGTTCCTGCCATTGCGCCGATACCCGCTCCTGCATTTCGGGCGTCCATTCGCCCTTGCGCGCTGCCAGCTTCGCCTTGGCCTCGGGCGTCTGATACTTGGCCAGCCAATCCGTATTGTTTTGCATTTCAATTGCCTCGATGATTTTTTTCAGAACCCCGGCATCGGCCGCCCGGTTTCCCCGAATCGAAACCTCGGCTTCCTGGATGGCCGCGATCGCCCGGTCCAGAAGCCGCCGCTTCTCCTCCAGCACGGTGCGCTGCATGCGCAGCGCGTCGGGCAGGGTCGGAGCTTCCTGGTCGAGCAGCGCGCCGATGCGCCGCAGCGGCAGTCCCAGGAATTTCAGAGCGATAATCTGCTCCAGCCGCTCCAGGTCGCGCGCCTGGTAGACGCGGAAGCCGGCTGCCGTGCGGCGCGGCTGCAACAGTCCCATCCGGTCGTAGTGATGCAGCGTCCGCACCGTGACTCCCGCCAGCTCCGCAAATTGCCTGCTTCGATACATGGGCCCTTGATCCAGCATCGGCTGTGACGTTAGGTTAGAGTCAAGAACATTTTATGATGAGGGTCATTTTTCTGCTGGCGCTGGCCGGTTCGCTGGCTGTGGCGCTCACCGGCGATGAAGAAGCCAAAGCTCTGCCCGCCGGCGCCGGCAAGGAACTGGTGGTCAAGATCTGCCTGGATTGCCACGGCGCCGGCCACTTCCGCGGCCAGCGGCTCAGCCAGGACGATTGGTCCGACAAGGTCTACGACATGATCGATCGCGGCGCCAAGGCCAGCGACGACGAGGTCACCGCCGTGGTGGCCTATCTGGTGAAAAACTTCGGCAAGGGATCCAAGGTCCTGGTGAACACCGCGCCGCTGGTGGAGTTGAAGTCCGTGTTGCGGTTCACGGTGGCCGAGTCGGAAGCGGTGCTGGCGTACCGCAAAGACCATCCGGCCTTCCAGGAGTGGCGCGACCTGCTGAAGGTCCCCGGCATCGACCCCGACAAGGTGGAAGCCGGCAAGGACCTGATGGCCTTCTGATTACTTGCCGCCGGTTCGCGGGCCGCGCCCGGCGGAATCGGTCACCTTGTAGTCGGCCGGCACTTCAAACAGCGCGTGCGGCGGCTCGGTGCGGCTGATGTTGGCGTAGCGCGTCACCGTCTCTCCGGAGCGCGGATCGCTGCGCCTGGTAAGAATCGCCATCTGGAGATCCGCCGAATACCATGTCTCGGTGACAATCTGGATGGGCTGCTCGTTGCCGAGTTGACCCGCCGCAATGGTCACGGTGGTGCGAGTGCCTTCGGCCGGTACTCCCTCGATGGTCTGGCGTCCCAGCGATTCGGTCTTCACGCTCTGCCCGCCGGCCTGCGCCTGCGCGTTACGCATACGCCGGCCGGAACCGGCCGCGGCGTCCTGTTTCTGCGCCGGCTCGCCGGCCGCGCCGTTCCAGCTAAATCCGCGGCCGCCGGCCGACCGGGTGGCCGTGTGGGCGGACGCGCTGAGCGCATAGTTCACGTGCGCCACCGGGTCGTTGATAAAAACCACCGGCGGCAGATTGGTATTGGGCGCCAACACACCCAGGCCGTTGAGAGACTGCTCGCGCCGCGTGCGGCCTTCGGCGTCGCGGTAGAGCCGCGACGTGCTGCTTTGGTGGATGTGGTTACCGTCGGCGAGCGTCTGCGTGGTTTCAGTGACCAGGTCCGCCGAAAAGGGCGCGCCCTTCACCACGGGCCCCTGCCGGCCCGGTTCGGCGCCCACCAGGCGGGGGCCCCAGTTGGGCGCTCCGCCGCGGCTCTGCGGTTGCGCGAACACTGCCGCCGCAGCCAGCAGGCCGATTGCCAGAATTCGCATCGACATACTTCTACTCCTCTTCCAGCAGCGAGCCGTCGCCGTTGGTCACCAGGCGCACGGCGCGCGCCATGCCATCGGAGCCGAGCACCACATCGGCCACCACGGTATCGGAAGCGTTCTCCGCGCCGACCACAATTCCCAGCGCCATCATGGCGGAGCGCGTTGCTTCCACTCGCACCAGGTGCACGTCTTCATTGGGTTCGATGCGCGCGGCGTTCGGCACGGGGATAAAATCGCTATCCGCGCCGTAGGAATCTTCGTCCACCCGGTCAGCCGCCACGTCAGCCGATTCCACGGCCGCCGGTGCGATGCGGTTCGGCGCGGACATCGGAGCGATGGGAGCCGGCACCGGGCGCGACCCGTGCATCAGAACCATCGCCAGCACGACGGTCGCGGCGGCGGACGCCCAGGTGAGGACCGGCGGCCACCAGGAATACGAGCGCCAGGATTGCCGGGACGCCTGGCGCCGTTTGAATCCCGCTTGCGCGCGGAACGCGGCCACCAGGCCGGCCTCCACACGCGGGGGCGCTTCCTCGCCGCGCATTCCGGCGGAGACCAGCCGCAGCCCGGCTTCGAGCGCCTGCTGCCGGTTCCAGCGAGCGGCGCAGGCCGCGCACTCCGCCAGGTGGCCGGAGCCCGCGGATGCCTCAAGGCCCCCTTCGCGCAAGTGATTCCAGAATTCCACACACGTCATATGGCAACCCTCATCGGCTTCCAGGGGCCGACCGCCAGCCGGGGATTCCGGTCCTGGTTCAGTTTCTCGAACAGCAGAGCGCGCGCCCGGTGCATGCGGGATCGCACCGTCCCGATGGGACATCGCAACACCACCGCCGCGTCGGCATAATCCAACTCTTCCAGATCGCACAACAGAACCACTTCGCGGTAACGGCGCGGCAAAGCCATCACCGCCCGCCGCAAGGCTTCGGTCCCTTCCCTCCGCGTGAGATCGATCAGCGGGTCGTCGATCACCGCCAGCTCGGGCATGGACGCATCGTCCGGCTCGGTTTCGAGCGCCACGTCCGCCCGGCCGCGCTCCAGGTTCCGCAACACTAACTTTCGGGCGATGCCGAACAGATAACCGGAAAGCGTGCCGCGCTCCGGGTCGTACCCGCATTCCCGGCGGAGCAGGGCCAGAAAAACCTCCTGGGTGATATCTTCGGCGGCGGTGGCTGAACCGCTCATGTGCATCGCAAAACGGTAGATGGCGCCCTGGCGTCGGCGATACAGCGTCACAAACGCTGCTTCGTCCCCGCGCCGCAGACGAGTCAACAACTCGTCATCGGTTTCGGTCGACTGGTGCGCCATTTCCCTCTTAATCATAATTCCCCACGGCGCCCGGCAAGTTCCATAAAAGCTAAGTGGCTCAAACGGTTACCTTCCAAAAGGCGGCTGTCAAGAGGTACCGGCCTGTTTTTGGTACTTTACGGTTGGCGTTCCCTATCTTATCATCTTGGGTACGGGTCTTATTTTGCAATGGCGCCTGGAATCCAAGCGGATGACTTAACGGTGCTCAAACGGCGCTTGGCGGAGCTCCAGGCCCGGGTGGAAGAACTGCAACGGGCAGGCGAGCAGCAGTTCCTGCGGCTGGCGGACAACTCCCCGGCCATGATCTGGACCTCCGGTCCGGATACCGCATGCGACTACGTGAACCGCGCCTGGCTCCACTACCGCGGCCGGACCGCCGGAGAGGAAACCGGTAGCGGGTGGGTGCAAGGCGTGCACCCGGACGATCGGGACCTAAGCATGGAGACTTACCTGCGGGCGTTCCATGCCCGGCAACCCTTCCGCATGCAATTCCGGTTGCAGCGGGCCGACGAATCGTATTCCTGGGTGGAGAGCGCCGGCGCGCCGCGATACCGCGCCAACGGCGAGTTTGCCGGATTCATGGGCACGGTAGCCGAGGTCGCGGATAGAAAGAGAGGCATGTTCGTCCCGGACGCGGAGTCGGTGCGCATCGTCTTCGCCCTGACGGAGCGCGAACGGCAGGTGCTGGTGCTGATCGCCCAGGGCAAGTCGACCAAAGAGGCCGCCGCGCAGTTGGGCATCAGCTACAAGACAACCGACTCGCACCGCAGCCGGATCCTGGAAAAGCTCGGCGTCCACGAAACCGCCAGCATGGTGCGATACGCCATCCGCGCGGGCCTCGTCGAGGCATAAGCAGGACAGGCCTCCTGGACCAACTGGTAGCGCCGGCGGTCTTGCCGCCGGTGCCCTGTGCATAGCCCGCGTTCTCCCGGACCGTCGTGATTCGTGTAGGCTATGGAGTGGCGCTTCAGGGCCACATGAATCACGCATTTCTCAGGCAGGCCATCGATCTGGCGGTGGAAAACGTGCGGCGGGACGGCGGACCGTTCGCCGCGCTGGTGGTGAAGGACGGGATCGTGATCTCGACCGGGACCAACCAGGTGACGCGCGCCAACGATCCCACCGCCCACGCCGAGATTGTCGCCATCCGGGAAGCGTGCCGGGTGCTGGGCAACTTCCAACTGGCGAGCTGCGATATCTACACCTCCTGCGAACCTTGCCCGATGTGCCTGGGGGCCATCTACTGGGCGCGGCCGGCGCGCCTGTTCTACGCCGCGACGCACGACGATGCCGGTGCGGCGGGCTTCGATGACGGTTTCATCTATAAGGAGATCGGCGTGCCGCCGCCAGAACGCGCGATTCCGATGGTGCGGGTGGCGGATCAACACGCCACCCGCCCTTTCGAGGAGTGGGCTGCCCGGGCGGGAAAAGTGAAATATTAGCGCAACCGAACGAACAGGTGGGACAGACCATCGCCTTTCGTGGTGTGTCGTGCCTCCTAAAGCTGACGCGCGGGCCGGCGCCATGCCGGAGGGGCCTGCGCCATGTTAGTTTGAAAGCTGGCATGAGAATTTCTCAAATCTTGCGAAACACCGTCTGGATCGTTGCCCTGTGTCTGTGCGCCCAGGAGCAACAACCTCCCGCCAAGGAGGCGCCGGCCAACGAAGTCAAGGGCCTGCCGCCTCGAGTGGCTCCGGCCGATTATCAGGCCCAGGCTCTGCTAGGCAAGCTGACGATTGCGGCCGACTTCGTGGAGCACTCCATCCCCACCCCGCAGGGCCTTTTTTCGACGGAGGATTTCGTGGTGGTCGAAACCGGCCTGTTCGGTCCGCCCGAAGCGCGGCTGACGCTCTCCACCAGCGACTTTTCGCTCCGCATCAACGGCAAGAAAGTGCCCTTGCCCAGCCAGCCTTTCGGTCTGGTTCTCTCCAGTGCGAAAGATCCCTCGTGGGAGCCTCCCGAGCCGCCGGCGAAATCCAAGACCGGCATCTCGACTGGCGGATCCGATGCCGGGTCCACGCCGGCGCCGGTCCACATGCCGATGCCGTTGCAGCACGCCATGCAACAGAAGATTCAAAAGGCCGCGCTGCCGGAGGGCGACCGCCCGCTTCCCCAGGCGGGCCTGCTTTTCTTCTCATACCACGGCCTGGCCAAGGGCATCTATTCGGTCGAGCTGATTTACAACGGCCCCGCCGGAAAAGCCACGCTGAGCCTCCATCCCTAAGCCGCGCCGCACATCAACCTGCACTTCTCACCGGCATTCGATCGTCATGGTGGCGCACCGAGTGCTTGCCGCCATCGAAACACATGGAAGAGTCGCGCATTAACTACTGTCGCCATCGCCTTCACCCCCGCGACAGATACAGAAATCGCGCGATAAAAACCGCCGTGAGCACATACACCAGCCAGTTCACCTGGCGGAACTTGCCGCGCAGAATCTTCATCAGCGTGTAAGTGGTGAAACCGAAAGCCAACCCGTTGGCGATGCTGAAGGTCAGCGGGATCGCCATCATGGTGAGGAATGCCGGCACGGCCACTTCGATATCGTTCCATGGAATCTCGGCCACCACCGGCATCATGAGGCATCCTACGATGATGAGCGCC
>JBEKYE010000202.1:0-8688 GCA_049511275.1 Bryobacteraceae bacterium
AGGCTTCATCGAGCCGGAGGTTGCGGTCCGCCAGGGTGTAGCCCAGGTAGTTGAGCGCGCCGGCATGCTGCGGGTTGAGGGCCAGTACCTTGCGGAAGGCGGCTTCGGACTCGTCGTATTTCTTCATGCGCTCGAACATGGCGCCGCGCATGAAAAAGACGCTCTCTTTGTCTTCGTCGGTGGAGGCGAGTTTTTCGGCCTCATCCAGGTCCTTGCCCATGTCGTCCCAGCGTTTGCCCTTTTCGTAGACCTCGGCGGCGGCCAGCAGCGTCTGAAAATCGCGCGTGCCATTCATGAGGCCGCGGAGCTCGGCGGCGGCATCATCGGTCTTGCCCAAGTCGCCAAGCACCTCGGCGTGCTCGCGGGCAATGATGTACTCGTTGGGAAACTTTTTCAGGGCGGCGTCGGCTTCGCGCCGGGCGCTGGCCATGTCCTTTGCCGCGCGGTAGGTTTCAATGATCTGCACGGTCATCAGTTGGGCGCTGTCTTTGTAGACGTCGCCCATCTGCTTGAAGGCGTCCAGCGCCGCGGGGTAGTGGCCGGCCGTGCGGTTCAAAGTGCCCAGTTCCTCATATCGGCCGGCGCGCTCCTGCTGCTCTTCCTTGGAATAAATCTTGCGCGCGGTATCGGCCAGCAAACTGTTCATGGCAGCGATGGCCTGATCGAGTTTTCCCTCGGCTTCGTACAGCTTAATTTCCTCCTGCCGCGGCTCCAGGCCGTCGGGGTCGATTTTTTTGGCCTTGTCGATGGCTTCGTGGGCTTGGGAGTAGTCGCGCTTGTTGCTGTAAATCTCGGCCATGCGCAACGGAATCAGGGGATCGTGGGGGGACCTGGTCGCCAGGTCCTGGTAAATCTTGAGAGCTTCGTCGGCCTGGTCGGAGAAATAAAGGTCTTCGGCCAGGCCGCGGGCCAGGCGGTCGTCGTCGGGCGCAAGAGCCACGGCCTTGCGCAGGGTCTCGGCGGCGTTCTTATAATCCTTCTGCTCTTCGTAGGCTTGCGCCAGAATCCGCAAGGAGCGGTCGTTGGGATTCTTGTCGGTGGCGGCCTTGAGTTTTTCGATGGCGCGCTTGGTATCGCCCATGTTGCCGTACAGCATGGCGAGGCCGGTGAGCGCGTCTTCGTTATCCGGTTCGAGGGCCAGCGCGGCGTTGTAGGCTTTCTCGGCGTCGGGTGCGTTTCCGGCGGTGCCGTATAGCTTGGCCAGCATGACCCAACTTTCGACATCCTTGGCATCCTTGGCGGTGACCTTTTCGTATTCCTGGGTGGCCATGCGGAGGGCGCGTTCGTCGATCTTGCCCTGCGGGGCGTGGGCCAGCGCCGCGGTGTAGATGCGCCCCAGCATGCGGTGCGCGTCCACGTTGTCGGGGTTCTGCTTCAAGAGATCCTGCGCCAGCGCGGTGGCATCGTCCAGGCGGTTGACGGCCAGGTAGAGATCCGTCAGCTCATCCAGGATGATGCCAGCCTGGGGGTCGGCTTTGAGGGCCTCGCGATAGTGCTGAATGGCCTTGTCGACGTAGTCCCGGTTTCCATCGGCCTCCGCCAGTTCCGCGTACACCCGTCCCATGGCAAAGTTATAATAGGCGCTAGCGCGGTTGTCCGGCGGCGCACTGTTCTGGTTTTGCGGAGACGCCGCCTGCGCGAACGCGACCGCACCCAGCGAGACAGCAATCAAAAACGCTTTGGCTAACCGAATCATGGAAACCTAACCTCTATTTTCAACCGACTGGCACCCCGGCAGGCCGAAGACTACCCTTATATTGTATAACGAGACCGCGCGGCCAGGCCCCGGCGACCGAAACTGTGACCGACTACCTACACCAATCCGCTGGCAGTGCCGCTACATTAGCAGACGCGCCCGCACGGCCGCTGGTTGCGGTGGCCGGTCCCACGGGCTCCGGAAAGAGCGATCTCGCACTTCTCATTGCGGAACAGTTCGGGGGCGAAATCGTCAACTGCGATTCCCTACAGGTGTACCGGTATTTCGACATCGGCACGGCGAAACTGGCGCTCGCAGAACGGCGCGGCATCGCGCATCACCTGATCGACATTCTCGATCCCGACGAGCCATTCACCGCGGGAGAGTACGCGCGCATGGCGCGTGAAGCCATCGCCGCCATCTCCGCGCGGGGGCGCCTGCCGATCCTGGCCGGCGGCACCGGTTTCTACCTGCGTGCCTTGTTAGACGGACTGTTCGAAGGTCCGTCACGCGACCAGGACCTGCGCGACCGCCTGGCGGCGCGCGAGGCGCGGCGCGCGGGATCGTTGCACCGCCTGCTCGACCGCATGGACCGCGAGACCGCGCACAAGATTCATCCGCACGACGTGCCAAAGGTCACGCGGGCGCTGGAAGTCTGTCTGCTGACGCACCGGCCGGCCAGCGAAGTCTTCCGCCAGGGCCGCGATGCGCTGCGCGGCTACCGCACGCTCAAGATGGGGTTGCTGCCGGATCGCGACGAGTTGTACGGGCGGCTGGAGGGGCGCTCGGCCGCGATGTTCGCCGGCGGGTTGGTGGATGAAGTGCGGCACATTCTGGCGCTGGGGTTCGCGGAAGCTTCGAAGCCCTTCGAATCGCACGGGTACAAACAGGCGCTGCAACATATCCATGGCGAGTTAAATCTGCGCGAGGCGGTTTTCTACGCGCAACGCAACACGCGGCAATACGCCAAGCGGCAACTGACCTGGTTCCGCAGGGAACCCGGCCTGGTATGGCTGCACGGTTTCGCGGACACCCCGGGAATCCGCGAAAACGCGCTGGAGCGAGTGGCGGAGTTGGTGGGCGGAAGGGAAATCGCCGAGGCGCGGCCAGGGGGCTGCTAGGTCGCGTGCCGAGTTGAGTCTCGACACGGCCCGCACGAGTGCGTGCGCCACGTCACCACCGAACGTCTGTGAGAAGAGCGGGCCGGGCTGCTAAGCTGAATGAGCATGCAGAGGTGGGCGGCGGTCCTTTTGATTTGTTGCAGCGCGGCCCGCGCCGAGAACGTCCTGGCGCTTCCGTTCTTCAACCATACCGGCTCGACGAACCTGGATTGGATCGGCGAAAGCATCTCCGAGACGGTGCGCGACGCGCTGGTCTCGGAAGGCGTGCTGGCGCTCGACCGCGAAGACCGGCTGGAAGGCTACCGGCGGCTGTCGCTCAGCCCGGGGGCAGAACTGACGCACGCTTCGATCCTGAAAACCGGCGATTTGCTGGACGCTTCGCTGGTGATCTACGGCTCCTACGAGTTGCTTCCGGCGGAGACCGCCAAGGCGCAATCGCGAGGTTCTTTGCGCATCACCGCCCGCATCATCGACCTCAAGCGCATGCGCCAAGGCCAGGCGTTCCGCGAGACCGGCGCGGTGGAAGATCTGGCCACATTGGAGTTCCGGCTGGGCTGGCAGACCCTGCAACAACTGGAATGGAAGAACGTGCCCTCCGAAGAAGAGTTTCTCAAGGCGCGGCCGGCGGTGCGGCTGGACGCGATGGAGAGCTTCGCGCGCGGCCTGGTGGCGAGCACCGCCGAACAGCGGCATCTTTTTTTCACGCGCGCCGCGCGCCTCGACGGACATTACTCGCAGCCCTGCTTCCAGCTGGGCAAGATCTACTGGGACAAGAAGGACTACAAGATCGCCGCGGGCTGGCTGGCACGGGTCACGCGTTCCGACCCGCACTACTTCGAAGCGCAATTCTTCCTGGGGCTATGCCATTACAACACGGGCGATTTCGCGGCGGCCGCGCAGTGCTTCGAACTGGTGGCGGAAACCGTCCCGCTGAACGAAGTCTATAACGACCTGGGCGCGGCGCAGGCCCGCCACAAGGATTCCAGCCAGGCCATCGCCAATTTCCGGAAGGCCCTGGAAGGGGACAGCGCCGACCCCGATTACCACTTCAACCTGGGCTACACGCTGTGGCGGTCGGGCGACTACGCGGCGGCGGTGGAAAGCCTGCGCGCAGTGGTGGAGCGGAATCCCAGCGATGCCGAGGCTACGGCGCTGCTGGGCCGAGCGCTGAAAAAGGAAGGTCCGCGGCCCGGAGATCCCAGGACCGAGGCCCGCGAGAGGATCAAAATCAACTACGAAGAAACGGCCTACCGGCAACTGCGGGCGGAACTGGGCAAGTGAGCCGGCAGGCGCTTTCGCCCGCCAACCTCGGGGACGCCAACCCACCTGTTACGATGAAGTGGTGTGGCAGCAGGTTCTCAGCCAGCCGGGCACGTTTCTCAAACACATCGTGCCCGCCATCGTCAAGCCCCTTCACGCCCTGTGGAATGAAGTCATCGGGTTTCTTTTCCTGTCCTTCGCGACGATCTTCGGATTCCGCACCGCGACCTACGTCCGGCAACTCCAGCACTCCACCGAGGCCACCGCCGGCGGAGCGCTGCTGCGCGTGGTGATGGCCGGGTTCTGCACTTTGCTGCTGGGCTGGTATGGCGTCTCTTCGTTCCGCCGCGCGCGCAAGATCTCACGATCATGAATCACCAATTGGGGAAACCGGGCGAGTTCCCGTACACCCGCGGCGTATACCGCGACATGTACCGCAGCCGGCTCTGGACCATGCGGCAATACGCCGGATTCGGCAACGCCGAGGAGAGCAACCGCCGCTACCGCTACCTGCTCTCGCAGGGAACCACCGGCCTTTCGGTAGCCTTCGACCTGCCGACCCAGATGGGCTTCGATTCCGACCACCCCATGGCCTCCGGCGAAGTGGGCCGCGTGGGCGTCGCCATTTCCTCCCTGGCCGATATGGAAGTGCTGTTCCGGGAGATCCCGCTCGAGCGAGTCTCCACGTCCATGACCATCAATTCCACCGCCGGGATTCTGCTGGCGTATTACGCGCTGGTGGCCGAACGCCAGGGCGCCAGCCGGCGGAAGCTGGCCGGAACCATTCAGAACGACATCCTCAAAGAATACATCGCGCGCGGCACCTACATTTATCCGCCGCGGCCGGCCATGCGCCTCATCACCGACATCTTCGCCTGGGCGGGGCGCGAAATGCCGGAATGGAACACCATTTCGATCAGCGGTTACCACATCCGCGAAGCCGGTTCGACGGCCACGCAGGAGCTGGCCTTCACCTTCGCCAACGCCATCGCCTATATCGAAGCGGCCATGCAGGCGGGCCTGGCGGTGGATTCCTTCGCGCCGCGCCTCTCTTTCTTCTTCAACTCGCACAACGATTTTCTGGAGGAAATCGCCAAGTTCCGCGCGGCCCGCCGCATCTACGCCCACCTGATGCGCCACCGCTTCGGCGCCGCCGACCCGCGCTCCGCCATGCTCCGCTTTCACGTGCAGACCGCCGGCAGCACGCTCACCGCGCAACAATCCGATGTCAACATTGTGCGCACCGCCGTGCAGGCGTTGGCCGCCGTGCTGGGCGGCGCGCAGTCGCTGCACACCAATTCGCGCGACGAAGCCCTGGCGCTGCCCACCGAGGAATCCGCGCGCATCGCCCTGCGCACCCAGCAGATTATCGCTTACGAAAGCGGCGTCACCAATACGCCCGACCCGGTGGGCGGGAGCGAAGCTATCGAGGCCCTGACCGATTCCATCGAACAGGGCGTCCTGGATTATCTCGCGCGCATCGATGCCATGGGCGGCACGCTCGCCGCCATCGAAGCCGGCTACATCCAGGGCGAAATCCAGAACGCCGCGTACCAGTATCAGCGGGAGATCGAATCCGGCAAGCGCGTCGTGGTGGGTGTCAACCGCTTCCAGCAGGAGGAGCGGGCCGTCCCCACCTTCCACCTGGACCCGGCGCTCGAGCGCTCGCAGGTGGAGTCGTTGCGCCAGGTGCGCGCTTCGCGCAGCGCATCCGCGGTGGCCGAAAAACTGGCCGCGCTCGACGAGGCTGCGCGCGGCACCGCCAACCTGATGCCTGCGATGCTGGCAGCCGCCGGCGCCTACGCCACCGTGGGCGAGATTTCAGACACGCTTCGCGGGGTATTCGGCGAGCATCGGGAAAGCCGGTAAGTGGATCGAAGCCCGCAGAGGGCCCGGAGGGGTATAAGAAATCGCTTGAAATGAGCCGCTTCCGGGTTTTTCGTGCCCGCAGTAGGCAGAACTGGCCCCTTCCCCGACTGCCGCAATCGCTGGCGAATGGAAATAAATAAGAAAAACAGGTCTAAAAGAGGCTGTCCGATGTACAATCGATGCTAGCCAGGTAGCAAACCGGAAACCCTCGTTGAGACAGGGAATCACGCAGGTTGTTCCGGATTTGAGTCGACTGGGTACCCGCTGATATGAGGAGGAAGTCAAAGTGACCATCAGACACGGCGTTACAGCTCCAGCGGTTTTGGCTGTAGCGTGCTTTCTTGCCAGTCCGCCGGCTTGGGCCAAGAAATTCTCTCTGGACACGGCACCCGTGAAGCAAGGACGGATTTTTGTCAACGAACAGTTCGTCGGGGTCGCTCCGGTGACGGTGGATCTCAAGGTTTCAAAGGGCATCATGATGAAGGCTCGGGCCGAGAAGGACGGGGCCCTTGGGCTGTGGACCACGGAGTTCTCGAAGGACCAGAATCAGACCGTGGTGGTCCGGCTGGAAGAGGATCAAGCGATCAAGCTGACGGTCATGTCCGACATCGCCAACAAATGGTTGACCATCGATCCGACGGCGACTGGCGGCCCAGGCAAGACAATCGACGAAGGGGAGGCCTGGAAGAAGATTGTCAGCATCGTGACCGACAATTTCAGAGAGATTGAACAATTGGACCGCTCGAGTTTTTACCTGCGTAGTGCGTGGAGAGTCCGACGCTACCCCTATTCCGTCATCAGGAATCGTCTGATCATCAAGAGGGGGGTTACCCCAAATCTCACCATCAGAGTCGAGCTCGAGAGCCAGATTTACCAATTCACGGAGAGCAGACCGGCGTCCGAGGGCATTCGAGATGAGTTGTTCACCGAGACGCCCCGCGTCTTCCCGGAAGACCGGGACACCATCCAGATTCTGAGGGACCAGTTCTGAGCCGGGGAAAAGGGGCCCAAATGGAAACTCCTACTGGAAGTGCGTCAAGACGATCCGCATTCGCCGCCCCGTTGGCGGTTTGTATCGCCGGGC
The DNA here is from genome assembly GCA_049511275.1 of Bryobacteraceae bacterium. Lineage (GTDB taxonomy): Bacteria > Acidobacteriota > Terriglobia > Bryobacterales > Bryobacteraceae > PALSA-129. Next base: position 7,031 of record JBEKYE010000202.1, read on the forward strand.
TGTTGCCTGCTTTGTGTTTCGGCCAGGATACCCCGCAACCCACTGCACCCCCCGCCAGCAGCCCCAGCCCCGCCGCCGGTCAAGGGCTGCCCCGATTCGGCATCCAGGTGAATGCCGGAACATTGGGCGCAGGCGTTCAGGCCGCCACCGCCGTGACGCGCCATTCGAACGTGCGGTTTGGCGTCAGCTATTTCAGCTACAGCGGCAGCACAACCAGCGACAACATCACTTACAATGGCAAACTGCGGTTGGAATCGGCCGAAGTGCTCTATGACCAGTACCTCTTTGGGGGCTTCCACATCAGTCCCGGCGCGGTGGTTTACGATGGCAACCAGGGGACCGGGAGCGCATCGGTTTCCGGAGGCCAAACCTTCACGCTGAATGGCGTCCCTTACTTCAGCGCGAACTCGAGCCCGGTCACGGGCACGGCATCCATCACTTCCCGCAAGGTCGCGCCCGAGCTGCTCATCGGGTTCGGCAACCTGCTCCCTCGCAGCGCGCGCCATTTCACGCTCAATTTCGAGCTTGGCGTAATCTTCCAGGGCTCTCCCAACGCCAAGTTGAATCTGACCGGCAGTACGTGCCCCAATGACCCCATAAACGGTTGTTTGGCCATCAGCAGCAATACCACGGTGCAGAACAACATCCAAGCGGAACAGACCAAGATCAACAACGATCTGGGGCCGTTCAAGTACTGGCCGGTGATCCGCATCGGCTTCGGGTATAAGTTCTAGCCAGCCGCTCACTTCAAGCTCAGGCCGCCATCCACGGCCAGGATCTGTCCGGTCACGAAGTTAGAGGCCTTCAGGAAATAGACCACGGCATCGGCGATTTCCGCGGGCGTGCCGCCACGGCCGGCAGGCGTGGCTTGGATCATGCGCTTGCCGCGTTCGTCGATGTCTTCAAACGGAATCACGCCGGGCGCCACTGAATTCACCGTGATCTCCGGCGCGAAGGCCTTGGCGAGCGCGCGGGTCAGCATGATCACGCCGGCCTTGGACGCGCAGTAGTGCGCGTGCCCGGCCCAGGGACGGATGCCGCCCAGCGAGCTGATGTTGACGATGCGGCCGCCGCCGGTCTTCCGCATCAGGCGCGCCCCGTTTTGGCAGCAGAAGAAGACCGCCTTGAGGTTGACCGAGTGGATATAGTCCCAGTCCTTCTCGGTGATGTCGAGCGGGTCGAAGCGCGTGAAGCGGGCGGCGTTGTTGACGAGGCCATCCAGGCGGCCGAGGCGGGCTTCGACATCGGCGAACATGCCGGCAATGGCGCCGACGCTCTCCAGATCGGCGCGGAACAACTCCGCGCCGCCACACTCTGCGGCGGTGTGGCGCGCTTCCTTTTCGGAACGGCTGTAATGGATGGCCACGCGCGCGCCTTCCGCGGCCAGGCGCAGCGCGATGCCGCGTCCAATGCGTTTGGCGGCGCCGGTCACCAGGATCACTTTGCCGGGGAGGTTATTGGATTCGGTCATGCGGCTTCCATCGTGGGGCAGACCCCCTGGTCTGCGGCCGACGCCCCCGTCGGCCTGTTCGTGCTTTGCAGGATGCCGATATGGTTGTTCGGGATGCGGGACGAGGGCGTCCCGCGCAGACCAGGGGGTCTGCCCCACCGATTTCTTGGCAGCTACACGGTCGGCTCGCCATGGATCTCGATCTCCT
>JBEKYE010000203.1:0-8676 GCA_049511275.1 Bryobacteraceae bacterium
AGCGGTACGCGATAGTTTGCCCGGGCGCTTACCCCCTCAATTGTCCGTCGGCTTCTCCTCCACGTGATCGATCACCAGCACCTTCACCGGGCGCTTGGTCTGTTCCAGCTTGAGCCCAAGCTGTTTCGCCACCGCGTCCGGGAGAGTGAGGGCGCCGCTTGGATCGGATGCCACGCTCGCGCTTTCAGCCGGCGGAGCTGCCCCGCCGCGGCCTCCGCCGCCCTGGAGCTGGCCGGCCGCGCTAAAGCTGAGAGTGAAATCCCACGCGCCTTCGAGGCCGGTCGAGTCCAGAACCGGCGCGTGAATATAGCCGGGCGCCAGCCCTTGCAGCATATCGGCGAACCGGGCCATGGTCATGTTCTGGCAGTTCAGCAACCGCCCTAGAATCGGGTGGACGTCCCTCACGTCCTTCTGGTCCGCTCCCGGACCTTCTTCGCATTTAATGCGGCCATTCGGGTCCGCCGGCTTCATCTTCGGCTTTACCGCCGTGAGCGTATAAGCGTTGATCGGCCGTTCTTCCATGTGCGTTTGCAGCTTGAAACGCTCCACCACCAGGTTCTTGATCATCGCAATCAGCGTGTCGATGTCGACCGGCGGCCCATTTTGCCCGTTCACCAGCGCGGTGGACGGAGCCTTGGCGATAATACTGATCTTGGTTTCGCCGAGCCACTTCGGCGCACCAACGATCATGTCGTCGCTGAGTTGCCAGATCTGTTGGATGATGAACTTCAGGTCAAAACCTTCGATATCGATTCGGCCGCCCGGCTGGATCTGGAATCTCTGATCGTGGATGTCCGAAGGCGTGAGCTTTACGTCGGCTACTTCGAACTCGGTCGGCGCGGCGACGCCAGGGAGAATCTTCCCGATATCGGGCTCATTCTCGGTGGGCTTTTCGTCGACACTCTCCACCACGACTACCGGCAGTGGGGACTTTTGAAGGTCGAGTTTCAGCCCGAGCTGGTTGTCGACCGCGTCAAAAACCGAAATGCCATCCGCCCCCGCGGCTGCAAGTTGGCCGCGCCCGGTCCATTTGAGGTCGAAATCGTAAGTTCCTTTCAACCCGGTGGAGTCGATGACAGGCTGCCTCAGATATCCTCCTGCCATATTGTGCAAGTTGTCGGCGATTTCCGCCGCAGTCAGCCCGTGACAGGCAACCTCGATGGGGGCGGTGGGTTCGGCATCCTGAGGCCGCGGCTTGCCCTGGCATCCTTTCTGCGCCGCCGGGTCGGCATCCTTGAGTAGCGGATGTTTACCCGCCGTCATAATGTATGCGGGCATGGGCCTGGAATCGGGGTGGGCAACCAGGTGGAAGCGCTCCGCCAGCAGCGTCCGCAGCATTGCCTTCTGGCTGTCGGGAGTCGATCCGGGCGGCACCTTGCCGGTAACATCGAAGCGGTCCATTTCCAGCCAGTTCGGTCCGCCAAATACCTTGTCCCCGTCGACTCCGTAGGCGGTGCGGATCAGATCCACCATGGTCGCGGTTCTGATTTCATACCTGCCGGCGCGCGTTTGCGGGCCTCGCATGAACAGATTGAAAGCACTGTCGGAATGAGGACTGACATGAACGTCCGCCGCCTCAAATCTATCAGTGTGTTGACCGAATGCCGCGCCCGATAAGAGCGTGACGCACAAGAATACTCGCATCATGTTTCCCCTCCAGTTTGAGCTCTCGGTTGCTAGGCCTTTAGACGAATAAAAAGAGGATTTGTTCCGGCTCCGCGGCCGGAATCGTGCCTCTTTTTGTGGGGCAGGCAATCTTGCCTGCAGCCGCCTTTCAGGCGGCTTTTTCGGGGTCGGCAGGCGTTTTCGATCGCCGAAAAGCGCCGGCTGAAAGCCGGCGGCAGCCAGGATTGGCTGCCCCACAAACGTTTCTCCAACGGCGATCCGGGGAGCTTGTCGGGATGCCCGCCCCTCTAAGTGAGCCGCCTCGGTCTCACCCCCCTCGCTACAATAAACTCTCATGGACCCCCTGCCCATAGGCACTGCCGGCGCTCTGGCGGCCGGTTCCTTCCTGGCATGGGCCGTCCGCGGGCGCTCTTCGGCGGTCTTCGGTCCTTCCCTGTGGCGCGGCAATACCGCGCGGCCGGCTATCGCCCTCACCTTCGACGACGGGCCCAGCGAGAACACGCCCCAGCTCCTCGAAATCCTCGCCCGCCACAAAGTCCCGGCTACTTTTTTCCAGTGCGGCGCCAATGTCGAACGCCTGCCCGCCGTGGCCCGCGAAGTCGCGGCCGCCGGCCATGCCATCGGCAATCACAGCCACGCCCATCCCCTTTTCTGCTTCCGTTCGCCGCGCTTCATCGAGCAGGATCTCCGCCGCGCCCAGCAGGCCATCCAGTCCCACGCCGGCGTTACCCCCGTCTGGTTTCGCGCGCCGTTCGGCGTACGCTGGTTCGGCATGCGGGGAGCCCAGCGCCGCCTCTCGCTCACCGGCGTCATGTGGACCGCAATCGGTTATGATTGGAAACGGCCGGCGGGCGCCGTTGTGGATCGCCTGGCGGGACGGGTCTCAAATGGCGCTATCCTGTGTCTTCACGACGGCCGCGGGCTGCGCGTCAGGCCCGATATCGGCGTGACGCTCGACGCGGTACGCCGCCTGGTTCCCATGCTCCTGGATCGCGGTTACGTTTTTGAAACGATAAGCCAATTGATATGTCCGACGACTTAATTCAGCGCGTTCTGAAGGTAATCTCGACCTCCAAGCGCATTCCCCCGGAAACCGTTACCATCGATAGCGACTTCGCCCAGTTGAATATCGATTCCATGGATGCCGTCGAAATCCTGTTCGCCCTGGAAAACGAATTCGACATCAGCATCCCCGACGACGCCGTGCGCGCCGTGCGCAACGTGCGGCAGATGTGCGAGGGCATAGATAAACTGATTACCGATAAGGCCTCTGAGCCTCCGGCGGCCCAGTAGCCATGGTGCGCGTGGCCATCACCGGCGCCGGCGCCATCTGTGCGCTCGGCCGCACCGCCGCCGAATTCGCCGCCGCCATCAGCTCCGGCCGCTCCGGTATCGGCCCCATCCGCTCCACCAACATGTCCGAGTTCCGTTTCCGGAACGGCGCCGAGGTTCCCGACTACTCCCACACTCCTTACTTCGACGATCGCCGCGCCGATTTCATGGACCGCTTCGCCCAGTTTGCCGTCATCGCCGCGCGCGAAGCCGTGGCCGATGCCGCCCCCGCGTGGACCCCCGAGCTGCGCGAAAACGCCGCCATCATCACCGGCTCCTGCGTGGGCGGCCAGTCCACCGAGGACACCGGCTTTCAGGAAGTCTACAAGCACGGCCGCAATCGCGTGCACCCGCTCACCATCCCCAAGACAATGGCCAACGCGGGCGCTTCCCACATCTCCATGGAGTTCGGCGTCACCGGCCCAAGCTTCACCATCTCCACCGCCTGTTCGTCGGCGGCCCACGCCATCGGCCAGGCCTATTGGATGATCCGCTCCGGCGCGGCCCCGCTCGCCATCACCGGCGGCAGTGAAGCTCCTTTCAGTTTCGGCATCCTCAAAGCCTGGGAAGCCATGCGCGTGGTTTCGCCGGACACGTGCAGGCCGTTTTCCAAGGACCGACACGGCATGATCCTCGGCGAAGGCGCGGCCATGCTGGTGCTCGAACCGCTCGATGCCGCCCGCGCCCGCGGCGCGCGCATCCACGCCGAAATCGTCGGCTTCGGCATGTCCGCCGACGCCTCGCACATCACCCAACCCTCCGCCGAAGGCGCCGCCCGCGCCATGCGCGCCGCCTTGCGCGATGCCGCGCTCGCGCCCGATCAAATCGGCTACATCAACGCTCACGGCACCGGCACGCTGGCCAACGATATCTCCGAAACCGCCGCCATCCAAGCGGTTTTCGGCTCCCGCGTGAAGAATTTGCCGGTCAGTTCCACCAAGAGCATGCACGGCCACGCGCTGGGCGCCGCCGGCGCTCTGGAATGTCTGGCCGCCATCGTGGCCCTGCGCGACGGCATCCTCCCGCCCACCGCCAATTTCAACGAACGCGACCCGGAGTGCGACCTCGATGTCGTCCCCAACCACGCCCGCGCCGCCCAGGTGGAGTACGCGCTCTCGAACTCCTTCGCCTTCGGCGGCCTCAATGCCGTCCTGGCCCTGCGCGCTGTGGCACACTAATTCGTATGCCCGCTGTCATCTCAATGCTCCGCGGCGTCAACGTCGGCGGCCACAACATGATCAAGATGGACGCCCTCCGCGCCCTGTACGAATCTCTCAAGCTCCGCAACCCGCAAACCTACGTGCAAAGCGGCAACGTGGTCTTCCAGACCGAATCCGCGGACCTCACCAAGCTGGCGAAGAAGATCGAGGACTCGATCGAGCGCCAGTTCGCCTTCCGCCCTGCGGTCATCCTGCGCACGGCTCCCGAGTTAAGAGACGTCATCGCCCGCAACCCTTTCGAGAAGCGCTCCGGCATCAACCCCGGCAAACTGCTGGTGGCCTTTCTGGCCGCCAATCCCGCTCCGGAAGCGCGCGACAAGCTGCTGGCCATCGAATGCGCGCCGGACGAGCTGCGCTTCAGCGGAAGAGAGCTCTACATTTATTTTCCCAACGGCCAGGGGCGCCCCACGCTGAAGTGGCCGCAGGTCGACAAGGCGCTCAAGCTTCCTTACACCGGCCGGAACTGGAACAGCGTAAACAAACTCCTGGAAATCGCCGAAAGCCTCGGCGCATGAGCCGGGCGGTAGTAACATGGGTCTCGATGCACTTCCTGACAATGCTGGCCGCGGCTCTGCTGCCGGCTACTCCGAACCAGGCGACGCGCCCGGACGGGTTGTATGCGGAGATCCGCACTTCCAAGGGCCTGATCGTCGCTCGGCTTGAGCCCGACCTGACGCCGCTGGCCGTCGCAAACTTTGTGGGCCTGGCCGAAGGCACCGTCGCCAACGCCGCCTTCGACCTTGGCCGGCCCTTCTACGACGGTTCCGTCTTCCATCGGGTGGTCCCCGGCCACGTGATCCAGACCGGCATTCCGCAGTCGGATCGCGCCAGGAATCCCGGCTACACCTTCCCCAACGAGATCCACGCCAGGCTGAGCCACAACCACGCCGGCGCCTTGAACATGGCCAACAGCGGGCCCGGCACCAATGCTTCCCAGTTCTGCATCATGCTGGGCGATCGCTCCTACCTGGATGGCGATTTCACGGTCTTCGGCGGCGTGGTGGAGGGTCTGGATGTCGTGATGCGCATCGTGCAGGGCGACGTGGTGGAGAGCGTCCGCATCGTGCGCGCCGGCGCGAAGGCTGAAGCCTTCCACCCGACCACGGAATCCTTCCACGCACTTCTCCAGGCGGCCGAGCACGCGGAAAAGAAGCGGCTGGCGGAGCGCGACTGGATCTCGATCAACTATCCGAAGGCCACCGGGCCGGCCGGCGGAGTGCTGACGGAGCGGCTGGCCGGGTCTCGACCGGCGGCGGACCCGCCCGCGCCCGCCGGCGGCGCTCCGCTGCGCGTGCGCTACCGCGGCAGCGAAATCCGCTATGTGGGAGACGTGCTCGGGCGGCTTGGTCCGCCGCTCGATGTCATCTCCTTCGCCAGTGGCGAGCGCGGCGTTCCCGGCTTCCTCGATCCACCGCAGGTCTTCACCGTGGAACCGGGCAAGACCAGGCTCAACTCCGGCCTGGATAGCGCGATCTCGACGATGCAGCCGGGCGAGCGTCGCGTGGTCATCGTGCCGGCGTCGTTGGGCTACGGCCGCGCCGGCCTTTACCCGCCCGAAACCCCCGGCAAACGCCGTTTCGTGATTTCGCCCAACGCCCTTCTGGTCTATGACGTTGAGGTGTTGGTTCCCTGACCGCAAGGAAACCGGCGGACGAACACCGCTTGCCTGCATCTACATTAGAAACGTGGGGCAGCCAATCCTGGCTGCCGCCGGCTTTTCAGCCGGCGACTGGCTGCGCGCGAGGATTCTTGACGTGACACGGTAATACTACGCGGGCGGCTCGGCTCGGAGCCCTTCACTGGCTCCGCAACGGTGCTGCGACTTCCAGGGGTGATACCGAAAGCAAGCCCTTTTCCTTCAGCCCCGATAAAGCCAGCCCGTAGCGGCCGCGGATGCCGGTCTTCTCGAAGATGTGCTTCAGGTGGATCTTCACCGTGCCCGTCCGGATGCCCAGGGTGGTCCCGATATCCTTGTTCTTCATCCCGCGCTCCACCAGTTCCATCACCTGCAGCTCCCGCGCCGTCAGCGGGCTTCGGGCCAGCCGCACCGGCCGGTCCGCCTCGTGCAGCAGGTCATCTTCCATCCACGTCGTGCCGGCCGCCACACTCCGCAGGCAGCTCAGCAGCGATGGGAGGGCCGCCGACTTGCGAATCACCCCGGCCGCGCCTGCCTGCAGAAACCGCAGTGCTTCCGCTGCCGGTATGGACCCGCCCCAAACCACTACTGCGATCCGCGCGCCGGCCTTGTGCAAGGCCTTCAGGCAGTCCATCACCGCGCGCATGCCAAAGTCCTTGGCCACCACCAGAATGGATGGTTGCAGCTCGCGCGCCGCATCCATTCCTTCCACCAGCGAGGTCTCGGCGGCGACTATGCGCAAGCCCTCCGCCGATTCCAACAGGCTTCGTAAGCCTTCCATGGCAATCGGCTCCGTATCACATACCGCGACAGTTTCCACGAATCATTCATCCTTGCAGCGCACCGCCGGGCGGACGCTTCTGTTCCTTATATCGGCGTTGCACCCTGAATGGGATAGTTGTCCTGGGGAGAAAGAGATCTCAAGTTTCCGCTGAGTTTTCCTTGACGAAGGGTGGACACCCGCTCACGCCGCCCAGGGCACCTTCGCCAGCACGTCCCGCGCCACCGCCGCCGTGTTGGCGTGAATCGTGATGGTATCCTCCACGTTGAGCGCGTATCCGCCGGCCAGCACAATCGCCACCGGCACATGGTGGGTCAGCGCCGTCCAGATCACCAGCCGGTCCCGTTCCATCAGCCCGTCGAAGGTCAGCGAAAGGCCGCCCAACTGGTCTTCCAGGTACGGGTCGGCGCCCGCCACGTAGACCACCAGGTCGGGTTTGAACAGGGAAAGCGCCGCGCGGTACCCGTTGCCCAGGCGGTGCAGATACTCCGCGTCGCCGATGCCATCCGCCAGATTAATGTCCAGGCTGGAGGGCGGTTTCTCGGTCGGATAGTTATTGTACTGGTGGATGGAAAGCGTGAACACCGATGGGTCGCCCGTGAAGATGGTCGCCGTCCCGTTGCCGTGGTGCACATCGCAATCCACCACCATGGCCCGCCGGATGGCGCCGTCCTTCTGCAGGCGCCGGATGGCCACGGCCATATCGTTGACCGCGCAGAAGCCTTCGCCGTGTCCCGGGAACGCGTGGTGGAAGCCGCCGCCGATGTTGAATCCCACGCCCCCGGCGAGTGCTTGCCGCGCCGCCATCAATGTGCCGCCCGCCGCCAGCCAGAACGCTTCCACCGTCTCCTGGGAGTACGGAATCTCCAGCGTCAGAATGTCCTGGTAGGTCAACGTGCCGTTGCGCAGCTTGTCCACCCACTGCGCCTCGTGCACCAGCAGGACGTCTTCGTCGGAAGCCGGCTCCGGCTCCACGAAATTTTCCGGCGCCGCAAACTGCGTGCGCAGCAGCCGGTCGCGCAGCCACCTGTATTTCTTGGAGGGGAAGACGTGGTCGCCCAGGTGCAGGTCGTACCGCTCCGAGTAGACCAGCGGGAATGGCAACGCCATCTCAGCCCCGGTCCGACTGCAACGCGGTGGCCACCGCGACGTTGAACACATCCTCCGCCGAGCAACCGCGCGACAGATCGTTAGCCGGCTTCGCCAGGCCTTGCAGAAATGGCCCGATGGCCATCGCCCCGCCCAATCGCTCCACTAGTTTGTACCCGATATTGGCCGCCGAGAGGTTCGGAAAGATCAGTGTATTGGCGCGGCCCGCCACTTTCGACCCGGGCGCTTTCGACCGTCCCACCACCTCGGAGACCGCCGCGTCGGCCTGCAGTTCCCCGTCCACGATCAGCTCCGGCGCGCGCGCCCGCACAATCCGCAGCGCCTCCACCACCTTGTCGACTTCCTCGCCCTTGCCGCTTCCCTTGGTGGAAAAGCTGAGCAGCGCGACGATCGGCTCGGTATCGAGCAGCGCGCGGGTGCTCTCCGCCGTGGCGATGGCGATATCCGCCAGTTGCGTGGAGGTCGGGTCGATCACCACCGCGCAATCCGCAAAGGCCATCAATCCGCCGTGCCCCAGCGAACCATCCGCCAGCGCCATGATGAAGACGCTCGACACCAGCCGCGCGCGCGGGTCCGGGCCCAGGGCGTGCAGCGCCGCGCGCACCGTTTCCGCCGTGCTGTTCACCGCGCCGCCCACGCTGCCGTCGGCGTCGCCCGCCCCCACCATCAGGGACGCGAAGTAGAGCGGCTTGCGCGCCATCTCGCCGGCTTCGACTTGCGTGACGCCCTTGACGCGCCGCCGCTCATAATAGAGCGCCGCATACTTTTCCACGAGCGGCGATCGCGCCGGGTCCACAAACGTGACGCCTTGCGGCGCGTTGGCCGGCCGCGGCCCGATCAGCACCGGTTTGGCCGCCTCTTCGGCCACCAGCCGGGCCGCCGCCTGGAGCACGCGCGCATCGCTTCCCTCCGGGAACACGATGGTCTTTTTCAGCTTGCGGGCCCGCGCTACGAGCCCCGACATGAACGAT
>JBEKYE010000204.1:0-8663 GCA_049511275.1 Bryobacteraceae bacterium
AAGTGAGGCTCGCGCCGTGCGAGGGTTCGCCCGCGGAGAGTGTGAGTGACTGGCGTAGCTCGCCGGCCTGGCAACCCAGTTCGACGCGTGGCCGGGTGGAATCGTGCAGGTGATCGACCGCCAGCGCCAGGCCGGCGGCGCTGCCGGCGGGCAACTCATCAACCGCGAGTTCGATTCCCAGAACGGCCGCGAGCGACTTCTGCACGGACCGGATCTTGGGGCGCGGGCCGACGATCTCAATGGCGCGCGGCACGGTCACGGGATTCTCCAGGCCCTTGACTTTCAGGACGAGCGCGAAGCTCTGGCCCATGGTGAGCCCGGCCTTCAGGCGAACTTCGCCGGACCAGCTCTCGGAATCCGGCGCCCCGCTGATCCCGCCGGCGTCCGAGGAGGCGGCGTCGATACGTTCCAAACCGCTGCCCAGAAGGCGAATAGGCTCGCGCGTATCGCCCACGTTGAGACGGATGGGAAGATTGGAGATTTTGGGATTGGGAGGCAGAACCGTGACCGGGAGTTTATGAGCGACGCCGTCGGATTGCGCGAGCAACAATTCATAGGAACCGGGCTTGGCGGTGTCGATATTCACGGTGACGGAATTCTCCGGGCCGGCGCGTTTGCCGGAGGGCAGAGTGAATTCCACGTCGGACGGCTTGGCGCCGCGAGCGGCGGATTGGATGGCGACCTTCTCGAGAAACTCGAAGTCGGCTCCGGACAACTGCACCGCGACGCTGCCATTGCCCTCGATGAGTTTGTCACGACCTCCGGGCGCGAGCGCAGCATGAGCGAAATCGCCGTAAGCATCGAGATGCAGCGTTCCAGTGACGGGCAAGGGATCCCAATCCCAGGTGGCGGCCAGTTGATAGGCGCCGGCGGAGGCCTTGGTCTTGGAAAGATCGATTTCCAGCGCGCCGGTGACAGTGGGTTTGACCTCCACGGTGATGGCTGCGCCGCCGGCGGCCGGGATCAACCGCCAGTCGCGCGCGCTCGGCAGCTCCTTTGCGTCAGCGCCTTTGCCGAGTTCCAGCTCGATGGTCGATTTCGAACCAAGAGGCAGGTGCGTAGGACCCTTGAGGGACAGCTCGGGCCTGGTGAGCTGTGGCACCCGATAGGCCCAGAGATAGGCGGTGCGGGTCTTAGACTTGGCGGCCTGGTTCTTGGTACAAAGCGCGAGGCCGTCTTTTTCGGCTGACTGCGCGAAGGCGGAGCGAAACTCCGTGTTAGGGAATATCGCAGTTTTGAGGTTCTGAAGGAGGGCGGCGCCACCCGACGCGAGTCCGACCGGGTTACCGAAGAACAGGCCCGCCACCGATGCCGCCAAGCCGCCGGATTGCTGCACTTGAGCGCTCTGGGTGCCGAGCGGGTCGTAGGTGTTGGAGGCTGGAATCAGCGCTTTCAGCAGCAGCGCCGCCTGCTGGTTAGAGTTGGCAGTGGTGGTCAGCTTTTGCGGGCTGACACCATATTCGGCGGAAACTCCCTTGAGCAGGGAGTCGGAGCTGGCGCCGGATTGTTGGTCATCGGCGATCTCCTGCACGAGCGATTCGACTTGGGAACTTTGCTCGGCGTAATCCGCCAGTTGCCTGAGGAGGTCCTGGTCGCGGGTGACGAGGGACTTGACCTTGCCTTCACTCAGGCCTTGAGGTCCGTAGACCAGCGCGATCACCTGAGGGCGTTGGAGGAGTTGCCATTCGGTGCGTTTTCCGGCTTTGCGCGGTTCGAGCGTGATGAGAATGCCGTCGGAGTCCTCTGGAACGATAACGGCGGTTACCTCACCCCTGGCAGAAGCCTGCGGCGGGAGATGTACGGGATTCCAGATGAGGCGGGCTCCTGCCGGGATCGCAGTCACCGATTTCAGCGGCAGCGGCGCACCTCGGGAAAATGGGCGGAGCGAAAGCTGGAACGTTCCCAAAGTGGCGCTTCCCGCGCAGCCGGCCGGTTTGGCGGCGGTGGCAGGCGCTTCCGCAGCCGCCAGTGGCAATGCCAGGAGCAACGCCATTACAATCCGGTTCACTATAGTGAGACGCGCCGAGCTCGAAAAAAGTCGATCATACACGGACGGCACTGCCTCCACTCTTACGAATATCACCGGGGCGGCAGCGTTCCAATCCTGTTGAGACAGGATTTGGTTTTCATGTGGAGGGCCAGGCCAACGCGGGGTGCGCATGGAGGGCCGTCAATTGCAGACTCTGGACCGCGCAGGCTTTGGAGCGGGAATGGTAGAAGCGGTGACGGGTCAGGTGACGAGGCCGCGGCGCACGGCGTTGAGGACCAGATCGGCGGTGCTGTGCAAATCCAGCTTGTCCATGATGCGCCAGCGGTGCGTCTCGACGGTGTGGAGGCTCAGACCGAGGCGGTTGGCGATGTCTTTGTTGCTATTGCCTTCAGCGAGGAGCTGGTAGATCTGGCGTTCTCGGCCGGTGAGCAGGTCGTAGCGGTCGGTAATTTCGCGGACGTCCTTAAGGCGGGCAAAGCCGTTCTGAAAGATGCGGCCCACGGCGGGGCTAAAAAAAGTCAAGCCCTTTTCGACGACGTGAATGGCCTGGATGAGTTCGTCGCCGGCCGAGTTCTTGAGCACGTAGCCTCGGGCGCCGGCTTTGACGGCGCGCAGCACGTAGCGCTCGTCGCTGTACATGCTGAGGATCAGCACGGCAGTATGGGGCGAGTGTTTGAGGATCTGGGCGGTGGCCTCGATGCCGTTGAGTTCTTTCATGGCTACGTCGACGATGGCGACATCGGGCTTGAGGTGGCGTGCGCTTTCGACGGCTTCGATGCCGGAGCTGGTTTCAGCGACGATCTCGAATTCGAGTTGGCTTTCCAGAATGTGGCGGAGACCCTGGCGCATCATCGTATGGTCGTCGGCGAGCAGGATGCGAATGCTCATGACGCGGTGACCTCGCTGGGGGATTGGATGGCGGCCTCGGGCTCGTGCGGGATGGGAATACGAAGCGAGATGCGCGTGCCGCGTCCGGGGGCGGAGCGGACCTCGAGCGAGCCACCGGCGTTGGCGGCACGTTCGCGGATGCCCAGCAGGCCGAGGCCGCGGCTGCGCGAGCGAGTGCCGTGCTCTTCCACAGCGAACCCGCAGCCGTCATCTTCGACTTCGGCGAGGAGGTAACGCGGCCACTGTCGGACCGCGACTCTGACTTTGGAGGCGCCGGAGTGCTTTTCGCAGTTGTGCAGGGCTTCCTGCACGACGCGGTAGACGCAGGTCTTGGCGGTGTCGGGAAGACGGTCGGCGACGCCTTCTTCGACGAATTCGCAAGCGATGGTGTTGCGTCGCAGGAAACCTTCGAGCTGGAACTGGAGGGCGGGAACGAGGCCGAGATCGTCGAGTAGCGCCGGGCGCAAGAAACCGGAAATGTTGCGGGCGGTCTGCACGGTTCGTTCGGCCAACTCGCGGGCGCGACTCAGGCACTCGCGCAGCGCGGCGGCCTGGCCGGCGGGGACGGCCTGCGCGCGCGTGATTTCAATCTGCAACAGGGCCAGGGACTGGCCGATTTCATCGTGCAGTTCGCGGGAGAGTTTGCGGCGGCCTTCTTCCTCCACTTCGAGCAGCCGGGCGGACAATTGCTGCAATTCCTGCTTGGCCGCCTCGACGGCGGCGAAGTGGGATTCGGCCTCGCGCTCGAGGTTCTCCGAATGGCGGATGCTGGCCAGGGCGACCAGGAAGCTGAGCATCAGGCCGAGGCCGAGCATCAGCAGCAGACGGCGGGCGGCCTGCCGGCGCGAAGCGGCGAACTGTTTTTCTCCCTCCTGCAGCTTTTGCTGTCCGGTAGCACCGAGATCGAGCAGGGCATTATACAATTCGCCGCGGCGCGGGACGACTTGGCGCTGGAGAAAATCGATTTTTCGCTCCTCGGTGTCGCGCAACATAGATCGTGGGACGGGATCGACGACCGCCCAGAATTCGCCCAGGCTCTTGCGCAGCCGCGGCAAAGTGCCGGACTGGCTGGAATCGCGCGCCAGAAGCGCCAGTGCATTGGCATCCTGAGCCTTCAGGTCTTCGAGTTGTCCGCGCAAGATCTCGGCCTGGGCGGGAGTGGTGTTGATGAAGTAATCGCGGACGTAGTTTCCAGCCAGCCACAGGTTGCGGCGGAGCGTGGCGAGCGCATCGTCCTGGTCGGCGTAGTGCCGGTAGATTTCGAGATGCTGTTCGGAAACGCTGAGCTGGATCCGGTAGGCTTCCGCGGCGGAGAGCACAAGGACGGCGATCACTGCGCCGTAACCGGCGCGCAGCACGGCTCGTTTGCTATGCCCAGCAAGCACTGTCACAAACATCGTAACCCTTTCCCTCTATTCTGTGCGGTGGCCGGAGTGCGGGGAAATACGATACTTGCCGTATGGATCCTGCCGAATGCGTCGCGTACGATGGTGATATCAACGGTTATGACCACTCCTAATGGCGCAGGAACGGCCATGACGCGAGCCGTTGCCCTCCCGGGCGACTGTTATGAAGGGCAGGTGGGTACCTGCCCTTTTTTTGGATAAAAGGCCGGCCCCAGCGCCACTCATGTCTTCGCGTCTCAGTCCGGTGCGGTCCCGCGTTCGCTGAGGCCGGCTCGGCGCTGCTCCGGTCCTCTGCTTGGCCGCGTAAGGAATTTGTCGTATACGTCACCGGACCTGCAGCGGATACACTGGATCAGAAACGGAGACCAACGTGCGACCCTTGCTTTTTCTGATTGCCTTTGCCGCTATTGGCGCCTTTGCTGTGGACCGGCCCCAACTCAACGGAACCTGGCAGCTTAGTTCGACCCACGAAGGACGACTCAAATTCGAAACCTTGCTGATCCAGCAGACCGCGGATGGTGTCAAGATTTCGGAATCCGGCGCCAAAGAAAAGACCGTGGACATTGCGTGCGGTGTCGACGGCCAGGAGTGCAAGCTCAAGGAAGGGGAAATCTCATTCTGGTACAACGGACCAGCACTGGTGATGATGGAAATGCACCACAACCGCGATGTCGTCACCAAGACGCGCCTGGTGCCGGCTGAGGATGGCAAGACCCTCAACGTCGAAGTGACCCGCGTTTCGCCGCCCGGACCGAGTTCGACTTTCACCTTCAAGAAGCAGCAGTAGATCGGGCTGGCCTGTCTCAGCCCCAACACATGCTGCCGCACCCTCTCTCGCCAGACCCGCGATGCCCGCGCTGCCGCAAAGGTGGCTTAGCCTCCGGCAGGCAGAAGGCGTCCCAAGGAGACGTATATCTCCAGAGGAGCTGTATCCGAGCTTTGTAAGAGTACCGGTGTCCGGCGTGGTGGGATTCGATGGCCGAATGCTGCTCAGAGTCGGCCATGAGGCCCGTCGGACGGGCCTCATGTGGGCATGCGTCAGCGCCGCGGCATGACATCACCGGACATTCACATCACATAGCCGAGATGGTTCCGGTGACTGCCTCCCTAAAAGGATAGTTTACCGCTTGGCTCGTGGGCTTGGACGCCGCCAGAATGCCCCACAGTGGCACATGAAAGCCGATGGAACGATTCGCTACTCAGGCAAAGCCGGCAGAGGTTGGCTGGATAATACGAAATATCGCTTTTGTGTGGCAGTGCGAGGCGCGGGCTGCCGCCCGATTCACGACAGCTGCGGCAGGTTCGCACGGTATTCGGGGTAGACTTGACGCAGGTGGTGGAGAGATTCTGGGATACCGTCCCGCAGGAACTCGCCAAGGCTCCAGGGGTCGCTGACTGAGCCAAGATAGGAGATGAGCACTTCCCGTTTCTTGAACACCTGCGAGTCCGCCGGCCGCACCGGCAGCGGCGCCTGATGGCGTCGCTGGCTGAGTCGGGCCAGCAGACGCCCATCGTGGTGGTCCTCTCCCCAGGCCATCGTGCCCGCTACCTACCAGAGCAGCGTACAGCGGCAACATGTCCATGCACACGACGCGGAGCGTGTGGCAACGCTGCGTGCCCATGTCTTTGGTGAAGAATGGTAATGAGGCCCACTCTTCGGGGAAGCCGAAGACGTAAGTACCCTGATCTGCGCGGGGCGGGCGTATCAAAGTTGCCTACATTGGCGAATCGGAATTGAACGCATCAGCGACGACCTTCCAGCTTCCGTCGGTCTGCTTGGTATAGACCGTTAGATACTTTCCCTTATGCGTCATGGGTTTCTTGGTCTTCGGGTTGGTCACGCTCATGGTATAGGTGCCCTGCGAATAGGCCATGTCACCACCCTTGGAGGCCATCGCCCGCGTGGACTGTAGAGTCAGCGAAAAATTGGGGTCGGCAAAATACGTCGCCATCGCGGCTTTGAGGTCCGCCTTCCCATTCAGCATCCCGTCCCCGGGGAATAGCCCGGAGGCATCTTCCGCAAAGTATGTGGCCCACTTGTCAACGTCCTTGGCGGCAGCGTCCTTCAGTGACGCCGCCTCGATGTCCTTGACCGCTTGCACATCGGCGGCGCGCGTGTCAGGGGGCGGAGCGGGGGCATTCGAACAGCCGGCAGTTAGCGTGGCCAGTGCCAGGCATACAATCAGCGAAGTGTTACGCACCATCTTCTCTCTCCTTGGGAGCCAAACCCGAACCAGTATAATCGAACTTTTCCTCGTTCAAATGGGCCCCTCTCCAACAGGTCCACAACGGTGTCTCCTAGCCCAGCCTTTCCATCAGCCCCGCAGGATTTCCGTTTTGCCATCCTGGCCGAGGCTGATTATACATCAAAGCAGTAATTTGGAGCCGTTTATCATTTAATGCGAATTATCTACGCCGTCGGCACGGGCAAGACGGCGATCATTCCTACAATAAGCATCGCCCCGAAGAGCCGCCTGGTCAGATGGCTCTCAGCCAACAGCAGCCAGTAGTACCGCGCGCGCTTGACCAATCGGCAGCCCGTCTTCACCATCACTGCTGTAGGCTCGTCAACGATCAGGTGCCGATCCGGTTTGGCAACACCAACCGCCGCCAGAGCCTCCGCAGGTTGTAAGCTATCATGTCCCGCTCAACCACAGACGCACCTCCTTAGACCGGAACCGGCGGCAACTCAGGCGCGTCAACTGATCCTCAAGGGCTCGGCTACCCCACTGCGCGCCGATTGCCTGTACGGATCTCGTCAAAGAACTGGGTGCGCTGCTGCTGCACACACTTGGCAGCGTAAAGGTACATGGCAGCCGACCAGGTTTGCCAGTCTCGCCCGCTGGGCTGACCGGTCTGCGCCTGAATCCACTCGTTGAAACCCCACTCCGCCTCGTTTTCGTGCCACGGCTTGACCAACTCGGTCAGGGCCAACAGTTTCCGCCTCGCCAGCCCCATCCGCCCCGCGGCTGCACACGCCGCCACATAGAAGCCGCAGACAAAAGGCCAGACGCCCCCGTTGTGATACTCGCCGGGCCGGTTATATATCTCGTATCGCGCGTGCCAGTCAGGATCGTGGGGCAGGATGTATGGAAACAAACAGGGCGGCAAATCCACGGCCAGTTCTCCCCGATCCCGCATGGCCTCACACTCGGCCTCAATCCATGCCACCAGGTTTCGTGACCGGTCAGGCGAAGCAATTCCAGTCAGGATCGCCAGACTGTTGCCCAGCAGGTCGAAACGGTCGCTGTTCAGAACTTTGTAAGAGTAAAGTGCGTAATAGGGCTTGGATGGCACTACCAGACCCTCGTGTTCATGGGGGTTTTTCGCCTCACTACGGACCTCCAGACGGTTCATCAACTCGCGCAGTTGACCGGCGGACTCGTGCTCGCCATAGAGCACAAGATATGCGTAAACCAGCGTATTCACGTACAGCCCATAACCGAACACCCACTGCTCGTCACGCCAGTCGCTGGT
This sequence comes from Bryobacteraceae bacterium, assembly GCA_049511275.1. Classification (GTDB taxonomy): domain Bacteria; phylum Acidobacteriota; class Terriglobia; order Bryobacterales; family Bryobacteraceae; genus PALSA-129. Next base: position 7,762 of record JBEKYE010000204.1, read on the forward strand.
AGGCAACTGCGAAACCATCACCATGTCGTCGGGGCTCTGGTACTGCATCCACTTCAGGGCGTTCTGCGCTGCCTCGTTGAGGAACTCCGGCTGGTTGGCAGATTTCCTGTACAGTGCCAGGCCAAAGAGGAACAGCGGGGTCGTATCGCTGGAGCCACGGTCGACGGGATCATGCGCGAGTGATGAGACGAGGCCACGCGGTGTCTGATTAGCTGCCAGCGCCACCAGTGTGCGCCGCAGCGCATCGGCAAGCTCCTGGTTGCCGGTGGCCAGAAAGCCCAGGGCTGAAATCATCAGGTCCCGCGTGTAAGGTTCCGGATATCCCCACCCGGCGGCCCGGGGCAGTCCTTGAAACGGCCCCCGCGCGTTGTGGAGCAGAACACGGAGGGCCGCCTCTTTGGCCTGATCAATGGAGGCAAGCGACTTCTCGTCCATAAGTGTGGCCACCCTTACTGAATCCCCAATCGGTCGGACACTACCTTCACGAAACGCTTGGCCACCTGGCGATAGTCGAACAACTCGACCACGTGCCTTCGGCCCGCTTCGCCCATCCGCCGCCCCAGATCTCTGTCCTGCATCAGCGCCAGCAGGTACCTGGCGATGTCGGGCACGCTGGCCCGGTATTCCGCGGTCCGCGGGTTCGGAAACACGATGCGATCGGTATTGTCGATTCCGTGGCCTTCCCCGAATACCGCCTCAGCGATCTTCCTCTCCTCCGCCACTTCCGCCAGGAATGCCGTTTCACCGTGGATCATGGTGTCGAGAAATGCCATCGCGCGGATCGCGATCACCGGCTTCCCGCAGGCGTTAGCCTCCACCTGAATCATTCCGAATCCCTCCAGCCGCGACGGCGCGGCATAGATGTCGCAGGCGGCCAGCAAGTAGGGCATGAAATTGTGCGA
>JBEKYE010000205.1:0-8658 GCA_049511275.1 Bryobacteraceae bacterium
GTGATGAGAGTGGAAACAGCTTCCCCGAAGTGGTTCAACTCGTCCACCACGGCGGTGCGGAGCACCAGCATCTGTTCCAGGAACTGGCTCTCGACTTGCTTGACGCGGGCCTTGGCGGAATCGGCGCCGGCGGTGCTCTGCGCGCGCAGCGTTTCGATCTCGAGCGCCATTTTGGCTTCCAGGGCGGCGACGCGGCTCTCGATTTTGAGCGACTGCTCCTGGAGCTTGGCGTCCACGGCGCCGACGATGGCTTCGAGAACCTTGTGATCGAGTTGCGCGGACGGGGCGGGGGCGTGTTCCACGCGCGCCAGGCGCTGTTCGATCTCCGCCAGGCGATTGGCTAAGGGATGGTCGTCGGGCGCTGCCGGGGTTTCCGCGGGACGGCGGGCGTTCTGAGTGAGTTTCATCCCCACCGCACCGAGGGCCAGGCCACCCCCAAAGGTGACGGCAAGGGTTTGCCATACGGAGGAATCGCGACTGCTCTCCATATAACATAATGTACAGGAAATGTTTTGGGCGCGGAAGGGTCAATTCGCGCCTCCAGGAACCCGAATAAAGACGAGCCGTAGAGAAAACCGCGCCGCTGTCCTACCGCCGCCCCGCGCCCGCTTCGCGTACTTCGGTTTCCCGCGGCAGGTATTTGCCGGGCATGCTCTTTCCTTCAGGCCACCCAGTACCGGGCCGCGGGGGTCGCGGAAGCCGCGGAAGCCGCCGGGAGCGCCGCGTTCCCCTGGTTCCAACGCAGGCAGGCCAGGTTGAAGATGCGGACCACCTCTGCGGTCTCAAACGGCTTCGCCAGCACGTCATAGGCTCCCAGGTTGAGGGCCTCCACCCACAGGCGGTCATCGGCCAGGCGGGAGACCACGATCAGCAACGGTGGGCTGCTCAAGCCGTCAAATTGCTCCAGCAGTTCCTTCCATGCGTCCGCCGTCCGGTCCCGGTCGCACAGGATAATCGGAATCCGTTCTCGCCGTAGAGACGCCATAGTCGATTCGACGCTCGCCTGCAAGTGGATCTGCCATTTGTATTCACGAGGTAGAGGACTCCCCGAAGAGTCCACAATCCGTGTTATGGAATCCTGGTCGCCCGCCTCGAAACCTACCAACGCGACGGCGGCGGTAAGAGGACGATTCCCGGTAAGCGGCGGAGTTCCATTCATAAGACTCCTTCGGAATCTGTGCTATTTCAAAGTGATGCGTAGTGACTTCGACGGGGAAGGCCCAATTCGAGGTCCATCCATTCCAGGCCATCCGTTGGAACGCTGCCCAACGTCCGGAAGTGGTGGTTACTTCTTGTATCTGCACAAATCGGACGTAAGAATCCGTCTTGCGCGAACTAAGATCCCTATGTGACTTCTAAGGTATCTGCTAATACTTACTTATTCAACTGGTCTTATGGGGGCATGCTCATTACCCCCAATGGGGTGAGCCGTGGTCTTCAGCGCACCAGTCAATTCTTAGCCCAGGATTTTCTTCCTCAACCCGGCGCCATCGAATTCGGCGGCGCGGTAGATCTCGCCCGGTTTGCCGGAGCGCGAGAAGCGGTCCATGCCGAAGACGCGCGACTGGAAATCGGCGGGCAGCAGGAACGGATACAGGAAGCCGGGCCAGCCGTTGTGGAGCGTGACGACGTACTGGCGCTCGTCGTCGGCGAGGATCTCCTGCGCCTTGGCGGGATGGTCGCGGCGCAGTTCTTCGTAGAGCTGGGGCGAAGTGACGGCCACAATCTTCACGTCCAAGCGCTCTTCGATTTCCGGCAGGATCTCGAGTGTATTGGCCATCACCTGTCCGCCGCTGATCGCCAGCACCTTCTTGGGCTTGCCATTTTGCCGGAACGGTTTGAAGACGTAGGCGCCGTTGACGGCTTCGCGCGCGGGGGGAACGCCGTTGCCGCGCTTCAGCACGGGGGTCCCGGGGCGCACGGCGGAGAAGACCACGGGCTCGCCCCGCTGCGCGGCCAGGAAGAGCATCTCGATGGCTTCGTTGGCGTCCAGCGGTTTGTAGACTTTGATGCCGGGATAGGCGGTGAAGAGGGACATCCAGAAGAGGCCGTGATGGGTGGGGCCGTCTTCGCCGGTCTCGGGGCCGTCGTGGGCGGCCAGCATGATGAAGAAAGCGCGCGCGTCGGGGTTGACGTCGTTATTGATGAGCGTCATGCGCACCGAGTTGGCCATCATGCACGTGAATACGCCGTAAGTGGCGAAGGCGCTGAAGGGGCGGAAGCCGCCGGGCAGCATGTCCTGCGCAATGGCGCACGACATCATGGCCATATTCTGTTCGGCGATGCCGAAGCGGATTCCGCGGCCCAGCGGGTTGCGCGGGTTCATGACGCCGTATACGCTTTCCGCTTTGCCGGTGAGGATGGACTTCATGAGGTCGCCCGCGCCGATGTAAAAGAAGGCCGAGTTTTTCATGGCCCAGGCGAACCAGGCCTCGGTGGCTTTGCGCGTGGCCACCGAGTCGCCTTCGTTGAAGACCAGCTCGGCGGGCAGGACATCCGGGCGAGTGAGCTGGCGGTAATCGGCGATGGGGCGGCCGGCAAGCGCGGTTTGCATCTGGCTGACCAGATCGGCCTCGGCGGGAATGATTGCGGCGGCGTCGTCCAGGCGGGATTCCAGGTAGTCGGCCTCGGCTGCGCCCAGTGCGGCGCTGACCAGGGCGAGATCGCCGTCGGGATTGCCGGGAACGGGGAAGCCGAGATCGTGCATGGCCTTCACGTATTCCTCGTGCTTGAGCGGCATGCCGTGGGAATCGGCGGTGTTCTCCAGGCGGCCATAGTGCAGCCCCTTGGTGGTGTGGCACATGACCACCGTGGGCCGTCCGGGCCCGAAGCCGGATGCGGCCAGGCGGTAGGCGTAGGCCAGTTCGCGGATGTTCTGGCCATCCACCTCGATCAGGTTCCAGCCCTGGCTGAACCAGTGGTTGAGATAGGACGCCGGGAGCACTTCGGCGATGGGGCCGTCAATGCCGAAGGTGTTGAAGTCGAGCGTGACGATCAGGTTTTCAACGCCCAGGCTGGAGGCCAGATTGCGGGCTTCGTAGCTCATGCCCTCTTCCGTCTCGGCGTCGCCGCCGATGACGAAGGCCTTGGTGGGGAGGCCGCAGGAGCGATGCAGCACGGCGAAGCCCAGGCCGGCGGAGAAGCCGTGGCCCGAGGCGCCGGTGGAGGTATCGGCGAAGGCGTATTCGGATTCCACGTGGCCGCTGGGTCCGCCCCACCGCCGGAAGCGCGCGAGTTGTTCCGGGAAGACGGCGTAACCCGCATCCTTGCCCGCCAGGGTGAAACCTTTGCGGCGCAAAGTTTCGTAGATGAGCGCAAGGGTGGCGTGAAAGAGCGGCGAGCAATGGCCGGCGGACCATACCACGCGGCTGCGGCCGGGGTGCTTGGGACGGCGGGCGTCAAAGCCCACAACGCCGCTCGATAGAAGGGTGAGCACTTGCTCGGCCTTGGACGAGGAGCCGCCGGGGTGGCCGGATTGCGCGGCATCCACCGCGGCGAACAGGAAGCCGCGGACCACGCGGCACAGTTCGGCGATCTTCGGCTCGTCGATTTCGGGCAAGGGATCGAGCGGCAGGCCTTTGAGGTTGAGGTAAGCTCCTCCCTCGGTACGGTATTGGAAACGGGCAGGCTCACTCCGGGCGAGCGCTTCGCGGGCTTCCTGGTCCAGTAAGTTGTAAGTGGTGGCGGCGACTGACATGGTCAACCTCTAAACCAGTATTCTATATCCATTTACCCTTTATGCCGGGAAGCACCTCGCCGCAGGTGGTGCTAAGCTCGATCTAATCAAGGATTATGACCATTGCCTGCATCGGCGGCGCTCATGTGGACCGTCACGGCGTGCTGCGCGGGCCGCTGATTCCCGGGACTTCCAACCGCGGGGATTTGCGGACGGATTTCGGCGGCGTGGCGGGAAACGTGGCGGAGAACCTTGCGCGGTTGGGACGCCATGCTTCCATCGTGACCCGCGTAGGCGCGGACGATGCCGGGCGGCAGGTGACCGGGCACCTGGCGGAGCTGGGCGTGGATACCTCCATGTGCGAAGTCTCGACCATGCATGCGACGGCGTCTTACACGGCGATTCTGGAGAGCAACGGCGAACTGGTGGTTGGCCTCGCGGACGCCGACATCTACGAAGAGCTCGACCCGCCGGCGCTCGAAAGAAGGCTGCCGCGGCTGCGCGCGCACGACTACTGGTTCGTGGACACGAACATTCCGGCGGTGAGCGTGGCGTGGCTGCTTTCCGTGGCGGGTGAGATTCCGGTTGCGGTGGATGCGGTTTCCGTGGAACGGGCGCGCGCTCTGCGGCCGCTGCTGCCGCGCATTCCGGTGCTGTTTGCGAACGTGGCGCAGGCGGCGGCGCTGGTGGGAGTGGAGAGCTTCCCGCACCCGCGGCATGCGGCCAATCCGCTGCGCGAACTGGGCGCGCGAGCGGGCATCGTGACCGGCGGACGGATGGGAATTGCAGTGTGGTGGGGCGATGACCTGGAGGAATTTCCGGCGCTCCAGGCGCAGCCGCGCGACGTGACGGGCGCGGGCGACGCGCTCGTGGCCGGCACGCTTTTCGGACTTTCGCAATGGAACATGCTGCCGGACGCGGCGCAATTCGGCCTCGCGGCGGCCGCCATCACGGTGGAATCCGAACATACGCGGGCGCCGGAGCTGTCGGCGGAGTTGCTGCACCGGAGGATGATTCAGCATGGGCCGCGCTGATGAGCGGGTGAGAATCGGCGAGCGGCTGCGAATCGCGCCGGAGATTCGCGAGGCGCTGGCGGCGGGCGCGCCGGTGGTGGCGCTGGAGACCACCATCGTCAGCCACGGCATGCCTTACCCGGAGAATGTCGGGACGGCCCTGGCGCTGGAACGGGAGATTCGCGGGCGCGGCGCCACACCGGCCACCATCGCGGTGTTCGATGGCTCGATCCGCGTCGGGTTGAGCGAAGGCGAGCTGGACGCTCTGGCGCGGGGCGGGGACGTGTTGAAACTGAGCCGCAACGATCTGGCCTACGCGCTGGCGGCACGCCGGCGCGGCGCGACCACCGTGGCCGCGACCATGATCTGCGCGCAACTGGCGGGCATCCGCGTGTTCGCTACGGGCGGCATCGGCGGAGTTCACCGGGGCGCGGCGCAGACCTTCGATATTTCGGCCGACCTGGAAGAGTTGGCGCAGACGCGGGTCGCGGTGGTCTGCGCAGGGGCCAAAGCGCTGTTGGATCTTCCCAAAACGCTGGAGTACCTGGAGACGCGCGGCGTGCCGGTGGTGGGTTATCGCACAAATGAGTTTCCGGCGTTTTGGAGCCGGTCCAGCGGGCTCCCGGCGCCATTGCGGATGGATTCGGCGGCGGAGATTGCGGAGCTGCTGCGCGCCCAGTGGGAGTTGGGACTGCTCGGGGGCGCGGTGATTGCGAACCCGGTGAGCCGGCAGGACGAAATTCCGGCGGCGGAGATGGCCGGATACGTCGAGCGGGCCGTGGCGGAAGCGGCCAGCCGCGCCATCGTTGGTAAAGCGGTTACGCCGTTCATCCTGTCCCATATAGCGGAACTGACCGGCGGCCGCAGCCTGGCGGCCAATATCGCGCTGGTAAAATCCAATGCCAGGCTGGCGGCGGAGGTGGCCGTGGAGTTACAAGGCCCGTGCGGCCCGGGCCCGCCTGAATAAGCCGGCCGGCCGCCTATGGTATTCTGAATGTTCCTTTACCAAAATGGCGCAGACGAGGTTGCTCCCGCGCATATGCATCGCGTTGGGCCTGCCAGATGTTCCAACACTGTTGAGCCACGCCCGGCACGAAGCTGAGGCGGGCGAAATCTTCTTGGAATTCCGGCTGGACTTCCTGGACCGGCCGGCCAAGGGCGCCGAAGCGATCCGCGGATTCCTGGAGCAGTTCCCCGAGTGCATCATTCTGGCCACCTGCCGGCGCCACCAGAATCACGGGCGTTACAACGGCAGCATCGAAGAGCAGCTTGCCGTTCTGGACGCGGCCGTGAAGGCCGGGGCGCACGCCATCGATGTCGAGATCGAGACCGCGGAGGTGGCGCAGGAGCGGCTCACTGCGTTCCGCGGGCGCGTGCAGGTGATTGTTTCGTATCACAATTACGAAGCCACGCCGCCCATGGACACGGTGATCAACCGCATGATGAGAGTGCCGGCGGACGCCTATAAAATGGTGACGACGGCGCGCAAGCCTTCCGACAATCTGCGCGTGCTGGCGGCGGCCAAAGCCATGCCCAGGCACCGTCTGGCGGTGCTGGCCATGGGCGAGCTGGGATTTCCGACGCGGGTCTTGTCGCCGGTTTTCGGCGGCCTGTTCACTTACGCGGCGCCCATGTTCGCCGAGGGAACCGCGGCCGGACAAGTGAGCGCGCGGCATCTGCGGCATCACTATCGGGTGGAGAAGCTGGGGAAATCGGCCAGGATCTACGGGGTGATCGCGGACCCGATCCGCCATTCCATTTCGCCGGCGGTGCACAACCGTGCGTTCCAGGCGCGGCGCGTGGACGCGGTCTACCTGCCTTTTCTGGTGGCGCCGGTTTACTTGCGGGATTTCTTTTCTCTGGCGGCCAAACTGCCGCTGGCGGGCTTCAGCGTAACCATTCCGCACAAGCAGAAGATCATCCGGTACCTCGATGCCGTGGACCCGCTGGCGCGGCGGATTGGCGCGGTCAACACCGTGTGGCGCAAGGCCGGAAAATGGCGCGGCACCAATACCGACGTGGCGGGCGTGACGGCGCCGCTGGGCCGGCTGCTGCGGCTGCAGAAATCGAGCGTGCTGATTGTGGGCAACGGCGGCGCGGCGCGCGGCGCGGCCTACGCTCTTTCCGACGCCGGGGCCAGGATCTCGCTGGTGGGGCGCAACATCGACCGTGTGCGCGCGCTCGCCAAAGTCTGCGGCGCCGAAGCCCTGGTGCGCGAGCAACTCGATTCGCGCCACTTCGATGCCGTGGTGCACGCCACGCCGCTGGGGATGTACCCGCACGTGGACGAGTGCTTCTTCAACGGCAATATTCCCGGCGACGTGGTATTCGACATGGTCTACAACCCGGTGGAGACGGCGCTGGTGAAGCGGGCGCGGGAGCAGGGCCGAACGGTGGTGCCGGGCATCGATATGTTTATCGAGCAGGCCGTGCAGCAGTTCGAAATCTGGACGGGCGATTCCGCGCCGCGCGCGGTGATGCAGAAGGCCGCCATGGAAGCGCTGGAACAGAAGTAGCCGGATTTCCCCCGATGCGAGCCGCGACCGTAAGGGAGCGGTTGCCTGCCGGACACGATACCGTATTTAGGAAATATTGTACTAAGCTGATCCTTATGAAACTGACGCGGCGCCAACTGGCAGCGGTCGTGGTTTCGGCAACCGCCATGGCGCAAACCCCACAGACTCCCGCCAACCCGGCGGACGAATTACAGGCCGCCCGCGGCCGCATCAAGGCCAACGGCGAAACGCTGGCGCAGCAACCGGTTCCCATGGCTACCGAACCGGCCTTTCAGTTCAAGGCCTGAGGCGCTGTATGGCTACCATCGCGAGCGAGCTCTTCTTCGCGGCCCTGCCCGAGCTCAATCAGCGGCTGGCCGCCAGGGAATTCTCGGCGGGAGATCTGGTGCGCGCGTTTGCGGACCGCCTGGCGCAACTCGGACCGCGGTACAACGCGCTGGCGCTTCCGTTGCAGCAGGAAGCCCACCGTCAGGCCAAGCAGGTGGATAGCGACCTGAAACGCGGGCGCACCCGCGGGCCGCTGCAGGGGATTCCGTACGGAGTCCAAGACCTGCTGAGTTTCAAAGGCCAGCCGACCACCTGGGGGGCCAGGCCGTATGCCGGCCAGATGTTCGACTACAACGCCACGGTGATCGAAAAACTGAGCGATGCCGGCGCGGTGTTGACCGGCAAGCTGGCCATGGTGGAACTGGCGGGCGGCGGCGGGTACCGGCTCCCCTCGGCCTCGTTGACGGGTCCTGGATTGAACCCTTGGGACCGCACCCGGTGGTCGGGCGGATCTTCCAGCGGACCGGCGGCGGCGGTAGCGGCTGGCCTGGTGGCGTTCGCCATCGGGTCGGAAACTTCGGGGTCGATGGTGACGCCGGCGTCTTATTGCGGCGTCACGGCGCTGCGTCCGACCTATGGACTGGTGAGCCGGCACGGCGCCATGGCGCTTTCCTGGACGCTGGACAAGCTGGGCCCGTTTGCGCGCACGGCCGAGGACTGCGGCAACATTTTGCACGCGATTGCCGGCGGCGACTCGAAGGACCCCGGGTCGGCGGGCAAAAGCTTTTACTACACGCCGCAGTATGCGCGGCCGCTGAAGGAATTGAAGATCGGCTACGCCGCCGTGGATTTCGATGCGCGCGCGGAAGCGCCGGCGCGGGCCGCGTTCCAGGCCGCTTTCCAGGCGCTGAAGGAGACCGGCGTGCAACTGGTGGAGGCAAAGCTGCCGCCGTTTCCGTACGGTCCGGTGCTATCCACCATCCTGGCGGCGGAGCAAGCCTCCATCTTCGAGCCGCTGATCGCCAGTGGAAAAGTGGATGAGCTGGCGGATGCGGCGCAGATTGCCGGACTGAAAGCGGCGCTGGAAGTTCCGGCCAGGGATTACTTGAAGGCCATGCGGGTGCGGCGCGTCATTCAGGAAGAATTCTCCAAACTCTTTGCGCAGGTGGACGCGCTGGTGGCGCCG
>JBEKYE010000206.1:0-8656 GCA_049511275.1 Bryobacteraceae bacterium
GCGATAGCTGATCGCCTTCCAATTCATATGAGATGGGCTGGTGTCGCAGGGCTTTAAGAATAAGGAGATCGCCTTCTCGCTGGGAATCACCGAAGGCACCGTGAAGGTCTACCTTTATAAGCTGTTCCGCAAACTGGGAATGAACGACCGGCTGGACATGGCGTTATACGGCTTGAAAAACCTCTTTGCAGGTGAACCCGAACTGGGAAAGATGCGCGCCGCCGGCCGCCGCGCGCGCCATGCCGCCGACCCATTCGGCCCGCGCTCCTTGCCACCGCAGGCGAGGGAGCGAGTGAGGCTGCATGCCGTGAATTGAGGGCGTTCGAGCGGGCGTGGACGAGCGGCGTTGGCCTCCGGACCGAGTTGGCTGCCGCTGGACCCCAGATTCCGAAATGCCTGTTTCACGGCCCCAATCCTGCGGGCACTCCCCCGCACCCCTGTAGGTAAGCGTCGGTGCGACCACACGCGGCGGAATCCAGCGGTGGCCAGATTGCGGCGGCACTTCGACGAGTCGGCGACTACCCGCTCCCGTGGAATTGCTTCCCGGTTGGCCGACCAACCGATCAGAGCCGCTACTCCGTCACAAGTGGCGTTGAGCGATAGCTGATCGCCTTCCAATTCATATGAGATGGGCTGGTGTCGGGGTACCTCCACAATTGCTACTATGATCTTTCAGCCGCTTCCTGGTATTGAGCGCCCGCCGGGTTGACAGTCCTGACCATCACGCGGGAGTGGGAGACCATATGCTGGATTCCGCCGAGGCCCCAGCAGGGACGACGAGCCTCATAGCCGTGCAAACTGGAATCGTCGCGGGACTGTTCACCTGCCTAGCGTACCCGGTGCTTGTCTTTGTGCCTCTCCCAAAGCTGGCAACAACTACGCTCGCAGCCTGTTTCGGTCCTGCACTCGGTGTGGCGAGTTTCGGTCTGCGAAAACTGCTCGATTTGAAGGCACCGCTGCTGTCGAGTGCCTTGGCCTGGCTTTTGAATGCATTGGCTGGAGCGCTGTTTTCCGCTATGGCTCTGGTCCAAATGGCAGTTCATTATTCGGCTGGTGGCGAGAAAGTGTCGGGCCAGGTTCGCGCCATTTGGCTCGGTCTGGATGTGGCCTGGGACGCTTACATCGGTCTCGGGACCATTTGCTTCGCGCTCGCCATGCTCAGACACCCCTGCTTTGGGCGAGTCTTTGCACTTTCAGGGCTAGCCATTGCTGTAGCTCTGCTGGTTCTGAACTTCTACACCTTTCCGACTCCGCCCGCGAGTGCCGGCTTAGTGGATCTGGGGCCTGCCGTCGGCCTCTGGTATCTGATTGTCACAGTGCAAATGTGGCGTTCTCTCCGCTGGGCACGGCTTCGAGCGTCTGAAACTTGATGCCCCCGAGTCTTGCGGGAGCATGGGGGCGTACGACGCGCCGTCCGGAAGCTGGGCGGACGGGTGAAGTTGACGTGCAACCCCTAACCGTAGATGTGGTTCCCGCCAGGCCCCGCCCGATTGGGGCCGTGGGCTTTGCTTCCATTGGGCCGACGATGGCGGACCAGTCGGTCGAGTGTACGACAAGGCGGTTTCCATTCGCAATCCGCTGGCAAGGTTCGGCTTCTCGTCCGCGGGGAACATTCTCGGGGGCTTCGAGAGGTCCCGTGGGGGCCTTCTTCAGAGCTCGCTGTCGCTGAGATGATATTTCGCTTGCAAGGCCGCTAGCGCGGCGCCGAGTGCGTCGTCCGGTGGCTTGTAGGCGCCGAGCAGTGCATTCAGCTTGTCAATGCCGTCCGGGTACGTGTCTCCCACGTAGCCCTTAGTGTGCTTGTAATCCAGAAACTGGGGGGCGGTCTGCTCCAACAACGCACGCATGTCCTGCAGCAGCCGCTGCCGCTTGGTCATTTGGGTAGTCAATTCGTCGCGGACCTGGCGTGGATACTCCTCTTTGAGGGGCTGGCCGTCAATTGCGTGGCGCAACTGACTCAATTGAGCGCTGATCGCCACTGCGGTTTTCCCCAGTTCCGTAGCCACGGTGGCGTTTTGATCCAATGTGGCTCCGCGGCCTGCCCCGTTTGCCGTGACGTCGCCGCACCAGGCACGAGCGTTGCTCACGAACTCCTTTTCGACAGTGCTCGCGCTGGTGAAGTTAGGCTTTTGTTCCGTGAGCACCTTGGCAAATTGAACCGCTTCAATCCGCTCTTGCTTGCCGCATCCCGTAATGCACGCGACAGCAGCCAGGAGCAAGCAGTATCGCGGGTTTAAGACCATCATATCCGTTACCTGTCAACGACCCAAGTATAGGCCGATTGTCCGAGGGTGTCCATCCCGGTTGGTGCCATTAATCACTGGAGGTTTTGAAGATAAGTGCGGCGCGGGCGTCTAATGGGAAGTATGCGACATGTGGTGTGCCTTTTGATTCTTCTTGCGGGAAAGGGCGGTGCGCAATGGCAGCACTTCGATGCGAGGCAAACGGACGCCGCGCCATCTTCTCTTTCCCGGGAGATGCTGGCGGCACACAACGCGGTGCGGACTCGCCTGAAAATTGCGCCGCTGGCGTGGTCCGAGCGGCTGGCGGCCGTGGCGCGGAATTGGGCTGATACGCTGCTGGCGCGCAGGGAGTTTGTCCATCGGCCGAACTCGAAGTATGGGGAGAATCTGTTCGATGTGACTGGTGCGGGCGCGTCGCCGGGGCAGGTGGTGGATGGGTGGGCGGCGGAAGCCCGCAATTACGACTACGGCTCTAATAAATGTAGCGGCGTGTGCGGGCACTACACGCAGATTGTTTGGGGCGACACCAAAGAGGTGGGATGCGCGGTGGCGCGAGGCGGCGGGCGCGAGGTGTGGGTGTGCGAATACGATCCGCCGGGGAACTGGCAGGGGAAGCGGCCGTATTGAGGCGGGGTGACGTGTGGAAGATCCGCGTCCGGCAAGGCGAGACGGCCTGTTCTCTGGAAGGCTGTTGCCATGCGGCTCCCGGTGCCCGATATCAGGACGGCCCAGGATCTCGCCCCCGCGTTCCGCATAATCGCCTCGCCGGCGTCCCGGTGCCACTGGTCCCTGGCCCAGCCGCCGTGGGAAACTGCGGTTAGGTGAAATCCCCACCGCGGCGCAAAGTGCCGCAGCCATCCACGGCCTTTACTCTCGAAGACCAGCGCCAGATGACGCGGGCCAGGAACTACTTTGCCTGGCAGAGCCGGCTGGTGTTGCGGGAAGCCGGGCGGCGTGTGGTCGAGGTGGGGTGCGGCATCGGCAACTTCACCGGCCTGCTGCTGGATCGCGAGCTGGTTGTCGCGCTGGACCCGGAAGCGGCCTGCGTGGAGCGGCTGCGGGAGCGCTACGGGCCGCGCGAAAACCTGCAAACCCTGGTGTGCGACACGGCCCGGCCGGAGTTTCGCGATCTGGCGGAGTTCCGGCCGGATTCGTGCCTGTGCGTGAACGTGCTGGAACATATTGAGGACGATGCTGAAGCGCTCGGCGCCATGGCGTCGATCCTGACGCCCGGTGGAGTGATCGTGCTGCTGGTTCCGGCGTTTGAGGCGTTGTACGGGCCAATCGACCGGAACCTGGGACACTACCGGCGGTACCGCCGCGGCGCGATTGCGCGCCTGGCCGAACGGGCCGGGCTCCAGGTGCGCAAGGCGCACTACCTGAACTCGATTGGCCTGGCGGGCTGGTGGATGAATGCGCACGTCTGGAAACGCGAGGCGCAATCGGACCGGCAGATTGCGGTGTTCGACCGGTTGCTGGCGCCGCTGCTGGAGCGCCTGGAGGCCACCGTGCCGCCGCCCTTCGGGCAGTCGCTGCTGGCCGTGCTGAGGAAGTAGAATGGCGGACAGGGAAGGCTGTTTGCGGGTTTCCATCCTCATCCCGGTGTACAACGAATTCCCCACGCTGCCGCAAGTGCTGGAGCGGGTGATCCGCGCGGAACTGCCGGCGGGCTGCGAGAAGGAGATCATCGTGGTGAACGACGGGTCCACCGACGGCACCGCGGCACTGCTGGAGCAATATGGCGGCTCGCGGCTGCTGGTGGTCCATCATGCGGAAGCCAACCGCGGCAAGGGTGCGGCCCTGCGCACCGGCCTGGCCAAAGCCACCGGCGACATCGTGTTGGTGCAGGATGGAGACCTGGAATACGATCCCAACGACTACCTGCTGCTGCTCCAGCCGATTGTGGAAGGACGCGCCGACGTGGTGTACGGGTCGCGGAATTGGGCGGGGATGAAGTGGCGGAACCGGCTGGCCAACCGGATTCTGACACTGGCGGCCAACCTCCTCTACCGCGCCGCCATCACGGATGAGGCAACCGCCTATAAGGCATTTCGCGCCAGCGTGGTGCGGCTGGTCCGGCTGGAGTGCGTGCGCTTCGAGTTCTGCCCGGAAGTCACGGCCAAACTGCGGCGCTTGGGCTGCCGCATCCACGAGGTGCCCATTTCATACAATCCGCGGGGCATCGCGGAAGGCAAAAAAATCCGCGCCAGGGACGGCGTCCAGGCCCTGTGGACCCTGGTGCGGTACCGGTGCGTGAGAAAGCGGACGTTCTGCGCGTCCGCCGGGGGCTACCAGATGCGCAAGGGGATGTCGCCCGGGGACCAGCCGATGCCGACCGACCCGGTGTAGATCAAGCGGTTGTAGAGGGTGAAGTTGGGGCTGCGGTATTGGTTGGCGCTGTAGCTGGTGACAAAGCTGAGGGCGTGGCCGAGCGAGCGGCTCATGCTGAAAGAGCCGGAGATGTTGCCATAGCCGCCATTCACGTTGCCGATGGAAAGGGCGGTGGCGTACGTGAAGGCTACCCCCAGGCTCCAGTGCCTTAGGCCGGTGTATCCGTATCCGCCGACCACCGAGGCGGCGCGGGACGTGAGAAAAATACCGTTGCCGGGCGTAATGGTCTCTCCACCGGCGACATAGGCCACCCCGCGGGAAAAGGTCTTGGACAGGCGTCCGGAAAAATTGGGGACCCAGTTGAGGCGATAAGCCAGCGCGGTGGTGTTGGTGAAACCGAGCAGGGCGGACACATTGGGATCGACCGGCACGCTTTGGATGAACTTGGTTTCGGCGCGCATGAATCCGCCGTAACCGGAAAACTCCAAAGTGCGGGAGATGCGTAGCGCGTAGGTGAGGGAGGCGCCGTGAATGTCGCTCGAGGAGAGGATGCCGGTGAAGGCGTAGTGGGTAAAGCTATAGTTGGCCCCAATCGTGGCGCGCCGCGAGAGCCGGTATTGGAAATCCCCCGTGGCGTCTTCGCCGGTCACTCCGTACAGCGCCGTGGAGGCGTAGCGATTGATGAAGAGCCCGCCCCCCAGATTGAAGGAGAGACGCGTGGATTTTTGAACGACCAGGTCGGCCTGGGTCGTGGAATAAATCGTGCGGGTGTAATAGAAGTCGCTGGCGGGGATGGCGCTTTGCGAGGGATCGAAGGGCACGGTTTGGCTGAGCCCCACGTTCGGATTGCTGAATGAGAACCAGCCGAGGGCTTCCCGGAGGCTGAACTTGATGTGGCGGGTGACCTGTTGAGAGAGACCGAAACTCAGCGCCTGGCTGAACGAGTTGTAGGTGGAGGCGTTGGGATAGATAGCGTAGCTGGCGTGATAGTCGAGGCCGATATGGGTATGCCGCCAGCTATGCGACCCGCTAATGCCGCCTGCGACCGTGACTCCATAAGCACTGACGTTGGCGAGGTTACCCTGCGTATTGACGGTGACTCCGGAAAGGCCCGTGGTATAAGAGCCGCCGACCGACAGGAAGGGCTGGAACGTGATTTGGGGCGCTGCCATGGCGGCGGGGGCGTCGCCGCGCGAGAGAATGGCGGGACCGGCGTACTGGCCGAAGGCTGGCAGGACCAAAACCAATGCAAACAGTGCGCGAGCCGGATTCAATCGAGTTCCTCCGTTAGAATAAGCAGCAACTCAAAGTCTGACGCGGCGGCGCGGGGCGTGTCAAGCTGCCGGGTCCCGGGAACGGGCTACCGAGTACCACGACTACTGCGCGCCGCGCGAGAGCAGCATGGCCTTGACCGTGTGGAAGACGATGTACGTGTCCAGACGGAAGGACATATTCTTGATGTAGTAGAGGTCGTATTCGAGCTTCGTGATGGTGTCTTCGAGCGTATCCCCGTATTTATAGTTGATCTGAGCCCAGCCGGTGATGCCCGGACGGACGCAATGGCGCTCGCGGTAGTACGGGATTTTTTCGGAAAGGGAACGCACAAATTCGGGCCGCTCCGGGCGCGGTCCGACGATCGACATGTTGCCGATCAGGCCGTTCACCAGTTGGGGTAACTCATCGAAGCGGAGTTTGCGGATGATCTTCCCGATTTTGGTGATCCGGGGATCGTCTTTGGACGCCCACACGGCGCCGGTTTGCGCTTCCGCATCGGCCCGCATCGACCGGAACTTGTAAAGCGTGAAGAGTTCGCCGTCGAGTCCCACGCGCACCTGGCGATATAGAATCGGGCCGGACGACGAAAGCCTCACGGCGAGAGCCGTGAGGAGCATGATGGGTGAGGCCACTATCAGGCCTAGGGCGGAGAGCAGCCGGTTGGAGACGGTCTGCAAGAACAGGATCCGCATGCGGGGGCCCAGCTCGCCGGAATAAATCAGTTGCGAAGGACGCAGTTCGCGGATGCAGACGCGGCCGCACACGTGTTCGAAGGTGGTGGCGGCCTCCTCGATGATGTGGCCCGCAAAACGCAGATCCAGGAGTTCCGTCACGGGCATGCGCTGCCGCCGCTCGGTCATGCCGATCACCAGGCGGTTGGGGCGGGTTGCCTGAACCACTTCGGTTAGTGAACGGATTGGGCCCAGGACCTTGCCGCCCGGAAGGGGAGTGCCGATCTCGGGGCCGTCGGCCACATAGCCGGTCACTTGGAGAGCCAGCTCGGGGTGTTCTTCAATGTGCCGGGCAATATCTTCGAGCAGCGGGCTGCCGCCCACCAGCAGCAGCGTATCGCGCCCCATCACCTGGAGCGCGAAGGCGCTGAAGGCGATCCGCCACAGGAACAGGCCGGCCATAGCCAGAGCGCTCCCGATGGCCATCACGTGAATGGAAACGCGCTGCGTGGGACTGAGATAGCTGAGGAAACCCTGCGTGAGGAATGCCACGCCCATCACCAGGCAGAGCTGCTGCAACAGCAGGATGTTCGAGCGCACATGGACCTGCGAATAGAGATCGCAGAAGTGCATGCCGATCAGGATGCTGAGCAGGACCGGAATGAGGTGAACCAGGCCGCCATCGTAGAGAAGATAGGTATAAGGATCGGCGTCCAGCGTAAGATAAGTGGCCAGGACGAAAGCGGAGGTAGCCAGCAGGATGTCCGAAATCAACAGCGCGAGTGATGTGGCGGGAACATTTACTCGAAAAGAGCGCGTCATCCAGGGGGCACCGAAGACTATGACAGCCCCTTATTATAACCGCACTCCATGCGCGCTGGGCTACTTGGCGTGAGCTATGCTGTCATCTTGCAACTCTGCTCGCAAACCAGCCGTACCGTGCTTCTCGCCATACTCCTGGTCCTCATCGGCTCGGCCCGCATCGTTTCCACCTATACCGTCTTCAACCACACCATCGACGAACCCGACCACCTGGCCGCCGGCATGGAGTATCTTTCCACCGGGAGGTATCTCTATGAGGACCAGCACCCGCCGCTGGCCCGCGTTTTTGGCGCGCTCGGCCCCTTCTTTTCGGGCGAGCGCTTTCACCCCGGCCCCGATTCCTACTACGAGGGCTACCGCATCCTGGGCCGTGACAGCCACTACGACCGCACGCTGGCCCTGGGCCGCGCCGGGATCCTGCCGTTTTTCTGGATCGCTTCGGCCGTGGTGTTCCTATGGGCCCTGCGCGCTGCCGGCCCGCACGCCGCGCTCTTGTCGACCCTGCTATTCACTACGCTGCCGCCCGTGCTGGCGCATTCCGGCCTGATCTCGACCGACATGGCGGCCGTGGCTTTTACCGGCGCCGCCGCCTTCGCGTCGCTGCTTTGGGCGGATGTTCCCGATCGCAAACGCACCATCCTGTTCGGCGTTTGCCTGGGCCTCGCCGCGCTTTCGAAATTCTCCGCCATCCTTTTCCTTGCCGCCGCCCTGCTGCTGATACACCATCACAGACTCTACGAAGTGGCGCACGCACTCATGCGTGCCGTGTCGAGACTCGTCTCGACACGCCGGCGGGGGACGGAGAGCCTGTTGGGACCAGGCGTCGGCATGAGTGCCGACGCGGCACGCACGAGTGCGGGCGCCGCATCGTCATACAGGCTCGCCGCCGCCATCGCGATTGCCCTGGCGGTGGTCTGGGCCGGCTACGGCTTCTCATTTGCGCGTGTCGACTATCTCCACCTGCGCTTGCCGGCGCCGCGATTCTTCACCGGCCTCCGGACGCTTTGGGCGCACAACGCCGCCGGACACGCCTCCTACCTGTTCGGCGCCCGCAGCAGCGCCGGCTTCTGGTATTACTACCCCGCCGCGCTGGCCTTGAAGACGCCGCTCGCGATGCTGCTCCTCCTGCCGCTTTGCTTCCGCCGCAACCTCGCCCGGCCCATGCTCTTCTCCCTCGCCATCCTGCTCTGCGGCTTCGCCAGCCGCATCAACATCGGCACCCGTCACGTTCTCCCCATCTATGTCGGACTCGCGGTGGCCTGTGGTATCGCCGCCGCCCCGCTGCTGCGGCGCCCCGTGGCCCGCTGGATCGTC
>JBEKYE010000207.1:0-8619 GCA_049511275.1 Bryobacteraceae bacterium
GGCGCCAGGTTGGCGTGAAAGGCGAAGGGCTGCGGCGCATTCTTCATGGTCGGGTCTTCCACGCCCAGGTGGCAGGTGGTGCAGCGGTCGACGCGCTGCAACCCGGGCAGCAGGTCCTGCCGGATCACCAGGGCTGCGTTCACCACGTCGCTCTTGGCCGCGGCGTTCGGTTCTCCCACCGCTTCCAGCCGGTGGAACTCCTGCTGGTAGGTTTTCCACGCGGGGGAGCCGGCCTGCCAGATGGCCCCCAGCATCAGGGCCAGCACGATCATGCTCAACGCGAAGAAGAACTGCGGTAGTCTCCGTTCCATTTACTCGGCCCCCGCAATGTGGACCCATGGCGGCACCAGCGCCCAACCCGGGCCGCGGAAAAACGTTCCCACGATGATCAGGACTACATTGACCACCACGAAGAGGGTAAACGCCCGGATGGCCCACTTCCGATCGGCCGGCCGCCGGCTGGGATTCGAATCGACGTAGGGAATGACTATCAACGCCAGCACGGCCAGCGTAGGCACGATCACGCCGCCCAGCAACGCCGAGTGGCTGACCAGTTCCTGGAGACCAAGGAAGTACCACGGAGCTTTCGCCGGGTTAGGCGTCTTGGCCGGATTGGCTAACTCCTCCAGCGGCGCCTTCCAGAAGAGCGAAACCGCCATCACGGTAGCAACCGTTACCAGCAAAGCGATGCCCTCGCGGAAAAAGGCATACGGATAGGAAAAGACCGTGTCTTCCTCCTCCTCCATGCTCACGGTCTCGAAGATGGGTTTGCCGGTCACCACCTCCATGAGGCCATAGGTCTTGTCCTTCGAAGCCGGAACCGCCGCCAGTGGAGCACTGGTGTCGGGCGCTCCAATGGTGACTAACTGCGCGGATTTCTCGTCCTTTAACTTCCAGACCGGGCGCGAGAGCCCTCCATCCTTGCGGACCCGCCAGAAGTGCACCATGGTCAGCAGCGTCATGAGCGCGGGCAACACCGCTACATGCAGCACGTAGAAGCGCAGCAACGCCGACTCACCCACCGTGTGGCCTCCCAGCAGCAACTCGCGAATGCGCGCGCCCACCAACGGAGCGTAACTGCCGATGTTTGTGCCGACCGTGATAGCCCAGAAGGCGAGCTGGTCCCACGGCAGAAGATAGCCCGTGAACGAGAGTCCCAAAGTGAGCAGGAACAGCACCACCCCAATCACCCAGTTGAACTGGCGCGGCCGCTTGTAAGACCCCGTGTAAAAGACCCGGCACATGTGCAGGAAGACGCAAATCACCATGCCATGGGCCGCCCAGCGGTGCATGTTGCGCAGAAAGCTTCCCAGATAAACCACAAACTGGAGGTCCTTCATGTCCTGGTATGACTGAGGCGGATTGGGCCGGTAGTAGAACATCAGCGCGACGCCCGTGGTAACCAGGACCAGGAAGAGGAAGAAGGTGATGAACCCCAGGTAGAAGGTGTGCTTCACCTTGAGATTCTCTTTCTTCACTTTGGCGGGGTGAATGTGCAGCCACACGTTGAGGAAGACCAGTTCGGACTTCCCCTTGTCGGTGGACAGCGGGTCCCGCCGAACGATGGACTGCCAGGCCTCTCGTAACGGATTCATGCTGACACCATAAGGCGATAACTTGCGGGGACGGTGTGGTCCTTATCCACTCTTAGTTGTCCATCGCGGGCCAGAGTCACTTCGAACCACTCGAGCGGCCTCGGCGCGGGGCCATGTTGCACTGTGCCATCGGCGTTGAACACGCTGCCGTGGCACGGGCAATGGAAGCGCTCATCGCTCTGGAAATACCCAACCGTGCAGCCGAGGTGGGTGCAGACGGCGCTGGCCACCGCGAAACCTTTCTCGGGGTTGCGGAACACGAAGATTTTCTCGTCCGCCAGGAAGGTGGGAGGGCCATAAGAAAAATCCGCCGGGTTGCCGATCTTAAACGTCTGCGGCGGCTCGTAAAACACGCTCGGCGTCAGGAACCTCACCACCGCTCCCAGGCTCACGCCGATGGCGGAGCACAGGGCGACCAGCCCGGCCGTGCCCCAACTCACAAAGGACCGTCGCTTCATGCGTTTCTCTCCGTAGGGCTCATCGCTTGAATCCTTGCCAAGGCCGCCAAAATTCTCTCCATTCTCCGCGCCTCAGCGTCTCCGCGTTGAATATTCTTCCTCGAAATTCTCCGCGCCCTCACTCGAATACCTCCCGCTCCTGCTGCTCCAGGGCCTCCATGGTGATGGCCTGGGTGGGGCACCGCTGGGCGCAGAGCGCGCAGCGAATGCATTTCTCTTCGTTCTTAATGATGGCGCCCGCCTGGCCCGCGGGAAGTTCCGCGGCGGACATGCCGTAGCGGCTTCGGATCAAGGCGTCGTACCTCTCATCGCCCTGCACTTGGGTCAGGTCCACCAGTCGCAGGCAGTTTTCCGGGCAGACATCCACGCATCCGGCACACAGGATGCACTTCGAGCCGTCGAAAATCGTGTTGACCTGGCACTTCAGGCAGCGCAGCCCTTCCGCCCGTCCCTGCGCCTCATCGAATCCCAGTTCCACCTCGGCGATCCCGATGCGGCGGTTGGCCGGCAGCACCGGCATGGTCTGCCGCGGAATTCCCAGGAAGCCGCGCGGCATCTCCCAGTTGTTGAAGATGCGAAAGCGGCTCAACACGGTCTGCGTGCTTTTCCCGTGGAAGTGGACGTGGATCGACCGGGCCGCGCGATGCCCGTTGGCCACGGCTTCCACCAGCACGCGCGGTCCAAACGCCACGTCGCCGCCGGCGAAGACACCCGGAGCCGTCGTCATCAGGTTCTCGTCGATTTTGAGAATTCCGCGCGGCGTCACCTGCACCTCTTTGTCGCCGCCCAGGAAGGACAAGTCCGCCTGTTGTCCGATGGCGAGCACCACGGTGTCGCACGGGATCACCTTCTCTTGGTCGCTGAAGGCCGGGTTGAAACGGCCGTTTTCGTCGAAGACCGAAACGCAGGCGCGCACCTTGAGCCCCGTCACCAGGCCGTCCGCGCCGACGATCTCCTTCGGCCCCCACCCGTTGTCCACCGCGATACCTTCGTGCTCGGCTTCGTGGACTTCACTCTGCCAGGCGGGCATCTGCTGGCGCGATTCCAGGCTCACCAGGCATACCTGTTCGGCGCCCGACCGCAGCGCCATGCGCGCCGCATCCAAGGCCGGCTGCAGGCTCTCCGCGCCGGATTCGGAGGCGCCCGAATCCCACGACTCGTGCACCAGCCGCACCGCGGCGCGCGCCACGTCGATGGCCACGTTGCCGCCGCCCACCACTGCCACCCGCTTTCCCAGTTCGATCTCGTAACCCAGGTTGACGTTGATCAGGAAATCGATGCCGTTGTAAACGCCCGCCAGGTGCGCGCCCGGAATGTTCAGTTCGCGGCCCTTGTTGAGGCCTGTCGCCAGCAGCACCGCGTCGAACCGGGAGCGCAATTCGGAAAACGAAATGTCGCGCCCCACCGTCACCCGCGTGTGCAGCGTCACCCCCATGGCCAGGATGTTGTCGACTTCCATCTTGATGATTTCCCGGGGAAGCCGGAAGTGGGGAATGCCCAGGTAGAGCATTCCCCCGGGGACCGGCGCCGACTCGAAGACTTCCACCGAGTACCCCAACAGCGCCAGGTCGTGAGCGCAGGTGAGGCCACACACACCCGCCCCCACAATGGCAACGCTCATTCCGCGCTTCGGTGCGGGCGACAGCCGCTTGCGCGCCGGATCATGTCCGGCGCCCAGGTTGTGCCGCTCGGTGGCATATCGTTTGAGCGCGCAGATGGCCAGGGGCTCGTCGATCTTGCCGCGCCGGCAGGCATCTTCACACGGGTGCGCACAGATGCGCCCCAACACGTATGCAAACGGATTCGGGGCGCGGGCCAGAAGATAAGCCTCTTCATCCTGCGACATCCCGATGGCCTGCACGTACCGCCCGCACTCCGTGTGGATGGGGCAGGCCATACGGCACGGAATGTTCCGGTTGAAGTACTCCTGGTCCGGGACCGTTACGCTATAGCGCATGGCGGCCTCGTGTTACTGCTTTTTCAGCTTCTCGATTTCTTCATCGCTCAAGAACGGGAAAAAGGCCTTCGGGTTCTTGTCTTTTCGCTCGGTCTCGTCGAAAACCAGGAAATCGAAGATCTGTTTTCCCTGGGCGTCGCTGATGCCGGAGTTCGGTTTGTGCATCATGCGTTTGACGTAGCGCTCCCATTCGTCGCGCTTCATCATGGTGTTGATGGGCCGCGCGATGGTGTGGCACTTCGAGCATTTGCTGCTGAATACTTTATAGGCCGCCTGCTGGGGAGCCGGATAGGCGCCCACATCGATCTTGTCCGGCCCCTTATCCTGCGGAAGCACCACGTTGCTGGTCTGCGCCGCCAGTACCAGGGGCGCCAGCATCATCACTCTCCGGATTAGTTTTTTCATATTTGTCACTCCTTTACCACATCAACCGCAAATCGATATTGAAATGCTTGTCCGTAATCACCAGGCCCGTAGTCGGGTCCTGATCGCGCTCGTTCCCGTAAGTGGCGCGCAACACCACGTTGCCGAGCGCCGTGAGCGCTCTCTCGCTGCCGACGTTCCAGGCCTCCGAATAGTTCGCCGGCCCGTTTGCGATGGTCTGCTTCAGGCGGTCGTACCTGGCCATCACAGCGAAGCCTCGCTGGATATAGTAATCCACTTCGGCGCGAAACCCATTCGAAATGAAGTGCGTGAGCGGATTGCCCGGCTCATCCTGCCAGTCGTCATCGTCCCGCAGATAGCCGCCCAGAATGTCCAGCTTGTCGAAGAACAGGTAATTGCCGAAGACGCCGTAACGCCGGATCGTGGGGCGGTATGTGAACTCATCCGGGGCTCCGCTGTTCTGCACCTGATCCTTTGTGCCGCGGTACGTCATGAATGTGACGCCGCCATCGGGGCCGAACCAGTAATCGGCATCGAGCCAGTAGTCCTTGGAGTTCTTGGTGGAGTTGAACAGAATCTCGCTGCCGTCCGCGTTCAGCCCGTTGGTCACTTTGCCCGAGACCGCGAACACCTGCTTGAAATAGTTCGAAGCCCACGTGTATCCCACGTTGATCCCCACCGGGTGCTGGTCCAGCGAAAAGTTGGTGGGGCTGGTGTTCTCCAGCAGGAGAGAGGGATCCGGGAACAGGTTGTAGAACATGGCTGCCCGCGTGCCTTCTCCCTCCTGCATGTGCATTTCGCCAACCTTGAAAAAGTAACTGCTGTTGGCGCGGCCTCCGGTGTAGGTGATTATGGCCTGTTCCAGGTTTGTGTTGCCGCCCTGATACAGTTCGAAGTGCGTCATGTAGGAGAATCCGGTGTCCGGCACCGCCCCGGCCGAAAACAGCGCGGCTTCATCCAGATTGAAGCTGGAACTGGAGGCGGGAGTGGCGCCGCTGCCGGCTGTCTTATCCACCGTGAAGCTGCCCTGGCCGATCACCGCCAGCGTATTGGTTATGTTGAATTTGATGTCCTTGTCCAACGCGGAAACTTTTGGCGCCGCCTTGGTCCCATCCATTTCGTCGGGCGGTAGCCGGTACCCCAGCCGCTTGAACATATAGCCGGTCTTATTCAGAGCTGGCGGAATGGTATGGCAGGTGTAGCACTTCACTCCGAACTTGCGGGCAAAGGCCGGAATCGCCTGCGCCGGCTGTGGAGCCAGAACGAGGACCAACATCACCGGCACGACGGCCGGAAGCCAGGACTTACTACGCGGTAGAGCCATGCCGCCGGAAAGGCACGCCAGTGCCCAAGCAAGGGCTTCTTTTATCTCAATTACCTACAGGCGATCAAGCATCCATGTGGGGAGCTGATTCCCCGCATTTGGTGCGGGGTTGTGGAATCTATTCCCCAGCCTTGTGGGGCGGCCTTTGAGGGTGCGGACCGCTTTCCAGCGGGTCCAGCCGGCCGCGTATCAATCACCAGGGTCGGCGGGAGCCCCAAATTCGCCGTAGCCTACCAACTCATCGTCCGAGCGCGCGTCGAGCATCGGCCGCGCCGCGCAACGGTCGGAGATCTCACGAAGCTTCTCGATCCACTGCGGGTCCGGGTCTATGAGATTGTGCGGCAAGTAACCCCTTGTCCTCTTCAATATACTCCAGTATTCCATACGGCTGCCCTCTGCTAAATGCACAAGCCCCCGAGTTCATTCCCCGGGCTGCGGTTCCTTCTCCCGCTTCAATAACGCGTAAAACGTCTTGCGATCCACACCGGCCTCGCGCGCCGCGGCGCTGATGTTGCCGTCGCAACGGGCCAACAGCGTTTGGGCGTAGGAGAGCTCGAAACTTGCCAGGTACTGTTCCCGCGCCTCTTTCCACGGAAGGCTGGAAAGATGACAGGCCGCGCCACTGGGCTGCAAATCGTCGGCGATGTCTTCCGGCTCCAGAACACCGCCGGGGTGAAGCGCCGTGAGCTTCTCCATGAGGTTCTTGAGCTGCCGCACATTGCCCGGCCACGGCTGCCCGAGAAGGGCTTCATAGAATCGAGGCGTCGCGGACAGGCTCTTGCCGTAGCGCCGGGAAAATCGCTCCAGGAAGAAACGGGCCAGGTGAGGAATGTCTTCCGGCCTCTCGCGCAACGCGGGTAGCCTTACCGTGACCACTCCCAGCCGGTAGTACAGCTCTTCGCGAAATGTGCCGGCCTTGATCTTGGCCGCCAGGTCCTGGTTCGTCGCGCACAGAATCCGGCAATCCACCGACACCGGCTCGAGGCCTCCCAAACGCCGCAACTGGCGCTCTTCGACGAAGCGAAACAGGCGGGTCTGCAGTTCCACGCTCAAATCGCCGATCTCGTCCAGGAACAGCGTGCCGCCGTCGGCCGATTCGATCAGGCCTTTCTTGGTGCGCTCGGCGCCGGTGAACGCTCCGCGCTCGTAACCGAACAACTCGCTCTCGATCAGCGAGCCCGGCAGGGCGCTGCACTCCACCGGCACGAACGGCCTGTTCTTGCGCGGGCTCTGGCTTTGAATGTAGCGGGCCATCACCTCCTTGCCCGTGCCGCTCTCCCCCAGAATCATTACGGTGGCATCGGTTGCCGCCGCCCGCCGCGCTCTTTCCGTCAATTCCACCATGACGGCGCTGCGGCTCTGGGGATGGTCGCTTTCGCCCAGCGCCTCCAGCCTTCCTTTCAGCCGGTCGACCTCCTGCTCCAACTCCGCGTGAGCGAGCGCCCGCTTCACCACCAGCAGAAGATCTTCCCGCTTGAACGGCTTCTGCAGGTAATCGAACGCCCCGTTGCGCATGGCCAGCACCGCACCTTCCACCGATCCGAACGCCGTGAGGAAGACGATCGGCACGCCCGGATGCGCCTCGTGCAGCCGCGCGAAAACCTCCTCGCCCGACATGCCGGGCATCCGCATGTCCAGCAACACCAGCTCGGGGGGCCTGGCGAGCGCATCCGCGAGGCCCTTGACCGGATCCGCATAGGCCGTCACGGTGGTCTCGGGAAACTTCAACATGCGCTGAATGTTCTCGCCCATGGCCGGCTCGTCGTCAATTACGAAGATGCGATTCACGACGGATTGCCTCCGACAAACCAATGGTAGGGCTGGCCCCGCGTAAAACGCGCCGGGGGTATCTCGACGACGAAACTGGCTCCGCCGCCGCTTCTGTCTTCATACCACATGCGGCCGTCGTACATATCCAGGAGGCTGGCGCCGAGAAAAAGTCCCAGCCCCAGCCGCTCCCGCCCCGGACTTTGGGAAATGAACGGCTCGAACAGGTGCTCCCGGATACTCTCGGGAACACCTGGTCCATTGTCTTCGATTCTGAGGAGCACCTTGGCCCCCGCGGTGCGATACGGTTCCAGCCGGATCCAGATGGTGGCGTCCTCACGCCCTTTGAGCGCATCCAGCGCGTTGCTCAGCAGACCACGGACCACTTCGCTGACCACATGTCCGGGCAGGTTGACGCGGGGGACATCGGCGATTTCCTGCACCACTCGAACCCCTTGCTCATCGGCCGCGGGCAGCAGTGCCGCGAGCGCCTCTTGCAAAGCCTCAGGCAGAGCCGAGGGCGCGAAGACCTCGCCTCCGCGCTCGCGCCGCAACGCCTGCAGCAGTGTGCGCGCGATGTTTCCCATGTAGCGCATCTCCTTCAGCATCTGCTGGAGATCGCTCGAGAGCGCAGCGTCCGCCTTCCGTTCCTCCAGCAGCACCTCGATGCGGCTGGTCACGATCGCCAGCGGATTGTTGAATTCGTGCATGAAGCCGGCCGTGAATTGGCCCAGCAGCGTGAGTTGATGCGACAACCGGGCCTGACGGTCGGCGGCCGACAGTTCTTCGCGCATTCTGGCCGTCCGGTACCGCACGGTCTCCAACTGCAGCTTCAGTTGTTCAACAGCTTCGCGGGCGTTCGTCGCCTCGCGGAGCGCGTGATTGCGCCGGCGGCGGGAGAGCAGGAGGGCCGGAACAGGCGCCAGTAAACAGGCCCCCACCAAGACCAGGTCGGGAAACAGAACCGAGGGACGAAGCATCCATCGCAGCATCCAGCAAAGCGGCCAAACCCAGACCCCGGTCAGCCACACCAGATGGCGCTGCCAGCCATTCGCGCGTTTGCCACTCACAACGGATGCCAGCTCATCTCCACCTTGATCGGTACGTCGTTCTTCACCGGCACCGCCAGCAGCG
>JBEKYE010000208.1:0-8586 GCA_049511275.1 Bryobacteraceae bacterium
ATCCGAAGAAGTAGTTTTCAATATCGGACAGATCGCGGACGTTTTCCTGGTCCGGCTGGGTCATCTGGCCGATCTTTTCCTCCAGGGTCATGCGCTCGACCAGCGCCCTGGCCTGGGGGTCGAATGCGGTGAACCGCGTGGGCGTGGCGGCGGCGAGGGCCAGCCAGACAGTTCCGGCCAGCAAGGCCACCGAAAATACGGCGGTGCGAATTATAATGCGAGGTTTCATTGTAAGATGCTCCGTTAAAATATCGCAGGCTTGACGCTCACCCCATTCTGGCCTGTGCGCCGGGCTGGTGCAAGCGTAGCGGGAATTTGCATGGTAGCAGCCATCAGCTCTTCGGGGGATGGAGTGGCTTGGTGCGCGCTATGCCTGGCGTAGATTGCGCATGGCCGTAACGCTCACATAGAGAATCGCTGCCAGCGGCACCAGGAAGCTGATCTGCACGGTGCTGTGGTCGGCGACGAAGCCCATAATGGGAGGCAAGAAGGCTCCGCCGACAATGGCGGTCACCATCAGGCCGGACAACTCGTTGGTGCGCTCCGGCAGGCTCTCGACGGCCCGCGAAAACACCAGCGGGAAGATGTTGGCGAAGCCCAGGCCCACCAGGAAGAAACTGGCCACCGCCAGGGTGCGATCGGGCAGCCAGAGGCCCAGCAGTCCGGCCACCGACACGGCGCACGTCGCCAGGAAGAACTTGCGCGGAGACATCCAGTTCAGAATCACTCCGCCGGACAGCCGCCCGATAGTCAGCGCGGTGAAAAAAAGTCCGGTGCCGAGCAGTCCCACGCTGTTGATATCGATATCGAACCGTTCCTTCAGAAAGAGCGGGATTCCCGCGCTTACGCAGACCTCCGCGCCGACATACAGGAAGATGGCGGCAACCATGGCCAGGACAAAACCGTTCTTCAGCAACGCCACGCAGGAGCGCAGCGTGGCGGCCTTGCGCTCCGCCTGGCCGCGTTCCACCCGCAAGGCGGAGACCGCCAGAACAGTGACCAGGATGGCGACCGCGTAAATCGGGAAAATCACCTCCCAACTGACGCCGAAAAAGCGGGCTGCGACAACCGGAATGACCGGCCCCGAAAGCGACCCGATGGCTTTCACGAATTGGCCGAGCGACAGGTTGCGCGCATATTTGCCTTCACCCGAAACGTCGCGCATGATGGGGTTTCCGGCCACCTGCAGGATGGCCGCGCCCGCGCCCACCAACAGCACTGTCACCAGGAAACGGCCGAAGGAAGTCAACCCGAAGCTGGCGTTGAGCAGGCCGGCCAGGGTCACCAACAGTCCCATCACCAGGACGAACTTCTTGCCGCGCTTGTCCTGAAACACGCCCACCGGCACGGAGAGCAGGCCAAACATGATGAAGCCCACGAACGGGATCAGCGTCGCCACGCTGTTGCTCAGTTGGAATTCGTTCTTGGCGAGCGAAACGAAAGGTCCGACGGCATCGGCGAATCCCATCGCCAGAAAGGCCAGGAAGACCGGCAAGACGCGCAACTTCATAGTTGTTAGTGTAAGCGATCAACCGTCCAGCGATCAGCGTTCCGTTGGGACCGGGTGGCTGATCGCCGATAGCCGGCCGCTGAAGGCTGAAAACCGCCGGCAGGATGCGGTCGCCGCCCATGTAAAGTCAAAACTAGGTCAGAATAGAGTGATCATGAAGAACTGTCCCGCCCTCTGTGCCTGTCTTCTTCTGTCAGCCCGTCTGGCGTCCGCTCAAACCGGGCCGGCAACCGTATCTTCCCCGGATGGCGCAATCCAGGCGACGTTCTCAACCGTGGCCGGGCGCGCGGAGCAACCCACCGGCGGCCAGTTGGTCTATGAGGTGACCTATCGCGGCAAGCCCATGATCGAACGCTCGAACCTCGGGCTCGACCTGCAGGGCCAGCCGGTCCTGGGCGCCGCCGTGCGGATCGAAGCCGCGCGGTCCTCCAAAATCGATGAAACCTACGAAGTCCCGGCGGGGAAATCCAAATCGATACGCAACTTCTCGAACGCCATCTCGATCGACCTGCGCGAGACCGCGGAGCCTTCGCGGCAATTCACGGTGGAAGCGCGGGCCTACGACGATGGCGTGGCCTTCCGCTACCTGATTCCCCGCCAGGACGCGGTGACCGAGCTGCGCATCGTCAACGAGAAGACCCAGTTCGTAATCGCCAAGGACGCTACCACTTACCCGCTGATCCTGCGGAACTTTCGAACTTCCTGGGAGGACAACTACCAGGTCCTTCCGTTAAGCGCCATCCACCCGGAGTCGCTCATCGCCCTACCCCTGCTCACCGAATTGCCCGGCGTCGGGTTCCTGGCCATCACCGAGGCGCATATCGAAAACTATTCGGGCATGTATCTGACGCACTCGGACCGGAACCCGAAAGCCCTGGAGGCGCGTCTCTCCCCCCATATCGACGACCCGAACCTCTCGGTGGCCGTGGCCACTCCGGCCCCGTCGCCGTGGCGCGTGCTGATGATCGCGAGCGCGCCGGGGCGGCTGATCGAATCGCACATTGTCGACAACCTCAATCCTCCGTCGGCGATCGCCGATACCTCCTGGATCAAGCCCGGCAAGGCCGCCTGGGACTGGTGGTCCGGCCCCTATGACGAGCACGTGAACTTTCAGCCCGGCAAGAACACAGCCACCGCCAAGCACTACGTGGATTTCGCCTCGCAAGCCGGCTTCGAATACTTCATGCTGGATGGCGGCTGGGCCCGCCCGGTCACGCCAGGACCCTACGATTCCGGAAGCGACCTCTCGCAGGCCAACCCCAATATCGACATGCCGGAGTTGCTCAGCTACGCGCAGTCGAAGAACGTCAAGATCTGGCTATGGGCCCATTGGACCGACATGAACCGCCAGATCGACCAGGTCTTTCCGCTGTACGAGAAATGGGGCATCGCCGGGGTGAAGATCGATTTCATGGATCGCGACGACCAGCAGATGGTGGATTTCTACCGAACGGTGGCGAAGAAAGCCGCCGACCACCATCTGATGGTCGATTTTCACGGCGCCTTCAAGCCCGACGGCATCAGCCGAACTTACCCCAACCTCCTGACGCGCGAGGGCGTGCTGGGGCTCGAGTACAACAAATGGAGCGCCCGGGTGACGCCCGACCACAACGTCATGCTGGCCTTTACGCGCATGCTGGCTGGCCCGATGGATTACACCCCCGGCGGCTTCCACAACGCCACCGCCGCGGATTTCGTCCCGCGCAATGACCAGCCTATGGTGATGGGGACGCGCGCACACCAGACCGCCCTGTTCGTGGTCTTCGATAGCCCACTCATGATGGTTTCGGATTACCCGGAGGCCTACCAGGGACAGAAGGAGCTGGCCTTCTTGAGCGCGGTGCCGGCGAGCTGGGATGAAACGCGGGTGCTCAATGCCAAGGTGGGCGACTATATCACCATCGCCCGGCGGCATGGCCGGGAATGGTATGTGGGCAGCATCGCCGGTTCCCACGGGGCGCAAGTGGAGATCTCGCTCGAATTCCTGCCGCCCGGCGACTTCACCGCGGAAGTCTATTCGGACGCGCCGGACGCGGCCAGTAACCCGACCCACACGGTGTTGGAACAGAGAAAAGTGAATCGTTCGGTAAGTCTTACGACCACCATGGTCAGCGGCGGCGGACAAGCCATCCGCATCCGCCCGGGATCTTAAGAAACAGGAGACCCATGCACGTGGCACTGGAAATGCAAGTTTAGTGAAGGAGGGAAAGATGCAGAATTGTCATACACGCAGAGAGTGGTTATGGAAGACGGCGTCGGCATTGTCCGGCGCTTATCTGGCAGGCTCGTCGCTCGG
Organism: Bryobacteraceae bacterium; assembly: GCA_049511275.1. GTDB lineage: Bacteria > Acidobacteriota > Terriglobia > Bryobacterales > Bryobacteraceae > PALSA-129. The sequence goes on from JBEKYE010000208.1 coordinate 3,807, forward strand.
CCGGGCCGCTGCGGCGCGCGCATTGCCGGTGGCCGTGGGCCGGTCAAAAACCTACGATCCGGCGGAACTGTTGCCGGTTATGGAAAAGATGTTCGACCAGTTGGGCGGCTTGGGACGGCTGGTCAACGGCAAAACCGTGGCCGTGAAGATCAACCTGACCGGCGGGCCCACCAACCGGCTCGGCAACCTGCCGGTCGAAGAAACGCACTACACGCATCCGCACGTGATCGCCGCCGCGGTCCACTTGATGGGCAAGGCCGGAGCGCGCCGCATCCGCATCCTGGAAAGCGCTTCGAACACCGCCAACCCCATTGAGGAGTGCCTGCTGCAGGCGCATTGGGAGCCGCGCGACATTTTGAGCGCGGCGTCGAACGTGGAGTTCGAAAATACCAATTACCTGGGCCAGGGGAAAAAGTACTCCCGGCTGGCTCCGCCCTTCGGCGGTTACATCTATCCGGCTTTCGACTTGAACCATTCCTACGAAGATTGCGACGTTTTCGTCAGCATCGCCAAGTTGAAAGAGCACGGCACCGCCGGCGTGACGCTTTCCATGAAGAACTGTTTCGGCATCACGCCGTGCACCATTTACGGCACGGACTCGGGCATCGAGGAGCCGTCGGACACGCCCAGAGGCGGCCGCCAGTCGATTCACATGGGCAATCGCCAGCCATCGAAGAGCGCGCCCGCTGAGAAAGATCGCACCACGCCGCGGCAGGAAACCTGGCGCGTACCGCGGGTGGTAGTGGACCTGGTGGCGTCGCGTCCCATTCACCTGGCCATCGTCGAGGGTATTAAAACCATGACCGGCGGTGAGGGGCCGTGGATCGGCGCGGGCCTCAAGCCGGCCGCTCCCGGCGTGATGGTGGCCGGCCTGAATCCGGTCAACACCGATGCCGTGGCCATGGCGGTGATGGGGTTCGATCCCATGGCGGACCGCGGCACGCCGCCCTTCGAGCGCTGCGACAGCACCCTGAAGCTGGCCGAAGAGGCCGGCCTGGGCACGCGCGATCTCCAGCGCATCGAGGTGGTGGGTACGCCGATCGCCGAAGCCAAGTTTGATTTCGCAGCCATCCGCAAGCAGCGCCGCGGCGCGTAGCCGCCTCCGTTCGGGGTGCGCGGTTGAAGAACCATTCGGAACGTGGAGAGGTACACCAAATGAGCGTTTCCTTATCTCGCAGAACGATAATCCAGACGGCCGGCCTGGCAGCCTTGGCGGGTCCGACGAGCGGCGCGGGCGCCATGCCGGAGCCGCGTTTCGAAGGAAAGGACACTCCGAAGATTTGTCTTGCCACCGGCGATGGAGGCGGCGGTGGGCCGGGTGGCGCGGCTGCTCAAACCGCCGGCGCCGCTCAGGCAGGTACCCAGCCGGCGCAGAACCCGCCAGCCGGAGCGGCGCCGGCTACGCCTGCTCTGAGCCCCCAGGAAGCCAGCGCGCGGCGCATCAAGCAGCTCGGCGTGAATTACGTGCTCACCGGCGGTCCGCGGATTCCCTGGGACGAGACAGCGCTAAAGACCATGACGGACACGCAGAAGTCCTACGGTTTGACGCTGGGGAATTTGATGATCCAGGGCTTCAACAACGCTATCTACGGGCGCCAGGGCCGCGACCAAGAGATCGACGCGGTGATTCAATCCATCCACGCGGCCGGCAAGGTGGGCCTGCCGGTAGTCGAATACAACTGGTACGCGCACCGCGCCACCGAAGGCTATTTCGAGGAATTCGATGACGTGCGCACCGGCGCGAGCTGGACGGGCTTCGATTATGAGCTTGTCCATACCCCGGGACGCGCGTACATGAACCGCCTGAGCGACGCGGAAAGCGCCATGAAGTTCAAGGACCTGCCTCCGCTGGCGAATGAAGGCGCCCACACGCTGGATGAAATGTGGGCCACCATCACCTACTTTCTGAAGCGCGTCATTCCAGAGGCGGAAAAGGCCGGCGTGCGGCTGGCCCTGCACCCCAACGATCCGCCGGCGCCCGTCAGCCGCGGTTCGCAGCAAATCATGGGCTCGGTGGAGGGCTGGAAGCGCCTCATCGAAATCGTGAGGAGCCCGGCCAACGGCATCACCTTCGATTGCGGCGTGACGCGCGAGATGGGGCACGACCCGGTGGAAGTGGCCGCCTACTTCGCGTCGCGCGACCGGATCAACCACGTGCACTTCCGCAACGTGCGCGTCCAGAAGCCCAACCAGCGCTATTCGGAAGTCTTCATCGATGAGGGCGAGAACAACATGTTTGCGGTGATGAAGCAACTGGTGAAGCACAAATACGCCCGCCTGATTTATCCCGAACATCCGCGCGCGCTCGATTACGATCGCGAACGCGGCCGCATCGGCGGATACCCGGGCGGCGGCGGATACGCGTCGTTTGCATTCCAGGTGGGTTACACCCGCGCCATGTTGCAGGCGGCGCTGGCGGGCTGAAGAACAACTCAGGAGGCCGGATATGGAACCAAGTTCGACGGACGGCGGCAAGAGGCGAACTTTCCTCCAAGGCAGCGCGGCGGCGGTCGGAGCGGGATTGTGGGCGGACGTGCCGCTCGACGCCTATCCGCAAAACACCAACACCAACTCCAAGCCCTCGGAGTTGAAGATCACGGACCTGCGGGTGGCCACGGTGGCGCGCGCGCCCATGACCTGTCCGCTGATCCGCATTGATACCAACCAGGGTATCTACGGCCTCGGCGAGGTTCGCGATGGCGCCAGTAAGAATTATGCCCTGATGCTGAAGAGCCGTATCTTGGGCGAGAACCCTTGTAACATCGACAAGGTCTTCCGTAAGATCAAGCAATTCGGAAGTCACTCGCGGCAAGGCGGAGGTGTATGCGCGGTGGAGATGGCGCTATGGGACTTAGCCGGCAAAGCCTACAACGTCCCTATCTACCAGATGCTCGGCGGCAAGTTTCGCGACCGCATCCGCATCTACGCCGACACCACCGAGTCGCGAGATCCCAAGGTTTTCGGCCAGCGGCTGAAGGCCCGCATGGACCAGGGTTTCACGTGGCTCAAGATGGACCTGGGAGTGGAAATGGTGGCCAACACTCCCGGTGCGGTCACGCGGCCGCAAGGCGCCAGCCTTGCATACGGCGATCCCACCCAGCACATGTTCACCGGCATCGAAATCACCGAAAAGGGAGCCGCCTTGATGGCTGATTATGTGGCCCAGGTCCGCGAGGAGGTAGGCATGGACATCCCGCTTGCCGCCGACCATTTCGGTCACATCGGCGTCAATAGCTGTATCCGCCTGGGCAAGGCACTTACTAAGCACAACATGGCATGGCTGGAGGACATGATACCGTGGCAGAATACCGAACTGCTCAAGCAGATCAGGGACGCCGTGGACATCCCCATCCTGACGGGCGAGGACATTTATCTCAAGGAGCCTTTCATGGAACTGTGCCGGACGCACGCCGTGGATATCATCCAACCGGATCTAGGCACGTCCGGCGGAATTCTGGAGACCAAGAAGATCGGCGATGGCGCGCAGGAGTTCGGCGTGCCAATGGTGCTGCACTTCGCCGGAACGCCCGTATCCTGCATGGCCAGCGTGCACTGCGCCGCCGCGACCGAGAATTTCCTGGCGATGGAGAACCATTCCATTGAGGTGCCGTGGTGGGGCGACCTGGTGAGCGGCGTCGACAAGCCGATCGTCGACAAGGGCTTCATTCCGGTGCCCGAAAAGCCCGGCCTGGGAGTGGAGTTGAACGACGACTTCGTCAAGCAGCATCTGGCGGAGCCGGGCTATTTCGAGCCCACGCCGCAGTGGAACGTGGACCGGTCGAACGACCGGCAGTGGAGTTAGACCAGTTACATCATCGTCGGAGACGCACAGAAAGGCGGAGAGATCCCATGTTTCGCACCTCGCAGGTGATGGTGAGCGCGTTCGCGGCGGCCATGTTGGCGACCACCCTGGCGCAAGCGCAGGTTTTCACGTTGAGCAAAGAACAACTGACTGAATTAACGGCCAAGAATCCATTCGAGCGGTTCCCCGATGGCCGCCCCAAGATCCCCGACGCCATGCTGGAGCGGGCGCGGGGCGTTTCGGCGGAAGAGGTCTTCGGGGTTTTGGGCGGCGGGCGCGGCGGCTTCCGCAACCAGTACGCCGACGGCTTCCATATCCTGCATCCCGGCAAGAAGCTGGTGGGCCGCGCGTTCACCGTGCAGTTCATGCCCCAGCGGCAGGACCTCGAAGACGTTGCCCAGGCCCATTCCCAGGCCGCCGGATACGGCCGCCTCAGCAACCAGACCGCCATCGACATGCTGCAGGCCGGGGACGTGCTGGTGGTGGATCTCTTCGGAAAATCCGAGGACGGCACCATCGTCGGCGATAACCTCTTCTACTACATCATGACGACCACTAAGACCGGCGGCATTGTGGTGGACGGAAGCATTCGCGACCTGGAAGGCATCTCCGAAATGGATATGCCGCTCTATTACCGGCACTCCCATCCGAGTTATCTAACCAACGTCACCTTGAGCGGCATCAACATTCCGATCCGCATCGGCAACGCCACGGTGATGCCTGGCGACCTGGTGGTGGGCGATCCTGAAGGCGTCTATTTCATTCCGCCGCAAATGGTGCAGCAGGTTCTCGACAGCGCCGACCGAATCCACATCCACGATGAGTGGACCCGCATGAAGTTCGCCGAGGGTAAGTATAAGTCGAGCGACATCTACAGCTCGCCAAAAGACCCAGCCCTGCAGAAAGAGTACGACGATTACTTGAAGAAGAAGCTGGATGAGTTGAATAAGAAGAAGCAGTAGGCAAGACAGGAGACAG
>JBEKYE010000209.1:0-8573 GCA_049511275.1 Bryobacteraceae bacterium
CTCAGCGCGGCTAAGTCGGCGGCCAGTTGATCGACGCGGCTGGGCGCCGCCACTTGGCGCTCGCCGGGTTCTTCGGGTATGGCCACATCGCCGGATAGCAGGTGGGTCCAGCGCTGTTCCTTGAAGCCGGTCTGCCTCGGCAGCTTCTTTACAAATTCCATTTCCGCCAGCCGGCCCAAAGTGGATTCCACTTCGTCCAGGTCGTCGAAGGTGTGTAGCCGCTCGCTGCGGCCGCGGAGTTCGCCCGGGGTCTGCGGGCCGCGCAGCATCAGCACGCAGAGAATGGCGGCCTCGCGGCGGCCCAGGTTGTACTTCTCGGTGAAGCGCTGCTCGTGCTTGGGCACGCGGCTGTCGCGGCCCGTGATGCGCGATGCGAGGGCTTTCAAACGCAGGCCTTCGAGCGCATCCTCCACCGTCTCGTCGTCGTAGGCCACCACTGGCTCGCGATTCGACTTCTGGTTGCAGGCGTTCACCAGGGCGTTCAGCGAGAGCGGGTAATACTCCGGGGTGGCGATTTCCTTTTCCAGCAGCGCGCCGAGCACGCGCACCTCCGCGGGGTCGAGTTGCCAGTCCATTTTTACAGTTTACGTTGTTATCATGGACGTTCCATGACGTCTCCGGAACCGGAGCCGGCGCGCCGGGCGGCGCGCGGCCATGCCGAACAGATCGGGCGCTTCATCAAAGACGCGGCGGACATCAACATCAAGATCCACTACGCCGCGGACTCGCTCCTGGCGCGCCAGTCCCCCGAGGGTTTCTGGTGCGGCGAACTGACGGCCGACACCACGCTCGAATCCGATTACATCCTTCTGCAATTGTGGCTGCACCAGCCGGAGGGCTCCGCGTGGAATCCGCCGTCGCGCGCGCGCATCGAAAAGGCTTGCCGGTCGATCCTGCAACGGCAGTTGCCGAACGGCGGTTTCAATATTTACCACGGCGGTCCGGCGGAAGTCAGCGCCACGGTGAAGGCTTATTGCGCGCTCAAACTCGCCGGATGCGAACCGCACAGCGAACCGCTGCGCAAGGCGCGCGAACGCGTGCTGGCGCTGGGCGGCTTGCAGGCCACCAACAGCTACGTCAAAATCAACCTCAGCCTGTTCGGCCTCTACCCGCGCCAGTTCGCGCCCACGGTGCCGGTCGAGATCACGCTGTTGCCGGGCAACGTGCTCTACGAAATGTCTTCGTGGACGCGGTCGATTCTGATGCCGCTCTCCATCGTGCAGGCGCGCGGCGCCAACCGGCGCGCGCCCGACGGCTTCACGGTGGACGAGCTGCTGCTGCCCGGCGTGAGCCTCAAGCTGCCCCGGAGAAACAAGTTCTCGGTGCTGTTTCACCATCTCGATCGCGTATTCAAAGTGTGGGAGAAACGCGGCTCGCAGCACATCCGCGGCGCCGCCATTCGCGAAGCGGAACGCTGGATGCTGGACCGCACCCAGTCTACCGAGGGGCTGGGCGCCATCTTCCCGGCCATGATGTACTTCATCATGGCGCTCGATGCGCTCGGCTATCCGAAGGACCACAAGGAGATGGTGGACGCGCTGCGCCACTTCGAATCGCTGATCCTGGAAACCGGCGACCGGTTTGTTTTCCAGCCGGCGGTTTCACCCATCTGGGACACGGCCATCAGCGCTTTCGCGCTGGGCGAAGCCGGTCGCCAGCATGAGGCCGGCATGCGGCGAGCGGCCGATTGGTTGATCAGCAAGGAGGTCCGCCGCAAAGGCGATTGGAGCGTGAAGCGCCCGGATACCGAGCCTTCCGGCTGGGCTTTCGAATTCGCCAACGAGTTTTACCCCGATATCGACGACACCGCCATGGTGCTGCTGGCGCTGATGCACGCCAAGGGCAGCGATCCCGCGGCGCAGGCCGCCGCGGAACGGCGCGCCATCAACTGGCTGCTGGCCATGCAATCGTCGGACGGCGGCTGGGCGGCCTTCGACGTGGACAACAACTGGGCGGTGCTCAACCAGGTTCCCTTTGCCGACCACAACGCCATGCTCGACCCCACCTGCCCGGATATTACCGGCCGCGTGGTGGAATGCCTGTGCCGCCGCGGGCTGGCGGACCACGAGGCGGTGCGGCGCGGCGTGGCGTACCTGCTGAACGCGCAGGAGAAAAATGGAAGCTGGTACGGCCGCTGGGGCGTGAATTATCTGTACGGCACGTTCCTGGCGATGCGCGGCCTGGGGTCGAGCGGCGCGGCCGGCGCGCGGGACGCGATTGCCCGCGGAGCGGACTGGCTGCGCGCCACCCAGAACCCGGACGGCGGATGGGGCGAATCGTGCGCCAGCTACGCGCGCGACCGCTTCCTCCCCGCGCCGAGTTGCGTTTCGCAAACCGCGTGGGCGGTCCTGGGATTGCTAGCCGCGGGCCGCGCCGGCGAAGCCGTCAGCAGCGGTATCCAGTTCCTGCTGGAACGGCAGCGGCCCGACGGCACGTGGCTGGAGGAAGCCAGCACCGGAACCGGTTTCCCGAATGTCTTTTATTTGACGTACGGGATGTATCGCGATTATTTTCCTCTGCTTGCGCTGACGCAGTTTGCGTAAGCGGGGTAGTTCCGGTTTTCCCTTTCACCCCGTTTCCTCCGCGCTTCCATCTCTGCGGTGACCACGCTCTCCAGGCACGCCCCACCAAAATGTGGTGGTAATTTCGGGGATTCGGATTACAATATCCTTGTACGATATGCTACACCTCGATACCGGCAATACCGGATTCATGATTCTGTGCTCCAGCCTGGTCATGCTTATGACACCGGGCCTGGCCTTTTTTTATGGGGGCCTGGTGGGGCGCAAGAATGTACTGGCGATCATGATCCAAAGCTTCGTCTCCATGGGATGGACCACGGTGCTCTGGTGGCTCTGCGGGTTCTCCATGTGCTTCAGTGGGGATCTGAAATCCGGCACGGATTATGCCGGTATCATCGGCAATTTTCATTGGGCGTTCCTGAGAGGAATCACTCTGACGACGCCCTCGCCCAACGACACCATTCCAATGATCGTGTTCTGCGCCTACCAGATGATGTTTGCCATCATCACTCCGGCGCTGATCACCGGCGCGTTTACCAACCGCGTAACCTTCAAGGCGTACACGCTGTTCCTGACGGCCTGGCTGATGTGCGTGTATTTCCCCTTCGTCCACATGGTGTGGGGCGGCGGCCTGCTGGCATCCTGGGGCGTAAAGGACTTCGCGGGCGGCATTGTGGTGCACAATATCGCGGGCATGGCGGCCTTGGCGTCGGTGCTCTACGTGGGCAAGCGGCGCGTGGCCGATAAAGGTCCGCACAGCATCCCGCTGGTGGCGCTGGGCACGGGGTTGCTGTGGTTCGGATGGTACGGGTTCAACGCCGGCAGCGAGTTTCGCGTGGACTCCATCACCGCGGTGGCGTTTCTGAATACCGACATCGCGGCGTCCTTCGGCGCCATCGCGTGGCTGGTGGTGGAGTGGTTCAACAGCCGCAAGCCGCACTTCCTGGGTCTGTTGACCGGAGCGGTGGCGGCGCTGGCCACCATCACGCCCGCGGCCGGTTATGTTTCGCCGGGCATCGCCGTCCTGATCGGGACGGTGGCGGGCATCGTCTGTTACTACGCGGTGGCTTTAAAGAACCACCTGAAGTGGGACGACGCGCTGGATGTCTGGGGCGTGCATGGCGTGGGTGGAATGCTGGGCATCGTGATGCTGGGCATTTTCGCCTCCACCTCGTGGAACCCGGCGTCTTCGGGTGGAGTGAATGGACTGGTGCACGGCAATCCCACTTTTTTCGCGGTCCAGTGCATCGCGGTGCTGATCTCTTCGTCGTGGGCATTTCTCTTCACCCTCTTCATGCTTTGGCTGATTGACCGGATCACCCCGGTGAAAGTCAGCGAGGTCGCTGAGGAAAACGGTCTGGACGAATCACTGCACGGCGAAAAGGCTTACACCGTGGAAGCGTAGAGCTCCTATGGTTCGGCGGCCCCTGCTGGCGGGGCTTGCGGCTGCCATGCTGCACGCGCAAGCCCCGTCCTCCGATGCGCCGGAGAAGAAGTGGTACCAGACAGTCGCGTTCCATGGCTTCCTGTCGGGGAGTTACAACTGGAAGATCATTGAATCTTGAGGCCGACCACGTTGGAAGCTACACCGTCGGCAACCACATACACGCGCACGTCACCGGAACCCGCCAGGCTCTTCGGGATCGAGATGTTGATCTGGTCGAGGCCCGGATACGCCGCTACCAGCCCGGCGTAGAGCACCGGCGCGCTTTGGCCGGCGACGAAGCATTGCACCGAAGCCGCCCCGCGAATGCCCGTGCCGTAGAGTTCGACATACAGCGTGTCCGACGCCCCGCCGAGGCTCAGCGGCGAGGCCAGGCAACTGCGCACCGCCGGCGGGTTGCAGGTAAACACCGTCTGGTTCACTTCCTGGTAGGATGCCGTAAGCAAAAAAGCGTCGGCTGCCGCCACGCCCGCTCCGTCCTGGTTCATGCTGTAGAGCCCGGGCGCGGAAGAGGCGATGGTCATGGAGCCGGTCAGCGCCGCCGTCAAGCCGTGCAGCACCGTCACGGTCGCCGGCCCGGCCGCTAGGCCCGGCGGGATCAGAATGTTCGCCTGTGTGGACGCGACCGCGAAGAGCGGCGCAAGCTGGGTGCTGCCGGCGCTGTCCGCAATCTGCACCGAAACTCCTCCCAGCGTGGGGAGCGGTAGCGGCGCGCTGGCGGCCTGCGCGCTGATCCCCGGTCCGAACAGCGTTACGATCTCCTGTGGCGATACCGGACCCGAAGCATAACTGGCGCTGCTGACCACCGAGGCCACCGCAGGGGAATTCAGATCCACGCGCACCACGCTGTAGGCCGGCACGGTGACCGGGTTTTGCGAGGCCATCGCCTGGATCGCAACGGCAGAGTTCGACGCCGTGTTGACGGCAGTCGGATCGGAACCTGCGATGAGCTGGACCGGCAGCGTTCCCGCAACCGTCGTCCCGTTTACGCGAACGGTCACCTGATGCGCGCTCGCCCCCTTGTTCGTGATCGCCACGCTCTGCTGCCCGGCGGCGCTGGTGTAAGCTTGCGCGTAGAGCGCCGGAATCTGCCCCAGGCCGGTAGCCGTCACGGTGGCGCCCCCGGTCACGGCCGTCGTGTCCACCAGCGTGGCGTTGCGCAGAACGCCGTTCAGGACCGCCAGGCCCTGCGGCTGCGCCGTGGTGAAGAAGCCGAAGTTCAGCAGGAGCGTATCGATCGTGGTGCCCTGGTCGTAAGCGTTCTGCACATCCACGTAATGAGAATTGGCCGCATCGACGCCCCGCGTGCCCGTGAGCGCGTGCATTCCCACGTACAGCATAGATGGCACGCTCGACATCCGCATGACGTACTCGGCCGCATAGATGGCGCCGTAGAGCGTGCCATCGGTCACCGAAGTGCCCGTGCCCAAGCCGTCGTTGGAAGGCAGAAACTCAGAGATCAGGAACTTTGTCCCGGGCGGGTTCAGCGGCGCCAGATAGCCGGTCACATACGCCGCCGATTTTGACTCGAGCACGGCGTTCTCGTCCGCCATCCACTGGCTGAAAGCGCCGCTGCTCTGCGGAGGATAGTGATGGTAGGTGACGGCGTCCCAGTATGGGTTCCCATAGCTGATGATCGACTGGTTCCAGGCTGGATTGGGATTGGTGTCGCCGGCGTCCATGAAAAAGATAGCGACCACCGCACTGGGATCGGCCGCTTTGATGGCGTCGCGAAACGGCTTCATCCGGGTGACGTACTCGGCGCCCGAAGAGAAAAAGCCATTGTAGAGGTAGGGCTCGTTGGACAGCTCCCACACCGCGACCGGAATATGACTGGCCTTGGCGAAGGCCGCCATCTGCCCGGCCGATTGGGCCGTATCCGTGAAGCCGTTGACGCACACGATGAGTTTCGCGCCCAGAAAGTTCGCCCGGTTGGCGGCATCCACAAACGAGCCGCCGCCTTTCCCGTTCACCCATGGGACCGCCTCGGTGAGGAGCGTGGCGATATTCGTGCCTTGAAATTGCGCGGCCCAGGAGGGGACCATCAGGCCGGTCTGCCAGTTGAAGGCGTCGCTGAAGCTGCCGCTCGGATATCTTACCCAGCCGGGCGTAAGTTGCGCCGCCAGATTGCCCAGCCGGTAATCGAAGAACTCGGCTGGAAAAACCACCTCGTCGTTGAAGCCGCTGAAATTGGCATTGAGCGGTGTGGTGTGGGTGGTGTCGATGTCGATGGTGGCGGAAACCTGCGCCCACGCATTCAAGCCGGCCGCGACCAATACCGGCGCGAGCCAGACGGGAAAGACCCTCATACTGTCTAGGGAGTCAAACCCTCCGAACTGCACGAAGTTGCGGAACTCGGGCCGCGGTTAGTTCGAGCCCACGGCCAGAGTCGCCACGTTGCTGGTGGCGGATTCGAACTGCAGTTGGATGGGCACGGCCGATCCGGCGGGGGCCGTCCCGGGAACCGTGATGTTGATCTGCGTCACGCCGGGTATGTTGGGCGCCGGACCGTTGTATGTGATCTCCGCCGCCACGCCGCCCACCGTGACGATGCCCGGGGGAAACGCGATCGGCAGCAGGGGATCGATGGTGCCGAGGCATGTTCCAAACATCTGGATCGTCTCGCCGGGGCGCGCGGGGCTGGCCGCCGTGATCAGCGAGCCATCGGCATGTTCCGCGGCTACGGGTCCCGTGGGCGTGCTGTCCATCGTGAAAAAGCCGGGGGCCCACAGTCGGACGGTGACGGGCGTCGCCGCCGAGCTGAGCTGGCCGCTCATCACGGTCACGCTCTGGCCGCCTTTGGGCGGCACGATGAAATTGATCTGGGTGGGTGAAACGTAGTAGAGATCGGCGGCCACGCCATCCACGAAGACTTGCGTTCCGGCCAGAACCTGCGGCAGGGGCGACTGGGTGGCGGCGCTGGTGTCGGTGGAGAGGTTAGCGCCAAATATAGTGGCCACCAATCCCTCTGCGAGCGTTGTGCCATAGCCGGCGGAATCGACTACGGAGATGATCGAAGGCGGTGTTGCGGCCCACGCCATCGGAACCGCAAGCAGACACATGGCTAGGCTCCTCATACCTCACTTGTAACACATGCGGAAGTGATTCACTGTGCAACGCGCACGGTCTTGATGTTCATAAACTCACGGATTCCGCAGGAACTCAGTTCGCGGCCGTACCCTGAGCGCTTCACGCCGCCGAAAGGAAGTGCCGGATCGGACGCTACCATACAGTTGACGAAGACCATGCCGGTTTCGATCTGGTCGACGAAGCGGGCCTGCTCGGCGTCGTCGGTGGTCCAGACGCTGGCGCCCAGGCCGAATTCGGTATCGTTGGCGATGCGGATGGCATCGTCGATTCCCTCGGCCCGAAACAGGACGGCCACCGGTCCGAAGAGTTCCTCGCTATACGCAGGAGAGTTGCGGGGGACATCGGCCAGCACGGTGGGCGCATAGTAGTTGCCGGAGCCCGGGAGCCGCTGGCCGCCGGTGAGCGGGCGCGCGCCCATCTCGATGGAGCGGCGCACCTGTTGGTCGAGCGTTTCGAGAATGGCGGGAGTGGCCAGGGACCCAACTGCGTGGCTGCATCCATGGGGTCGCCCACGCGCACGGCCTGCATGCCTTCCACGAAGCGGCGCTCGAACTCGGCATAGATGCGCGCGTCCACAATGAACCGCTTGGCGGCGATGCAGGATTGTCCGTTGTTGAGGATGCGGGCATCGACGGCGGTGCGAACGGCGCGGTCGAGATCGGCCGAGGGCATGACGATGAAGGGATCGCTGCCGCCCAATTCGAGCACGGTTTTCTTGATCTGGCGGCCGGCCTGCGCGGCCACCTGGGCGCCGGCGGGCTCGCTGCCGGTGAGCGTGACGGCCTTGACGCGCGGGTCGTCGATGACGCGTGCGACTTGCCCGGAGCCGATCAGCAGGGTTTGGAACACGTCGTCGGGGAAGCCGGCGCGGCGGATGATCTGCTCGATCTCGAGCGCGCATTGCGGCACGTTGGAAGCATGCTTCAAGAGGCCCACGTTGCCGGCTATCAGGGCCGGAGCAGCGAAGCGGAAGACCTGCCAGAAGGGAAAGTTCCAGGGCATCACGGCGAGCAGCGGGCCGATGGGCTGGTAGCGCAGATAACTGACGGCGAGGCCGGAGGTGACTGCGTCGTCGGCCAGCAACTGCTGGCCGTGTTCGGCGTAATAGCGGCAGGCCAACGCGCACTTGGCGGCTTCGGCACGCGCGGCGGCGACGGGCTTGCCCATTTCGAGCGTCATGATGCGGCCCAGGCGATCCTGTTCCTGTTCCAGGATGCGTGCGGTGGCATGGAGGCGCTGGGCGCGGCCGCCGGCGTCGGTATAGCGGAAACACTGGTAGGCGGCATCGGCGCGCGCCAGCTTCTCTTCGAGCCCGGCATCGGTCAGCGGATCGAAAGTACGAACGGTCTGCCCGGTGGCGGGGTTTATGGAAGCGATCATCATGACCATTGTAGGTCGGCGGTTGCCCGCGCCTGTTAGAATGGTCCCAGCAATGGCCTCCGCAGTCCCCACGTCACCTCTGCGCCAGATACTGGAAGGACAGCTCTCGCTGCTTTCCGTCGAAATGGAGCGGCTGT
>JBEKYE010000210.1:0-8515 GCA_049511275.1 Bryobacteraceae bacterium
TTGAACCCTTCCACCACCATCCGCGGCCGCTCGCCCCGCGTATCCGCGTGCTTCAACTCGGTATGGATGGTCTTCCGCTCGCCGGGCATCAACGCCACGTAGTTGTCATCGTACAGCGCCGGCAGGATGCGGTCGCCGCTCTTTGCTCTTGCTACTTTCAAATGAACCATCAGCGCCGGTTGCGTCGACCTATTCCGCAGTTCCGTGGTCAGCAGCCACTTCGCGCCCTGCCGTTCGGCCCTCGTCGTGGCTTCCAGTTTCACCTTCGGCAGGCCGCGGATGGCGGTGTAATCGCCTTCCTTCGACCCGCGCAGGTAGAAATTCGTCGAAACCACCTCAGTCCCCCGCATCAGCGTCAGCCGGATGAAGTGCACCACTGTCAGGTCCGGCGGGTACTCCAGTTTCATCGGCGATGCCGTGCTGTCCTCGGCGCTGTCCACGGCCGCCGTCTTTTCCCACCTCACGGTGCCGTCCATGTTTAGGATTTCCCCGTGCGCGCTCAAACCGCTCGCCTGGCCCGCGCTGTAGTTCACCACCTCCACCGCGTCGGTCGCCGCGTTCCACTGGATGTGCAGCGGCTCCGCGCCCTTCTTCGCCCCAAAATAACCGGCATCGGGATCGAAGAAGTAATCATAGGTCTGCCACAGCAGCGAGGGCCAGGAGCAGTGGCTCATCCAGATTAACAGCCCCATCCGGAACTTGCTCTGCCCTTCGAACATTCCGCGATAGGCGTCATAATCGACGAACTGCGCCAGGCTCACCCAATCGGCTAGGTTATTCACCGCGCCGTAGCCCTGGGTGATCGCGGCGGGAAAGGGTCCTGTCAGACCGAAATCGTGCATGGGCCAGATGTTGCCCTGGGGCCACATCGCGGATTCCGGCATGGTGAGGCGAAGGCTGTCCATGGTCACCACGTTCGCCGAACCCATCTCGCTATGGAGCTTGGGCGGAGCGTTGGTGAAGTAGTACCTCTGCGGCTCGTTGCGATAAGGACCGTGGCCCGTCACCACGTAAGTCCCGGTCCCGCGCGTGTTGTCGTCGGCGGAGCTGGGGATATAGTGCAGTCCCGGATGGAGCTCCGCCGTCAGCCGCCGGAGCCCGTCGTCGATCGGTTTCGGCGGAACGCCCTCGTTGCGGCCGCAGTACAGGCCCACCGAGGCGTGGTTGCGAATCTTGAGAATGTAATCCCTCGCGACCCGCAGGAAGAAGTCGTCGTCATCCGGGTTTGGCCCATCGGAGGGATTCGCCAGCCAGAAATCCTGCCACACCACGATGCCGTACTTGTCGCAGGCGTCGTAGAAGGCTTCGTCGCCGGTCTGGCCCACCCAGTTGCGGATCATGGTGAAGTGCTCGTCCCGCTCGTACCGCACGGCCGCGTCATACTCGCGGGCGCGGTAGCGCAGCATGGATTCCGGAAAACCCCAGCTCCCGCCGCGCGGGATGAAGCGCCTGCCGTTAATCCACATCTTCAGCGAATTTCCCTCTTCGCTATAAGTGAACTGGCGGATCCCGGACTGAAAGCTCTTCGCGTCGGAGACCAGGTTGTCCGAGGTGCTGAATTTCAACTCCACGGGATACAGGTTGGGATCGCCATAGCCGTTCGGCCACCACAGTTTCGGGTTCGCCAACCGCAGCGCCGGACTGGTGGAAGGATCGAGTGTCACGGTCTTGGCCGCCGCGGCGGCGAGCGCGATGGGGATTTCGACGGTCGCCGGGCCGAAGCTCGCACGAAGCGTGCCGCTCACTGGCCTCGATTCCTGGTTGCGCAGGGTGGCCTCGATAACAATATCGGCGCGCGAGATATCGGGCAGTGGCAGACTGGTGCGGACCAGGGGATTCTCGATGGTCACCGGCCCGCTCCGCGTGAGGTAGACATCGGCCCATATCCCGGCGTTGCGGCCCCGGATAGTGGACATCCAGTCCCACCCGGCCGATGCGTGATACGTGGGGTTGTCAGCACCCAGCGCAACGCCGTTCCCGGCCCCGCGGCCGGCGCCCTTTTCCTTCACGCTTCCGGGCGTCGCCGGCTTCTCGATCCGCACTGCCAGCGCGTTCCTGGCGCCCGCGTGGATGAGGTTGGTCACGTCGAACCGGCCGCGCATGAATCCGCCTTCGATATGGCCAACCTTGGCTCCGTTCAGAAACACCTCCGCCTTCCAGTTGATCCCGTCGAAATTCAGCCAGGATCGCTCCCCCTGTGCCGCGGGCGGCGCCGTGAACTCGTCGCGGTACCAGAAGTCGGCGTAGAAAAAAGAATCCGAAATCTGCAGTTGGTTATCGCCAAAGTCCGGATTCGGCACGGCCCCCACGTTGAGATAACTGGTCAGCACGGTGCCCGGCACGGTGGCGATCACCCAGTCCTTGTCCTGGAATCCCGGCTGCGAGATCGCTTCTCCTTCGGCCTTGACGAGTGAATCGCGCTGCAAGCGCCAGGCGCCGCCAGCGAGGGGAAGCCGGCCCCCGGACTGCGCAACCGGGGCGGGCTTTGGCTTCGGCACTGGACCGCCGCGGCCGTAGACCTCCATCTCGCTCAGAATGTAACCCTCCGGCGAAGCGGCTTTCGCCATGAGCACGCGCACGTACCGCCCGTGTTCGGGCCGCGCCAGCTTGAGATCGTCGCTGGCCGCCGGCAGCGCCTGGATGGTCCGCCATGTCCTGGCGTCGTCCGAGGCCTGGATGGCTCCCTCCGCCGGCCGCCTGATCCAGGCAAACGCCAGACGGTCGAACGTGCACGGCGCGCCCAAATCCACGTACACCCATTCCTCGCCGCTGCCCGCGCTCATCCACGCGCTGGCGAAGTGAAACGGTCCGCCCATTCTCACTCGCTCGCTTCCGTCGAACAACCTCACTTCGGCCACCTGCCACGACCGGACGCTCGCGGCCTCGAAATCCAGTCGGTAGTACCGGCTGCGCGAGGGGGCGGCGAACGTGATCGACGGGACGAAGGTCGGTCCCGGACGGTCCGTCCCGGCGGCGCGTCCGAGTTCCTTCCAGGTCAAACGGTCATCGGAGCCCGACACGGTACAGATCCAGCCCGCGGGTTGCTGCTGGTCGGCTTGCGCGCGCGCGATCACCGCGATCCGGTCCACCTCCAGTGCGCTGTCTCCTCCCTCCAGCCCAAACTGGAGCCATGCCTTGCCGCCCGGCAGCGCAAGTGCGGAGGTGGTGTTGTCGTCCATGAAGATCTCGCGATTGGCTTTGGTGGGCGCCACATCGCTGGTGGCGGTCACCAGCCACCGCGGCAAGACGGTCTCCTTGATCCCGTCCGTCACCAGTTGCGCCGTTAGGTTGTAGTCGTAGCTGCTCGAATGGTAGGCCGGCCTGTGCAGCGCCAGGTTGCGATAAGTGGTTCGGTCGATGACCAGGGTTGGCCCGAAGTCCTCCTTCGGATCCCCGGGGTAGACGCCGATGCCGCGGGTATACTGTTGCGCCCCGGCCACGCACACCGTCAAGCCCAGCAAAAGAACTCGCATCATATTATGAAGCCGAATCGTACCGCCCTTGCCCGGCAAATGAAAAGCGGGTTCCGATCGGCCGGAACGAGCTACCCTTAACCCGGATGACTGGGTAGCCTGGGAAGTCAAAGAGGGAAGCCGACTTGTCGTTCAGGATCTGGCCAACTTCCGCCGGCCTGCCGTACGTCTTGCATCGCTTGGCCGCGCCATGGGAAGACACGGCTGCAACCATCGGATACAGGCCGACTTCACAGGACGCGTCCAGCGCCAACCGGCGCTGCCCGCTTCCTCTCCATCGCAACCCGTCCATTTGATAACCTTGCGTTTGCAGCCACACCCAGCCCGCTTGTCATTTCCGGCCGCGCCACGCTTATCCAAGAGGAAGCTCACACCATGAAGAACCACCTGCTAGACCTGTTCTGTCTTTCCGTCCTTGTGCTCGCTCCCGCCGTTGCGCAACAACCTCGTTATCCCTTCTCCGATCCGAACCTCCCCGCGGAGAGGCGCATCGGCAATCTTCTCTCGCTCATGACCACGGACGAGAAGATCAACTGTCTCGGCACGCGCACCGGCGTCCCCCGGCTCGGCGTTCCCAATATCGGCAGTTCCGAGGGCATTCACGGCGTCGTGCAGCGCGAAGCACGCGGCCCGCTCCAGCCCATCACCACCACGCAGTTCCCGCAACCTCCCGGGATGGGCGAGACGTGGGACCCCGATCTCGTGCGTCAGGCCGCCGCCGTCGAGGGCTATGAAGCCCGCTTCATCACCCAAACTCCGAAATACAACCGCCAGATACTGATGCTCTGGGGTCCACAGTCCGACCTTGCGCGCGACCCACGTTGGGGCCGCAGCGAAGAAGTGTATGGCGAAGACCCATTCTTCAACGGGACGATGGCTGTTGCGTTTATCAAGGGCCTCCAGGGCGACGACGCGAAATACTGGCAGGCCGCGGCGCTCCTCAAGCACTTCCTCGCCAACAGCAATGAAGACCACCGCAACTCTTCGTCTTCCAATTTCGATGAGCGCCTGTTCTGGGAGTATTACTCCGTTCCTTTCCGGATGGGCTTCCTCGAGGGTGGCGCGAAAGCGGTCATGGCCTCTTACAACGCCTGGAACGGCACGGCTATGGCTGTCAATCCCATCCTTCGCACCACCGTTCGTGACCAATGGGGCGTCGACGTCATCTCCAGCGATGGCGGAGCCGTTAAGCTCCTCGTCGATCCGCGCCATCTGTTCCCAAACCAGGAAGCGGCGGTTGTCGCATGCCTGAAAGCCGGCATCAATCAGTTCCTCGAGAGGTATGCCGACGAAGCCAAAGCCGCTCTCAAAGACGGCTCCCTCACCGAGGCCGACCTAGACGCAGCGCTCCACCCCAAGTTCCGCATCGCCATCAAGCTTGGGCTGCTCGACCCGCCGGACATGGTCCCGTTCTCCAAGATCAAAGACTCGCCCGAGCCCTGGAACACCGACAAGGATCGCGCCGTTTCCCTTCAGATCGCCCTGAAATCCGTCGTCCTTCTCAAAAACGAAAAGGGCTTACTCCCGCTCGACAAGAAGTCCCTCAAGTCCATTGCCGTTATCGGCCCGCTTGCCGACTCCGTCCACTGGGACTGGTATGGTGGCACGCCTCCTTATGCGGTCACACCTTTGCAGGGCATCAAGGAGGAACTTGGCCCCAATGTCACCGTCAACTACGCTGCCGAAGAACTGGGCAACGCCGCGGTGAACGCAGCGCGCAAGTCCGATGTCGCCGTCGTAGTGGTCGGTAACGACCCCACCTGCGGTCCTGATATGCCGCATGACTGGTACAGCGACTCCGAGGGCGGCGGCGTCACGTTGCCCTGCAGCGTGCCCAGCGACGGCCGCGAAGGCCGTGACCGCGAAACGATTGACCTGTATCAGGAACAGCTCATCAAGCAGGTCTACATCGCCAATCCGAAAACAGTCGTCATTCTCGTTTCCAGCTTCCCGTTCGCCATCAACTGGACTCAGGCCAATATTCCCGCCATTCTTCACATGACTCACGCCTCTCAAGATGAAGGGACTGCGCTGGCTAAGGTCCTGTTCGGCGACTACACGCCGGGCGGCCACCTCGTCGAAACCTGGCCCAAATCTCTCGATCAATTGCCGGCAATGATGGACTACAACATCCGCGACGGCCGCACCTACATGTACTTCAAGGGCGAGCCGCTTTACCCGTTCGGATTCGGCCTCAGCTACACGACGTTCAAATTCTCGAATCTGAGGACGAATTTCCAGCAAGTCGCCAAAGACGGAACCGTGAGTATCAGTGTCAATGTGACCAACACCGGCAGCCGTACCGGCGACGAAGTCGTCCAACTCTATGTGAAGCACCTGGGCTCAAAAGTCGAGCGCCCCCGCGAACAACTCGCCGGATTCCAGCGCGTGACGGTGCCGCCCAATGAGACAAAGACGGTTGAGATCGACCTTCCGGCTTCGCGGCTGGCGTACTGGGATGTAAAACTCCAGGCCTTCCGCGTCGAGAAGGAACCTGTCAGCCTCATGATCGGCGATTCGTCAGCCGCCATCGCGCTCAGCGCCACCGTGCAGGTGCAGTAGGCAACGGAGAATCTGAGCCCATGCCCACGCGATCAACGGGGCGCCGATAGTCGATGCTGACACTTGGTCGTATCACGCCCAACCGCGGATCTGGTCTCCCTGGCGCGGTGCTAGCGATATTCACTGTTAACGCTTCGTGCCTCGGTGGCCAGAAGCCATTCAGTCGCATAGCGGCGGAGGTCTTATAATCTAGAATGTGTGGGTCCATGCCAACCCTTTTCTGCTTCTCGCCGCATTTTCAGTCCTCTCCGCCGCCGACCACGATTGGCCCGCTTACGGCGGCGGACCCGCGGGCATCCGCTACTCCGATCTCAAGCAGATCACCCGCGCCAATGTGAAACGACTCGCCGTCGCCTGGACTTACGACACCGCCGATGGCGACGGCGATCCGCAAACTCAGCCCATACTCGTCGGCGGCGTTCTCTATGGCCTGACGCCCCGCCACAAGACCATCGCGCTCGATGGCGTCACCGGAAAGTTGCTGTGGACGTTCGATTCCGGCATCGCCGGCCACGGGCCGAATCGCTCCGTGGTTTACTGGACCGATGGCAAAGCACCGCGCCTTTTCGCAGCGGTGCAAAGCTATCTCTACGCCCTCGACGCCCGCACGGGTAAGCCAATCCCCGATTTCGGCAATGCTGGGCGGATCGACCTCCGCGAAGGCCTCGGCCGCGATCCCGAGAAGCAATCGATCGTTCTCACCAGTCCCGGCATTATCTACAAAGACCTGCTGATCGTCGGCGACCGGACCCCTGAGGCTCTGCCGGCCCCCACCGGCGATATCCGCGCCTTCGACGTTCGCACCGGCAAGCTCCGCTGGAGTTTCCACACGATTCCCCACCCCGGCGAGTTTGGCTACGACACTTGGCCCAAGGACGCCTGGACCTACACTGGCGCAGCCAACAACTGGGCCGGCATGGCGGTAGACCGGAAGCGCGGCATCCTCTATGTCCCCACCGGCTCAGCAGCCAGCGATTTCTACGGCGCAGACCGCATTGGCGATGACCTCTTCGCCAACACCCTGCTGGCACTGAAGGCCGACACCGGCGAGCGGATCTGGCACTTTCAGGGAGTCCGCCATGATCTCTGGGATCGCGACTTTCCCACCCCGCCCTGCCTCGTCACCGTCAAACACGACGGCAAAACGGTGGACGCGGTGGCGCAAGCCACCAAGCAGGGTTGGGTCTACCTTTTCGATCGGGTCAACGGCAAGCCGCTGTTCCCCATTGAGTACCGCCGCTACCCTGCCAGCGACGTCCCCGGCGAAGTCGCCGCCGATACCCAGCCGCTGCCCACTAAGCCTGCGCCTTTCGCCCGCCAGCAGCTCACGGAGGACGTCCTCACCACCCGCACGCCTGCCGCGCATGCCTGGGCAGTGGAGCAGTTCCGCAAACTCCGCGGCGGCGGCCAGTTCGTGCCACTCGCGGTCGGCCAGGACACGGTGGTCTTCCCGGGCTTCGACGGCGGCGCCGAATGGGGCGGCCAGGCATTCGACCCGGAAACCGGCCTCTTCTACGTAAATGCCAACGATCTGGCATGGACCGGCAGTCTGGAGGAGACCAACGAGGGTAACTCCGCCCGCCGGACTTACCAGAACAATTGCGCCAACTGTCACGGCGACAACCGCGTCGGCGCACCTCCGCAAATTCCCGCACTTACAAACCTAAGTGGCCGAAAGACCGCGCAGGAGATCGCCGCTATCATCCGCCAGGGCGCCGGACGCATGCCGTCGTTCCCGAATCTGAGCGCCGCCGCCGTAACCGCCGTCACGCAGTACCTCCTGAGCGGCGAGAACAAGGAATTGGCCGCCGCGGACGACCCTAACACCCCCGCCAGATACCGCTTCACCGGCTATCGCCGCCTGCTCGATCCCGATGGATACCCGGCCGTGCAGCCGCCCTGGGGCACTCTCAGCGCCATCAATCTGAATACCGGCGAATATGCCTGGAAAGTGCCGCTGGGCGAGTATCCAGCGCTGGTGGCGCAAGGCATGAGAGAGACCGGCAGCGAGAATTACGGCGGACCGATTGTAACTGCCGGCGGCCTGGTCTTCATTGCAGCTACTAACTTCGACCATAAGTTCCGCGCCTTCGACAAGTCCACGGGAGCGCTCCTGTGGGAAGCGACATTGCCGTTTTCCGGCAATGCCACGCCGATCACTTACCAGCTTGCTGGCCGCGAGTATGTTGTCATCTACGCCACTGGAGGCAAAGCTCCGCGCGGCAACCCCACCGGCGGCGCTTATGTGGCCTTTGCCCTGCCGCCCGGCAAGTAGCGCTAAGGACGTTGGAACGCGATGGAACACTCATGCCGCGCACCGCTCAAGCCGACTTGGGACATGGTTGTGCAGTGGAAGCCGGGTGAGCTTTAGCTCCTCTTGGGCGGCTCGTCACACCAGGACTGCATGCAGAGCCGGAAGCTACCGATAACCCCCGTGGGCGGCCTGTGGCCGTTCCTGCGGTACGCCACGCATTCAACCT
>JBEKYE010000211.1:0-16140 GCA_049511275.1 Bryobacteraceae bacterium
TCCCGATGCCGGCGCGGCGGACCTGGCGCAGATGCATCGTGGCCAGATCGTCATCGGCTTCGGCGAACCGCTCACATCCCTGGACGCGGCCCGCGACCTGGCAGCGCATGGCATCACCTTCCTGGCAATGGAATTGATGCCGCGCATCACGCGCGCGCAGAGCATGGACGCGCTCTCTTCCATGGCGACCATTGCCGGCTACAAGGCGGTGCTGATCGCGGCCAACTGCCTGCCCCGCATGTTTCCCATGCTCATGACCGCCGCGGGCACCGTGGCCCCGGCGCGCGTGCTGGTGATCGGCGCCGGCGTCGCGGGTTTGCAGGCCATCGCCACGGCGCGGCGCCTGGGCGCGGTGGTGAGCGGCTACGACATTCGCGCGGCAGTGAAGGAACAGATCGAAAGCCTGGGCGCGCGCTTCGTGGTGCTGGAGATCGAAGCCGCCGGCGCGGAGGATAAGGGCGGCTACGCCAGAGCCATGGGCGAGGATTTCTATCGCAAGCAGCGCGAGGCGCTGGGAGCGGTGCTTGCCGAGCAGAACGTGGTCATCACCACCGCCGCGGTGCCCGGCAAGAAAGCCCCCATCCTGATCACACGCGAGATGGTGGATCGCATGGCCGCGGGCTCGGTCATCGTGGATATCGCCGCGGAGCGCGGCGGCAACTGCGAACTGACGCGTCCCGGTGAAACCGTGGACCACGGTGGCGTCGGCATCCTGGGACCGCTGAACCTGCCGTCCACCGTGCCCTACCACGCCAGCCAGATGTATGCCAAGAATATCGCGACGTTTCTGAAATATCTGATCAAGGACGGGAAACTCACCCTCGACCGCCATGATGAGATCGTGCGCGAAACGCTGGTGACGCAAGCGGGCGAAGTGGTGCACGCCAAGGTACGGGAGCTTATGGGCCTGCCGCTGGAACAGGCGGTCTGATAGGAGCATCGATGGACCTTTCGACTGGGTTGTTCATATTCATGCTGGCGACCTTCCTCGGGTTGGAGATCATCCGCAAGGTTTCGCCGCTTCTGCACACTCCGCTGATGTCGCTCACCAACGCCATCTCGGCCATCTCGGTGGTGGGCGCCATTCTGATTACCGGTGCGCCAGGCGCCACCATGCTCAGCAAGGTGCTTGGCTTCATCGCCATTACGGCCGCGGTGACCAATATCGTCAGCGGCTTCCTGATTACCGACCGCATGCTCAAGATGTTCAAGAAGCGCGAGGCCAAGAAGTAATGGAGCACCTGGGCAGTTATATTTACATCGTTTCGGCGGGCCTCTTCGTTCTCTCGCTGAAATGGATGAACTCGCCCGTCACGGCGCGCCGCAGCGTGTTCGCCGGAGAGACCGGCATGCTGCTGGCGATCGTAGGCACGCTGCTGTCGCATCACATCCTCAACTGGGACTGGATCCTGGCGGCTTTCTTCATCGGCAGCGCCGTCGGCGTCCCCATCGCCTACATCATGCCGATGACCGCCGTGCCGCAGCGGACCGCCATGTCGCACGCCTGCGGCGCCTTGGCCGCCGCCCTGGTGGGCACGGCGGAGTTCTACCGCGCCAACCAGTTGCACGAAACCCTGCCCACGTTCGTGATGGTGGCGCTGGTGCTCGAAACGCTGCTGGGCTTCCTCACCTTCACCGGCAGCCTGATGGCCATGGGAAAACTCCAGGAGGTGCTCCCGCAGCGGCCCATCACTTACCGCAACCAGAACGCCGTCAACTTCACGCTGTTCGTCATTGCGGCGGGCCTGGGCATACGGCTGATCCTGGTCCCCACGGATATCTGGATCTTCCCCATCTTCGCCGGGCTGGCGCTGGTTTTCGGCGTGTTGCTGATCATCCCCATCGGCGGCGCCGATATGCCCACGGTGATCGCGCTGTTGAATTCCTACGCCGGTCTTTCGGCCTGCGCCATGGGCTTCGCGTTGGGCAACAATTTGTTGGTGGTGGCGGGCGCGCTCGACGGTTCGTCGGGGCTGATCCTTTCCATCATCATGTGCAAGGCCATGAACCGGTCGTTCACCAATGTGCTGTTCGGAGCCTTCGGGCAGATCCAGGCTTCCCACGCCCAGGCGCAACAGCGGCCGTACCGCAGCGCCACCGCGGAAGAAGCGGCATCCATTCTGGAAGCCGCCGGCAGTGTCATCATCGTTCCCGGCTACGGCCTGGCGGTGGCGCAGGCGCAGCACAAGATCCGCGAGCTGTACGACAACCTGATGCGCCGCGGCGTGGACGTCAAGTTCGCCATCCACCCGGTGGCCGGACGCATGCCCGGCCACATGAACGTGCTGCTGGCCGAGGCCGACATCCCCTACGACCGTCTCTTCGAGATGGACGACATCAACGGAGAGTTCGCGCAGTGCGACGTGGCACTGGTGATCGGCGCCAACGACGTCACCAACCCCGCCGCTCGCACCGACAAGAGCAGTCCGATTTACGGCATGCCGATCCTGGACGTGGACAAGGCGCACACCGTGATGGTGATCAAGCGCTCCATGAACCCGGGCTTCGCGGGCATCGACAACGACCTGTATTACATGGATAAGACGCTGATGCTGTTCGGGGATGCCAAGGCTTTTGTGTCGGAGATCCTGAAGGAGCTGCCGGCCAAAGTGGGGGCGTAGCCGCAAAACGGCGCTGCAAAGCGGGGACTGCTGCCAATTCGCGCCTTTGGAATTGGATGGCTGTCCCCGCTTTGCCCCAGCCTACCGGCGCCAATAGCCGGCGAAGTAGCGGCCGCCTGCATAGTGCGGGCGCACCCAGTAGGCATGCGCGAAAGGCGCGGGGGCCCAATAGCCGGCGCGCCAGGCATAACGCGCGCCCGCCGGATACCAGTAGCCGTTCACGAACGTGTAGCCCGGTCCGGGCATGGGCGGAACGGCCGCCATCAAGGGCGCGGGCGGCGCGGCATAGACCACCACCGGCGCGGGTGCATACCCGAAGCCGACGCCAACGGCGAAATGCGGCCGCGCGAACGCGGCGGTTGCGGCCAGAAAAACAAGCGCGATCAATTTCGTTTTCATAACTCCTCCTCCGTTTCATCCGCCGTTCCTCGGGAGCGGCTTCGCTGCCTGTGATTGCAAGCCGCGTGCCAAAG
Organism: Bryobacteraceae bacterium; assembly: GCA_049511275.1. Taxonomy (GTDB): domain Bacteria; phylum Acidobacteriota; class Terriglobia; order Bryobacterales; family Bryobacteraceae; genus PALSA-129. The sequence continues at coordinate 3,095 of JBEKYE010000211.1, forward strand.
CCAAATGATTGGGAAATCAAGATTAAGGCCATGGAGGTGCTGGCCGCGCTCCACCGCCGTGGTGGTTTTGGGCCAGCGGGCCAAGTATCATGCAGGGATGCGACTCACTGTGCTTGTACTTGGATTGACATTGACAATATTATCGCCGCTGGTGCGCGCTGCCGACGGAGATTCCATCGAAAGCGTTACCAAAGCTGCCTACGAAGTAATCTCCGGGCCCGCCGGACCGCGCAACTGGGATCGCTTTCGAAGCTTGTTCGCGGAAGGCGCTCGGCTGATCGTGGTTCGGGTCTCCGGCGGGCGTCCGTCGCCCGTGGTGATGACGGTGGAGGATTACGTGACGCGGTCGGGCGCCAGCATGCAGACCAACGGGTTCTACGAATCGGAAGTGGCGCGGCGGATAGAGACGTTTGGGAATATCGCCCACGTGTTCAGCACCTATGAATCGCGGCGCACGCCCGGGGACAAACCGTTTGCGCGCGGCATCAACAGTTTTCAGTTGGTCAAGGACGGCGATGCCTGGAAGGTCATGACGATTCTCTGGGATTCGGAACGCGAGGGGAACGCGATTCCGGAAAAGTATCTGACTTCACCAAAGTAGTCAGAAATCGCATAGCACCACTTGCCAGAGGTTGTCGTCTCTGTTAGGGTGGGGATAGAGCACTCTGGCAAGGAGGGTTGGATGCCGCAAGCGGTTTCGGCTATTGGTCTTACGACGGGCCATGCGCCCTTTGTGGAAGAGGCCCGCAACCGTGGCGAGCTCTACATCGAGCAGGCCTATGAGCTGTATTCGGATGAGAACCACGAAGCCTGGCGCAATCTCTACAGCCGCATGCAGCCCAGGTGGGAGCGCTACGCTAACCACCATTTTCTGCGCGGCCTCGAAGCGCTCAACCTCTCTCCGGACCGCATTCCCCGGCTCTCCGACGTCAACCGCCGCCTGCAGCCGCTGACCGGTTTTCAAGCCAAGCCGGTGAGCGGATACGTGCCCGGTTTTCTCTTTTTCGATTGTCTGCGCCGTCGCGAATTCCCCACTACCATCACCATTCGTCCGGCCGATCGCATGGACTACCTGCCCGAGCCCGATATCTTCCACGACGTCGCCGGCCACGTCCCCATGCACACCGGGAAGGCTTTCGCCGACACGCTGGTGCGCTTCGGAGATTGCGCCCATACAGTGGCGCGGATGTCCTTGGAAATCCGCGATGAGCGAGAACGCGCGCGCCGGCTGACGAGCATTATCAGAGCCTTCTCGCGTTTCTTTTGGTTCACCGTGGAGTTCGGCCTGATGCGCGGGCCGCAGGGCGTTTGCGCCTATGGCAGCGGCCTGCTGAGTTCTTATGGTGAGCTCGAGCACTCCATCGAGAGCGACCAGGTGCAACGCTATCCGCTGCAACTCGAGTGGGTGATCAACCAGGGAGCGGAAATCGACCACTACCAGCCCCTGCTCTTCGTCGTGGATTCGTTCGACCACTTGTTCAGCCTGGTGGACGAACTGGAGCGGTGGATGCTGGCGGGCAAGTTGTTCAACGTGGCGCCCGGTCTTCCGGAAGTAAACCCGGGCGATCTGCAGAGCTTCCTGGACGCGGCGAAAACCGTCTAGCGCGTTGCGGCTACGCGGCCGGAAACGCTACACTGGAGAAGCTGGTTTTTCCCATTCATTCCCCGGTCGTCTAATGGTAGGACAGCGGCCTTTGGAGCCGTGAATCGTGGTTCGAATCCATGCCGGGGAGCCAAAGCCTTTAAAATCCGTAAGTAAACTGATTTGTCTGCAATGTTGGCTTTCGGCGCGCCTAGCGCACCTGTAGTGAATCGGGGCGCTTTGGGGTTTCCGGAGGCTTAGAAGTACTTCTTTGTACGCCCGCAAACATCGCGCCGACATCAGTCGAGAGCATGCGATGGGGCATGGTCATGGCGCGGCCGCTATCGGTCGATGAACAGCTTCATCCGGTCGTTGTATCGGGGGCCCGCGACGACATTGGGCGCGAGCGACGCGTCCAGGAGTTCCACGTCTACGGAACTCAGCGTCACTTCCGTCGCACGCACGTTCTCCTCGAGATAGCTCCTCCGCTTGGTGCCAGGGATGGGCACGACGTCTTCGCCTTTGTGCAGCAGCCAGGCGAGCGCGATCTGGGCGGCGGTCGCCCCCTTTTGTGCGGCCAGCTCGCGGACGACGGAAGCGGCCCGCATATTGGCGTCGAAGTTCTCGCCCTGGAAGCGCGGATCGCTCCAGCGCCAGTCGGTCGCTGGATACTCTTCCGCCCGTTTGGCGCTCCCCGCAAGGAAGCCGCGGCCCAGTGGGCAGTAGGGCACCAGACCAATCCCCAGATCCCGAATCAACGGAATGATTTCCGGTTCCAGATTCCGTTCCCAGAGAGAGTACTCGCTTTGCAGCGCCGTGATGGGGTGCGTGGCGTGTGCCCGGCGGATATTGGCGGCGCCGGCTTCCGAAAGCCCCAGGTAGCGTACCTTGCCTTGTTTGACAAGATCAGCCATCGCGCCGACGGTCGCTTCGATCGGAACCTGGGGATCGATCCGGTGCTGGTACAACAGATCGATGTAGTCCGTCCCAAGGCGGCGAAGCGACGCTTCGGCGACCTCTTTGACGTGCTCCGGCCGGCTGTCCGTCCCCGCCATCTTGCCATCCTGGAACCGCCAGCCGAACTTGGTGGCGATTACCACCTGGTCGCGTTTGCCCTTCAGTGCGCGTCCCAGCAACTCTTCATTCTTGAATGGGCCGTAGGCTTCGGCGGTATCAAACAGGGTGACACCGAGTTCGACCGCCCGGTGGATGGTGGCGATCGACTCCTGGTCGTCCGGTGTTCCGTACGACTGGCTCATCCCAAGGCAGCCGAGACCTATGGCCGAAACCTCCAGTCCCTGGTCCCCGAGCCTGCGCCTCAAAAGCATGGTTCTCCTTCCGTTGCCGCGCAATCCCTCAGCATCGCAGCCTAAATTATCGCTCAAAGCGGACGAAAGCCGCCGTCTAATCGTCTCGACTGATCGGTCCCCTGGTCCGAAAATCCTGAGCCGATGCAGCCCCACGAGGCGCACGGAAAACACTGATGGCCCTTTCGGGCTACGCCAATTCCTAATCCGGCGCTCTGCCATGCTCTTCAGCCCCTTTCGGTGAGCCAAAATCCTGATTTACGTGGAAGAATACAACAATTCAGCCGATGCCCGCGGTACAAACAAGTGAAACATAACTGTACCGCTCACGAAAAAAGAGAATTATATACATTTCGAATACTAATATCTTTTAGAACGACACCCAGAGATAGCTTGAGAAGCTGCTTCGCTTGACTGTTCCGAGCTCATTCAGCTTGGAAAGTGACATGCGGTTGTGGGCTGAGGCCCCGCCGTGGTTTATTAGCAGCCTGCTCGCGCCTTTGGCCACGTTCGCGAGGTTTTAGAGGCCACTGTAATAACCAGCGAGTGGGACTCGCAATGGCGGAAGCCTGTCCGGATCGCCCGATGAACTGGTACGCACTCAGCGTAAAGTCGCAGCACGAAAAGGCCGTTGATGAGCAGCTCCAGGCCAAAGCGCTGGAAAGCTATCTGCCCCTGTATCGTGCCCGCCAGCGTTGGTCCGACCGCATCAAAACCATCGATTTTCCACTCTTCTCGCGCTACGTTTTTTGCCGCTTCGGCTTCGAAGATCGCCTGAAGGTGCTGGAAATATCCAGTATCGTCTCGATCGTCGGCTTTGGCGGCAGAGCCTGCCCCATCCCCGACCATGAGATCGAGAACATTCAAGCCTTGGTCGGCTCCGGTTTGCCCGTCTCTCCGTGGCCTTTCCTCCGGATCGGGCAGCGCGTGCGCATTTGTGAAGGCGCACTGGAAGGCCTGGAAGGTATCCTGGCGCGGGAGAAATCCGGTTACCGGGTGATCGTCAACGTGGAACTGCTCAATCGCGCCGTGGCCGTGGAAGTCGGGCGGGACCTGGTCCACGCAGTCGCCGGCGCCCCGCCTGCACCCTCTTCTTCGCTCTACCTGGCCCGGTAGCCGATGGTTGCCACAGGGAGTCGTATGCCGTCCCTCCACCAGCGAAACCGCATCGTCGTTTTCCGCCTCTCCCAAGAGGAGTATGACCGCTTGAGGTCGGCTTGCGTTGCCGCCGGTGGCCGTAATTTATCTGACTTCACTCGTTCGGAGTTGCTTACCGTGGTTCAGACCGACGGTCGCGGCTCTGCACTTGAGCGAAAGTTGGTCGAAATCGACCGGAAACTGAGCGACTTGTGTAATCTTATGCAACGCGTGTCTGAGCGAATTTGTGCGCCGGTAGCGTCGTTCGCCGGAGACCGCAATGGTTCCGGCCGCGAATAGCCGAAAAACCAATCTTGAGCCACCGATGAACACTCATATACACCGATCTAAGAGAATCCGCCTTATCCCGGTTCGTTTGGGTTCATCCGCGGCCATTCTTCTTCTCGCCGCGTCCTCCTTCGCCCAAGTCCAGCCGGTAACTACGCAGAACCTTCCCGCCCAAAAGATCCATCCCAACGATCTGGTGGGCGTCTCGGTCTATGGCGAGCCGGAACTCACCCGCACCGTCCGGGTCGCCGCCGACGGAACCATCCGCCTGCCTATGTTGAGAGAGAAGATCAAAGCCGACGGACTCATGCCGGAAGAGTTGGAACAGGCCATTGTCCGCGCGCTGAAAACCCAGGAAATCCTGGTCGGGCCCTTCGTCACCGTCACCTTCGCCGAATACCACTCGCTCCCGCCCATCAGCGTGGCTGGCGCCGTGCGGATTCCCATCACGTTTCAACCCGTCGAAAAGAAGATCACCCTCCTGGAAGCCATCACCCGGGCCGGCGGTCTTTCCCCCGAAGCCGGCTCTGAGATTCTGGTCACCATTCCGCCGTCGTCGGCCGGCGCCGGCCCGCAAGTCACTAACGCTACTTCCTTGGTCCGCCGCGTCCAGGTGAAATCCTTGATTGACGCCGCCGATCCGGATTCCAACATCCTCCTGGAAGGCGGCGAAGAGATCCGCGTGCCCGAACTGGGCAAGGTGTACGTCGTCGGCAACGTCAAGAACCCCGGCGCCTTCCCGGTGCAGGATCCTTCCGGGACTTCCATCCTCAAGATGCTGGCCCTCAGCCAGGGCCTGATCCCCTACGCCACCAATGAGGCCTTCATCTACAGGCGGGAAGCCGGCACCGCCTCGAAGAACGAAATCCCCGTCGACCTGAAGAAGATCCTGGATCGCAAGTCGCCCGACGTCCCGCTCCTGGCTAACGACGTCCTGTACATTCCCGATGCCCACAAGCGCCGCGCCGCCTTGTCCGCGCTGGAAAAGGCTTTTCTCTTCGGTGGCATTGCCGCCTCTGCCCTGATCTATGCAACGGTGCGCTGATGCGGCCGACTCGATGGTGAAGAATGGCTGAAGATCCTCCGTCCCTCCACCGCTGGAAGATCGCGGCCTTCGTCCTCGCCAGCCTGATCTGCACCTACTTCGTCTCCAAACGCCTCACGCCGATCTACGAATCCACTGCCACCGCCGTGGGTGTCGACCGCCGCATGCCCACCGGCGTTGTCGGCCAGGAAGCCAACACCACTGCGGGTAACGACGCCGACCAGTTCCTCGCCACCCAGATCAAGCTCATCCAGTCCGATTCCGTGCTCCGTCCGGTCGCCCAGCAGTACCACCTTCGCGATCTCGAAACACAGGGCCGGGATGCGTCGCCGGAACGCGCCGCCCGCATCCAGCGCACCCCCGTCACGCTGGCCAACCTCAAGGTCGTGCGCCCGCCCAATACCTACCTGTTGCTCATCAGTTATCGCTCTCCCGATCCCGACCTGGCCGCCAATGTGGCCAACGCCGTTGCCAATTCGTACCTGCAACGAACCTTCGAGATCCGCTATCGCGCCACCGCCGATCTTTCCACCTTCATGGAAAAGCAACTCGATGAGCTGCGCGCCAAAATGGAACGTTCCGGCGTGGCCCTGGCCCAGTTCGAGCGCGAATTGGACGTCGTCAACCCCGAGGCAAGAACCAGCATCCTCTCCGCGCGTCTGCTCCAGTTGAACACCGAGTACACCAACGCCCAAACCGAGCGCGTAAAAAAGGAAGCCGCCTGGCAATCCGTCCAGACCGGAACTCTGGAAGCCGCCCAGGTCTCCAGCCAAGGCGACAGCCTCAAGGCCATTGAAGGCCGCTTGAATGACGCCAACCAGAAGTTCGCCGAGATCAAAACGCGCGCCGGCGCCAATCATCCGGACTATCAGAAGGCTGCCGCCGAAGTGGCCGAGTTGCAGGGACAGTATCAGGCGGCGCGGACCAGCATTGGGCGCCGCGTCCAGACCGAGTATCAGGAAGCGGTCAGCCGCGAAGCCATGTTGCAGAAGGCCGTGGGCGAGACCAAGGCCGAATTCGATAAACTCAATGCCCGGGCGTTCGAATATCAAGCTAAGAAACGCGAGGCCGACGCCGACCGCGGCCTCTACGAAGAACTGGTCCGCAAGATCAAGGAAGTCGGCATCAACTCCGGCTTTCAGAACAGCTCCATCCGCATCGCCGACGCCGCGCTGCCCGGCCTGAACCCCGTCTATCCGAACACGCCGCAGAACCTCCTCCAGGCGTTAGTGCTGTCCACGCTACTGGCCATTGGCGCAGCCGTGATGAGCGACGGGCTCGACCATACCATCCGCGACCCGGAACAGGCCCGCGTCCTGCTCGGAGCCGAGGTTATGGGCAGCCTGCCCATGGTGAAGCCGTGGAGAGGAAAGCTGGTTGCGGCGAACACCAATGGAGCGGGTGCCAGCCAGGCGCTCACCAAAGCGGGAGAGTCCGCCATGCGGGCCACCGCTGCATATGAGGAAGCTGTTCGCACGCTGCGCAATTCCATCCTGCTCGGCATTTCTGACCAGCCGTTGAAAAGCCTGATGCTGACCAGCGCCTCGACCGCCGAGGGGAAGACCACCATCGCCGTGCACCTGGCGATTACCCACGCGCGGCAGAAGGCCTCGCAGCCGCTCTGATGAATGGCCTCTGCTGGCGTGACAAACTGATCCAGCCGCAAGCCGTTCCGGGTTTGTACGTCTTGCCCGCCGGGCCCTCGAGCCGCCATTGCGCCGACCTCATCGGCGCCAGGCTGAAGCAGATTCTGGAGCAAGCCGACGCCGAGTACGACCTGGTGATCGTGGATGCTCCAGTCATTCTCGGCTTTCCGGAGCCCCTGCAAATGGCCGCGGCCGTGGATGGCGTCGTCATGGTTGCCGTGGCCGGGAAAACCAATCGCGAGGCCATCGACTTGGCCTTTTCCACGCTGCGGCGCGTGCGGGCCAACGTCCTGGGCCTGGTGTTGAACGAAATCACTTCCGATACCAGCGACGGATACTATGACCACGGCTACTACAGCGAGAATTATTGGGCGGGGCAGGAATAGCGGTCAATGCTAGCCAAGGGCTTCGCCCTTGAAATCCCCGCTGGATTAGGAAGTCAGGGGTCAGGAGTCAGAAGTCAGAAGTTCGACGGCGATCATTGCCGATACCGGCCGAGAAAACTGTGCTATTTTACCGCGCAGACCACTGCGGTGGCCTTGGTGATGATCCAGGGCATATTTTTGGTTCGATTGTATCTGCGTTTTATTGGTGTTCCTCTGTACGGTGCATGGTTGGCCAGCACCCAGTTGGTCGGCTGGGTGACTATACTCGATCCTGGAACTGACGAAGTCCTTCGACAACGAGCGGCCAACGCTCACGGTAGGGGACGGCCAGACGAACTCGGACAGTTGATCGGTACTGGTTTGGTCATAAACCTTCTTATTGCGATCTGCGTTACTGGCGCGTCACTGCTCTTGACACCCGCATTGCCGGGGTGGTTCCGGGTGAGTGCCCAAAGCGCGGGACAACTTATCCGTGCGGCAGTCGTGCTTGCATTGGCCTCAGGCACAACGGTTGTGGCATATGCTCTAGGGTCGTCTCTGCAGGCCCTCCAGCGGGCAGGAGGGTACGGGGTTGTTTTAATAGCGGGAAACATAGCCGGGTTAGTTCTCAACATCGGCCTTCTCTACGCCGGGTGGGGCCTGACCGCAATCGCAGCCGGCTTGCTGTTCAAGACAGTAGTGTGGGTAGCGGGGTGGAGTTGTGTACTCATCTGGATCTGCCGGCCACGGGGGCGTGAACCAATACACCTCAGCTTCTCCGCCGAACGGGCCCGCGAATTGATTCACCTGGCTGGCTACATGCTCGTATCGAAGATCGCTTCCATGCTGCAAACAAGCTCCGACGGCGTGCTCACCGGAATGATGCTTGGAACTTCGCAGACGGCGATCCTGGTGCTGACAGGCAGAGTGATTGACGCGGCCAGGATGTTACCCGATAAGATCGGAGCCGCAATGCAGCCTGGCCTTGCGAATCTCGTAGGGGTGGGCAATCGCGAGAAAAGCCTGCGAATATCCACCCATTTCCTGGTGGCCGTCAGCCTGATCGCAGCCCCCCTAATCGCAACGGCGGCCGTGCTGAATCGAGATGTGGTCGGCTTGTGGGTTGGACCTGCGCTTTATGGAGGCCGGCCGCTTACTGCCCTGCTTGGAATTTCATCCCTTCTTACGCTTCTCACGACAGCCATTTACCACGTGCTGTTCGCTAACGGCCTCATAGAAACTACCTCCAAGATCTCCCTCGTAGCTGGAGCGCTAAAAATACTCCTCTTATTAGTCCTCCTTCCTCGGCTCGGGCTGATCGCGGTTCCTATAGCGACGACGGCCGCGATCCTGATTGTAACTGCTCCCAGATATCTCCGGGCGCTGTCGGTGACATTCAAGCTCGATCGTGCCCGGGAGCGCCGGCTTCTTGTGAGTGTGAGTTCTGGACCGGCGATTTGTTTAACCTTAGCCGTTCTCCTAGCCAAAGCTCCAGGCGCGCCGACGTGGCCTGCTGCGGCGCTGAAGTCTGTCGTTGTTCTAGGATTTCTCATCGGGACGGTTTTGGCTCTACAGCCGGCCGCCCGACGCTACGCGGTGGCGGCAGTATTGCGGGCCAGGGTCAGAGTCTGGCGGAGCGGCCCCGCATGACCGCCAAGCCCGATCCGGCGCGGAATGCGCCCTTGCGACCGTAGCGACCACACGAATTCGAACACTTGGCCGGAGCCAAAAGCCTACTGACATGATCAGGTGCACTCTCGTGTTTATCTCAGCGTCGACCTTGCTCGCGCAGACTAGCAATACCTCGACAATTTCATGCCCTCTTCCCGTGGCCGTGCCCACTGGCCTGTCGCCTGCAAGCTACAGTTTGGCGCAGATCGTTCAGCCTGGGACTGGCGCACGTCCGCGCAACCCTAACAGCAAGTTGGGCGACATCGTCAGCATAAAAGATTTCGGGGCTGTTGGCGATGGGGTGACCGACGACACGGCCGCCATCCAAGCCGCTATAGATGCCACTTCCAGGAAGCCACTCCAGGGTGGGGGAGTCTATTGCCCGGCTGGAACCTATATCATTTCCTCCAGCCTGAACATTACAAATGTCATGGGTTTCACATTCGAGGGAGTTGGAGAGGGCTGCACGTTTTCATGGTCTGGCGGCTCCACGGGGCCGTTGTTAAACCTCACAGCCGTTGCTAATTCGACCTTTGAGAAATTCAAGCTGACGGTAACCTCACCAGCCACGCCGCTTGCCGAAGGGATTCGTATACAGACAGGGCCGTTTAGCTCCGTCGTTGCTCCCACCCAGAATGTGTTTCGGGATGTTCTGATCCAGGGCGTTAACGGCTATATTAATATCGGTGTCCGGGGAGCTGTCGGCGCCGGTGGCGATAATAACGATGACTTCATGACCTTTGATAATGTGAGGATTGCCAACTACGCTATCGCTGGATGGACGATTGAAGGCACCCAAATGAACGGCTGGAGGATGACCAACTGCCGCACTAACGCCGCTGTGGGCATTGGTAAGTACTCCGTATCCGGTGGTCCTAGCACATCAACGGCTTCAAATTTCTTTTGGTATGGTGGCCTGGTATCGGGCGACACGGGAGCTAATTTTTTTGTTGGTGCTCCATCGTCTTCCGCGCTCGGCTATATCATTGAGGGGGTAAGTTCGGAAAGTTCTAACCGCTTTCTTGATACCGGTGGTATCGCGGGAGCGGCGCTACACCTCAAGATCGATACGGTGCGCTTTGCCAGCAACGGACTGAACGCGGACGGTGTCGCAGTCAGACTCCAGACACCGGGGCCATTCACGATCATTAACTCCCGGTTTGGCGAGGGTGATAACATGAAGGCCGTGAAGATTGCGTGGTCATATTTAACGGGATATAGCAGGCCGTCGCTCGCGTTCATAACGTCCGAGGTATTTGGATCGCTAACGCGAGCAGCTGCAATATTCAGCGGGGCGCAGCCTACTATCATCCTTGGGTCGGCCGCTGTTACCGGCAGTAGTGCTTATTACTCCCTGGATAACGGCGGATATCTTGTGTCGACACTGCCGGCCTGTGACCAGACCACATATGGCCTGAAGGCAACAGTGAGCGATGCAAAAGGCCCCGCGTTCTTAAGCGCACTTATGGGGGGAGGCGCTGTCAGCACTCCCGTATACTGTAATGGAACCGAGTGGGTATCATATTGAACCGGGGAATGATGGCCCATCCGCAGCCGCATGGTTGTAACGTTCGAAACCGGCATCGCACTCTTGTGCATTCGCGCCGCGTGTATTTGGCGGTGTCCGATTGAGTGTCCCCGGAGGCACACAGGGGTTCGGGTGCTGGCGCGCCGCCAAACAGACTGGCCCGCAGCGCCTGGTGTCAAAGAACGCGATGAAGCCGACCGAGGAAGATGTGAATGCCTATCGTGGCCGCGGGTCGTATCGCGAAGCGGTCTATGCCCGGTACGTGGAGATTCAGGTTCCAGGGTGGTTGCATTTCAGCGAAGCATCAAAGCGAGTAGAGCGACGCGGCCTGGTAAGCCGGCTGCAGGGTTGGCTTCCGGCCTGCTCGAGCGCCCGCTGCCTCGACTTGGGGTGTGGCGCTGGAGATCAGATGGTGGCCCTGCGGTCCATGGGATACCACAACCTGATTGGTGTTGACAGAGGGCCGCAGCAGATAGCCCTTGCCGAGAAGCGGGGTCTTCGCGTGGTCAAGGCCGATCTTCGAGATTACCTTCGAGGATGTGATCAAGCGTTCGATGCGATCTTTGCGTTCGACATCATTGAGCACTTTGCCAAGGACGAGGTTCTGGAATTGCTCGGTCTGATTTGGGACGGGCTTAAGCCTGGCGGGATACTGGTCCTGCAGACACCCAACGCGCTTTCGCCCTGGGCGGCGCACTACCGGTACGCCGATCTGACACACGAGCTGATTTTTAGCCCGGAGTGTATGGCGTCCACCTTGCGGTTGACCGGCTTCGGGGAAATTGGAATCAGTGAGGTTGGGCCTTTTATCCATGGGATCAGGAGCGCCGGGCGCTGGGCGCTATGGCAGTTGATCCGGGCGGGCTGCGCGCTGTGGAACCTGGCAGAAACCGGTTCTGCGAACGGAGGAGTGTATTCGCGGAACATGCTGGTACGGGCGGTCAAAGATCGAGCGCTTTGATGGTGGTTGCATACTGCGGTGAAATCTGGGATGGCGGCACATGCCGGATGCGCATGGAGGCGCTGCAGCGGTTGGGGCACACGGTAATCGGTGTGGATACAAGCTGGCGGCCGCAGGGTTTGAAAGGGTTGGCGCTACGGGCACTGCGCAAAACCGGCTATGCTCCCGATCCGGCGGGGGTAAACTGCGCACTCCTTGAGGCGGCACGCGAGCGAGCCCCCGAGGTTGTGTGGGTTGACAAGGGACTCCAGATCCGGACTGAGGTGTTAAGGAACATCCGGCAGATGCAGCGCAATATCCGGCTGGTTCATTACAGTCCCGATGACATGGCCGGCAGGCACAACCAGTCGCGCCAGTACCTAAGAGCGGTTCCCGAATACGACGTCCAAGTGACGACCAAGTCGTTTAATGTCCCCGAACTCCGCGCGATGGGGGCGGGCGCTGTCCTGTTTCTCAATAATGCGTTTTGCCCAGAAACGCATAGGCCCAGGCGTGTCAGCGGCGAAGAAATCAAGCGGTTGGGCGGCCCGGTAGGCTTCATTGGCGCCTTTGAAGAGGAGCGCGCAAAGGCGATGCTTTTTCTCGGCGAGAACGGCGTTCCCGTCAGGATCTGGGGCGGCGGCTGGGAGCGTTGGGCCCGGAAACATCCCCACCCAAACCTCCGGGTGGAAAACCGAGCGGTGTGGGGTCAAGAGTACGCCAAGGCAATTTGCAGTTTTGACATTAACTTGGGCTTCCTGCGAAAGCTGAACCGCGATCTGCAAACCACGCGGTCCGTCGAGATCCCCGCCTGCGGTGGCTTTTTGCTCGCCGAGCGAACGGAGGAGCACATGAGCCTCTTTGAAGAGGGCGCCGAAGCCGAGTTCTTCAACAGCCACGAAGAACTGCTGGAGAAGTGCCGCTACCACCTGGCACACCCGGAGACGCGGCGCAAGACCGCAGCAGCCGGGCGAGAGCGCTGCCTCCGCTCGGAGTATTCGTATGATCGACACGTGGCCGTCGTCTTGGATGCCCTGAATCCTCAGTCGAATGTGGTGATGACCCGTGCCCTCACCTGAGCGCGAGAACCCTAGCTTCGCCGCGGGTACGCGTGTTGGCAACGCCCGGCCGATCAGTAAGCCGAGGCGGATTCTGTGCGTTTCGACTCACAGTACGCAGTACGATCCCCCGGTATGGCGCTTTTTGTCTGCACGGGGAATCGTTGAGCCCACGGTGTGGTATCTCCGCGGAGTCCCACCGCCAGACGCCGAAATCGGGCAGTCAGTCTCGTGGGATGCGCCACTGCATGGGTATTCAATGGAAGTCATTGGCGAGGATCGGGTGATTGCGCGGTTACGCACCCTCAAACAGACGCCAGACGCCATTTGCCTGCCAGGCTACCGAGTGCCCGTGACTCGGCATCTGCTTCGCGTTGCGAGGCACCATGGAATCCCAACCATCCTTCCAACCGATACGATCCCCGGAGGCAAAAGAGACGCTCGCTCGATGGCGAGAAGGCTGTTTCACTCCGTGGGTT
>JBEKYE010000212.1:0-8498 GCA_049511275.1 Bryobacteraceae bacterium
TTGCTCTTCCTCTAATTGCGGGCGCAGGGCGCGGAGGCGTTCGAATTCCTGGACGGCGCGGCGGTAGTTACGCTCGGCCTGGGCCTGGTAACGGAGAAAGAGGGCCCAGGTGTGAGGCGTCCGGGCCAGGCGGTGAAAGCTTTCGGCGATGTCGAAATTGTGTTCCTGGCCGATGGTGATTTCAGACTTGCCCAGGCCGGCCATCTCCTGGCTCATGGGGTGGATGGGTTGGCCGTCGGATCCGAGCGCCTGGTCGAGGCAGGTGGTGAAGAGGCCGGCTTCGAGGCGGGAAGCACGGATGAGGGACAACTGGCAGAGGGCGATCCGTTCGACGGCCCAGAGTTCCTGGGAGTTGACGGGGTGATAGAAGTCGGCAAGGTCCTGGCGGAGGTCGCAGATTTCGTCAATCTCTTCCAGACGGACAACGGTGAAGATGGAGGCGGCGAAGCGGTGCTTCCGCGCGTTTTGAGCGGATTGAGTTTTGCCGGCGGCGGAACGGGGGCCGGTGGATTTTTGCGCGTTGAGGCGGTTGGCGGCGATTTGTTTGTCGGTGGCCATGGGTGGCTGCCTTTCAATTCAGGGGTAGCATGGCGGGTGGGGGTAGCCGGCGTGGGAGAGCGAGAAGTGGTTTGGAATCAGCGGAATAAAACTGAAAATTCTTGTGAACGGCGGCGGGGGACTGCGAAAATGCGGCCCGCTTCAATGAAGAGATCAGCGCGGCGTTTTGCGGTTCACTTCGTCCGCTCGGCGGCCTGCTCGACGGCGCGCATGACGCGGAGAGTGTTGCCGCCTAGGATTTTGAGGATGTCGGCGTCGGAGAAGCCGCGCTCCATCAGACCGCGGACCAGATTCGGGATCTTGGAGATGTCTTCCATGTCCTGGGGAAACATGTCGTCGGCGCCATCGAAATCGGAACCCAGGCCGACGTGGTCGATGCCGGCGATCTTTACGGCGTGCTCGAAATGGTCCAGGAGACGGGACAATGGCACACGGCCCAACTTGGCGATGCGCTCCTGGTTGATCTTGCGGACAGCGGGGCCATTCCGGCTGCGATCGCCGAAATCCGGGGTCTGGCTGTCGATGGAGTCCTGGCGCGCCTGCGCGTCTTGCAAGGCGTTTTCGCGGTCGTTGAAGCCGGGCTCGAGAAAACCCTCGTAGAAGTTGATGTGCACCACGCCGCCCTTGGCGGCAAGGGCGCGCAGCATGTCGTCGGTCATGTTGCGCGGGACGTCGGCGATGGAGCGGCAGGAGGAATGCGACGCGATGATGGGCGCGGAGGAGGTCTCGAGAGCGTCGTAGAAGGTCTTGTCGGAGACGTGCGAGATATCGACCATCATGCCCAGGCGGTTCATCTCGCGGACCACCTGCCGGCCGAAATCGGTGAGGCCGTTGTGCTCGGGAGGCTTGCTGGAGGTGTCGGCCCAGGGCGTGTGATTGGTGTGAGTGAGCGTCATGTAGCGCACGCCGAGGTCAAAATAAGCGCGCAACACGGCGAGATCGGAATCGATGGCGGCGCCGCCTTCGAGACCCATCAGGATGGCGATGCGGCCGCGCTTTCTGGCGGCGAGGATTTCATCGGCGGTGGTGGCCAGGGCAAGATCGGCGGGATGGCGCGCGGTTTCGCGGCGCACGGCGTCGATCTGCTCGAGAGTGCGGCGAATGGTCTGGATGGGAGTGAAGCGGTCGGTGTCGGTCCAGATGGAAAGGAACAGGCCGGAGACGTGGCCGGTGCGCACGCGGGGGATGTCGACCTGTCCGAAGTCGTGCTTCTCGGCGAGGTTGTAGCCTTCGTCGACGATCATCTGGGTGGTGTCGTCGTGCAGGTCTAGGACCGTAGCCCGTTCGAGCAGGCGCGCGACGCGGGCGGGATCGACCTTGGTCTGGGCGACCGCCGAGGAGGCCAGGAGGAGAAGAAGAAATGGCTTGTTCATGCTGCGAGGATTATACCCGACCGGAGGCGGTTGGTTCCGGGTCGAGCCGGCGGGCCCTTCCAGATGGGCTGAATTTCGCGCCGAATGGACGCCTGGTCCCGACGAACTGCGGGCGCCCCGCCAGTCGCGACTCGAGACGAGTCTCGACACGGCACGCCCGAGTGCGTGCGCCACCTCGTGGGGCCACCAGCGGGGAATGCGCGCTAGTCTGGAGTTCGTGGTGAATTGGCGAAAGCGATGCTTCGCGGGCTTCTTGCTGACGTGGTTTCTCTACTTCAACTGGAGCAGCCTGAGCGTCCATTTCGCGCCGGACGACATGATGAACATGGCCTATTATTTCCGGGCTGGTCCGGCGAGCCTGGCGGCGGCCCTGATCACTCCCTGGACCGGCTTCTACCGGCCCATGGGCGGCCTGTTCTACATGACGCTGTTTGCAGGGTTCGGCTTGAACCCCGCGCCGTACCATGCCGCCATCCTCATGCTGCTGGCGCCGAGCGTGTGGCTGACGTACCGGTTTGCCCGGATGCTGGGTTGCGGGGAAATGGCGGCGGGACTGGCGGCGCTGGCGATGGCCTATCACCCCGGGTTGAGCAACCTTTATTACAACTCCGGCTTCGTCTATGACGTGCTCTGCCTGTTCTTTTACCTGGCGACGCTGGTCTACTACGGGCGGGTCAGGGAACAGGGCAGGCCGCCGCGGCGACGCGAGACGACTGTGTTCCTGGCCTTGTTTCTGGGCGCGCTCCAATCCAAGGAAATGGCAGTCACGCTGCCGGCGGCGCTGCTGGCTTATGAATGGTTTTATGGGTGCAAGCTCCGCGATGCGCGATGGGCGCTGGGGCTTGCGGGTGTGCTCGACCTGGCATTTGCGTGCGGAAAGCTGTTCGGCGCCGGGGCGCTCATCAGCCAGCCCGGATATGGACCGGTGTTTTCGGTGGGGCGGCTGATCGACTTTCAGCACATGATGCTGAGCGACGTCTTTGTGAACTGGCATTACCCGGTTTGGCCCATGTGGGTCGCGCTGGGCCTGGCCGCGTGGCTGAGCGGGCGGCCGGTGCTGCGGTTCTGCTGGGTTTTTTCCATCGTCATCGCGCCGCTGCCAATCGAGTTTCTGAAGGGGCGCGGCGCGGCGTGCCTGGCAATCCCGGCGGTTGGCCTGGCGGTGTTTGCGGCGGTGGCTATCACGGAGGTGGCGAAGCTGGCGGGCCGGCGCCGGGAGGTGACGGCGGCGATTGTGGTGGCAGCCGTATGCCTGTGGGCGCAGCGGATTCACTACCTGAAAGGCTGGCTGGTGTCGCCGGCGATGGCGCAACTGGGCCAAACCGGCTGGGACACGATCGGCCAGTTCCGCGCGCTCGATCCCCACGTGCGGCCGGGCAGCCGAGTGGTGTTCCTGCACGATCCGTCAACCGACCTGGAGACGGCGTCGATTGCGCAACTCTGGTTTCGCGACCGCACCGTCGAGATTCACCTGCAGCGGCAAAACCCGCTGCCACCGGAAGAACTGGCCAAGATGGATGCGCTCTTCGACTTCCAGAACGGCAAACTGGTTCGGGTGAAGTAGCCACCCGTGTTTCCGGGCCTGAGCCGGGCGTCGACACGGCACGCATGAGTGCGTGCGCCACAAGCGAAATGCAGCGGAGGAGGATTCAGACTAGCCGTTCTCACGCAGCCACTGCTCGAAAGGCGCTCGGTAGAGCACAATACCGCGGCGCGAATACTGCAAGTAACCCATGCGACGGAACTGGTTCATGTAGTGGGTCACGATTTCGCGCGAGGTCCCAACGTATTGCGACAGCAGTTCATGGGTAAACGCAGCCATTTTGACGGAGCCGTCCGGCTGCGGCGCGCCCAGGCGCTCGCAGAAACGGAGCAGCGAGCGGGCCAGGCGCCGCGCAATGTTGTCGGCCGAAAAGCTCTCGATGCGCTGCGTCAGGTTGATGGTGCGCTGCACGAGAATTTGCAGCATGGCCATGGCCAGGCGCGGACGCTTGAGAACGATATCCTCGATCTCGGCGGTGGTCCAAGCCATCAGCTTGGTGTCTTCCAAGGTGGTGACCTGCTCGGCACGATGCGGCAGGTTCAGAAACGCCGATTCGCCGAAAAACTCGTCGGGCTGATAAATGTCGACTACAACCTGGTGGCCGTCATCGGAAAGCCGCGAAACCTTCACTTTGCCCTCAATGACCAGGTACAGGCTGGTGGAAGGCTGGTCCTGACTGTAAACAACGTGACCTTTGCGGAACTCCAGGATGGTGGAGCACGGCAAATGCGCGAGCGGATCTTCCAGGGGTCGTGGTGGCGCGTACGCCATCGTGGTGGACGCCATTGGTTTCCTCCAAAGGAGCGCACTGCTTTCAGTGCGGATTATCGAAGCGCGCCGGCATGGTTGCTAATCCCGAACCGGTGAACCTCTAAGACGGGCCGGGCTCCGTTTGGGATTCCAATCCCCCGCGCGGTGACCCCTACCCCAACTGTTGGGCGAAGACTTCCCGGAAGAAGCCATCCGCCGCCAGACTTGCGACGCATCCCGTTACGCCTGCCTCTTGTGCCCTGCGGGTGCAATACTACGTCCTTTGATAGTGCTCTTTCCGGCTTCCTCTTGAGCACTTGACGTGCCAAATAATACTCTCGTTTCGTACACTAATGCAATAGCTCTTGTAAGTTATGGCTCCGGCGAGGGATAGGCGGTTTTGGAAAGGCGCGGACCGGCAGCGAGCAGCGGGTGCGGAAACGCGTCGAAGTGTAATTCGGCAACAGCCACAGGCAAAGTTTGCGCGTTGGATCGATATATGTATGATGGATGAGTGCCCGCCGTCTGGCGCTCCCTTCTTTCCCTGTTGACGCTCCATTCTCTGCTGGTTGCGCAGTCATATACCGCGCCGGCGGGGATTCGCCAGGCGCAACGGCATGCCACTGCGTCCATTTTGCCCGGTGGGCGTGTCATCGCGCCGCTCGGGGAACAACATTCGACCGGCGCCGGCCCTTTCGGGCTAGCGGTGGGCCCATCCGCGCGAGTGGTGGTCACCGCGAATGGCGGCATGGGGCGGAACTCCTTTACGGTCTTCGACCGGGAGCCGAGCGGGAGGTATGCCTCGCAGCAGATTGCAGCCTCATCCAAAGACAGGGCGGATGACTTCGGGGGGGACTGGCGCGGCGTCTTCATGGGACTGGCACTGGTGAACGATCACACCGTGTGGGCGTCGGAGGGGAATTCCGGACGGGTCAGCCAGTTCGATTGGGGCGCCGACCGGCGGCGCGTGGTGGATCTCAATCAGGGGGGCTTTCACGACAGCTACACGGCCGACCTGGCGAACGACTCCGACCGCGGCGTGCTGTACGTGGTGGACCAGGCGAATTTCCGGGTGGCGGTGGTGGATACGAAGACGCACAAGGTGGTGGCCTCGGTCAAAGTGGGCCGGCTGCCGTTTGCGGTGGGGCTGTCGCCGGACCGCAAGAAACTTTACGTCACCAACGTGGGGATGTTCGAATACCGGGCGATACCGGGCGCCGACCCAGCCGATGCGCGCGGAACCGGCCTGGAGTTTCCGGCGTTCGGCTTTCCGAGCGCGGATGCAGCCAATGGCGCGAAAAGGCAGACGGCCAAGGGGCCGGTCGACGTGCCGGGCTTAGGCGATCCCAACGTGCGGGAATCGAATTCGCTGGCGGTGGTGGATGTTTCGAACCCGACCGCGCCGAAAGTGGAAGCCTACGTCCGGACGGGGACGCCGTTCGGCGGGAGCAGCCATGGCGGCAGCAACCCCTCGGGCGTGGTGGCCACGGCGGAACACGTGTACGTCTCGAACGCGGGCAACGACAGCGTCACGGTGATCGACGCCAGGACGAACGCGGTGGAGGCGGAGATCCCGATCCGCATTCCGGGCCTGGAGACGCTGCGCGGCGTGTTGCCGGTGGGGATGGCATACCACGAGAAGAGCGGCTGGCTGCTGGTGGCGGAAGCGGGCATCAACGCGGTGGGGGTGATCGACACACGCGAGGGGCGGTTGATCGGGCACATCCCGGCGGGCTGGTTTCCGGCGCGCGTGGCGATGGACGGCAACACGGTGTTTGTCACCAATATCCGGGGAATTGGAACCGGGCCCAACGGTTACGGCGTGACATCGGGAGCCGTGACGGCCGTCACGGTGCGCCCAGGCACGCTTTCCATTTTTCCGCTGCCGCGGCGGGAGGAACTGGCGGGGCTTTCGAGCTTCGTGATGGAAGCCAACGGATTCGTTGCGCGCGGGGCGGCGCGGCCGCTGCCGGCGGGGATCAAGCACGTGGTGCTGATCGTCAAGGAGAACCGCACCTACGACGAGGTGCTGGGCGACGAGATGGAAGCCGACAACGGATTGCCGATGAGCGCACCGGCGCTGGCGCGCTTCGGAACGCGGGGCTACGCCAACGGGCGCAAGCAACGGCTCAGCCTGAAGGATGTCAACGTGACGCCGAACCACCACCAGGCGGCCGAGCAGTGGAGCTTCAGCGACAACTTCTACGCCGATTCGGACGTCAGCGTGGACGGGCACCACTGGCTGGCCGGCGCGTATCCCAGCGTCTGGACGGAGAGTTCGCTGCTGGCCGCCTACAGCGAACAGAAGAAGGACTTCCGGCTGGGCGATGCGCCCGGGCGGCTGCTGTTCGCGGGATCGGATTCGTCCGTGCATCCCGAAGATCAACTGGAAGGCGGCACCATCTGGCATCACTTTGCGCGCTATGGCGTGAGCTTTCGCAATTTCGGCGAGGGCTTCGAACTGGCGGGCGTGGACGAAGACAAGGACCTGGAACCGACCGGGGCGCGCTACCTCACCAATGTGCCGATGCCGGAGCCGCTTTACCGCAATACATCGCGCGACTACCCGGGATTCAATATGAACATTCCGGACCAATACCGGGCGTCGCAGTTCATCAAGGAGATCGAAGAGAAGTATGTCAAGACCGGGGCGGACCTGCCGCAGTTCCTCTTCATGCACCTGCCCAACGACCACATGACGGACGCGCGCCCGGAAGACGGCTACCCGTTCGAAGAATCATACGTGGTGGACAACGATTACGCACTGGGGCGCATCCTGGAATACCTGTCGGGCACCCGGTGGTGGAAGGAAACGGCGGTGTTCGTCACCGAGGACGATGCGCAGGGCGGAGTGGACCATATCGACGCGCACCGCACCGTGCTGCTGTGCGCGGGGCCATGGATGAAGAAGGGCTACGTGTCGCACGTGAACAGCAGTTTTCCCGGGCTGCTGAAGACCGTTTTCCGGCTGCTGCACCTTCCGCCGCTGAACCTGTTCGACGCGGCGGCCTCGGACTTGAGCGACTGCTTCGCATCGCAGCCGGATTTCGAGGGGTACAAGCTGCTGGACGTGGACCGGCGCATTTTCGATCCCGACAAGGCGCGCGCGGCCACCAATGGGAAACCTTCGGTGAAGATGGACGATCCGAAGGTGGTGCGGTAGCGGGGATGGGCCCACTTCCCACAGCGCAACCGCGCCGCTACTGCCCGCGGCCGCCGCCGGTGCTCACGCCTCCGCCGCCTGGCACGATACCCGGGCCGCCCGGGCCGCCCGGCCCGCCGGTGGCACCGCCCGGCCCGCCGATCGCGCCGCCGCCCTGGTTGCCATTCGCGGGCGTTCCGGGGCCGCCGCCAAGCGGGTTGCCGGGCCTCCGGAACTTGTTAATGTCGAAGATATACTCCCACTCGTTGATGGCCGTGCGGTCGTTGATCACCATGATGCCTTCCGCTTCGAACTTGCTGGCCACTCCCGCGATGCCGCCGCCCACGATGGTCCCCGGATTGTTCGCAGGCATGCCGCCGGGACGCGGTGACGTCAGAATATTCTGGATCATGCCCGCCGCAGCCGTTTGTGCCGTGGGATTCGCCGGCATGCCCGGTGACTGCCCATTGACTCCGGGTAAGATGCCCTGCGCTCCGCCCGCCGTCCCATAGCTGCCGGAAAGGCCGCCGGTTTGCGATGTGGTCGGATTTCCGGGCAGCCCCGGCAATAATCCCCGGCCTGCGCCCGTCTGCGCGCCGGTGGTCGGAGCGCACCCGCCGATGTATGCCGTGCAGGTCTGCGTCTGCCCGGTGGTGGCTCCAGGCCCGCCGGTTCCCGTTCCTCCTCCGGGCAGTCCGCCTGAGGCTGTCGATCCTGGATTTCCCGAGCCGCCCGCGTCTCCGGTGGTTCCCTGCGATCCTCCCGCCGCCTGCGTTCCGCCGTCTCCCGATCCCGGCGCGCCGGCCGAATCGCTCGGACGCCGCCGCATGGCCGCGTTCACGCCACCCGATTGCTGCTGGTTCGAAGGCGCATCGAAACTCTGCAACACTTTGATGTAGTCGCTCCCCGCCGAACCCGAGTCCTTGGCCTGGTTCTGGTTCTCCTGCATGGTCACCGAATCCGGAAACACCCCGGGAACGCCACTGGTGTGGATGAGGCGCCATTCGTCTTTCCCGGTCATGGGGTCCACATACCGGCGCCGCAGGTAGCGATGGTTGTTGAAGGTTTCGAGTTCGTCGATCGACGCCGGATACCGGCCCGTCGGATTGCCCGTCTTGTCGGTCACGAAGAC
>JBEKYE010000213.1:0-11822 GCA_049511275.1 Bryobacteraceae bacterium
GTGCCAAAGTAGAACAGCTTGTCTTTGAGGATCGGCCCCGCGATGCTGCCGCCGAACTGCTGCCATTGATGGATGGGCTGGCTGTAAGTGCCGCGCGACTTCGGGTAGGAATCGAGCGCGTTCCAGGTGGGATAGCGCAGATAGTAGAACAAGTCGCCGTGGAGGCCGTTGGCGCCGGACTTGGTGACGGCATTCACCACTCCCCCCGCCGCCTGCCCCAGTTCCGCGCTGTAATTGCTGGAGCTCACCTGGTACTCCTTGATGGAGTCCAAGCTGTAGACGTAGCTGCCCATCAGGGCCCGCCCGCGGGCTTCCGAGAAGAACGCCTGGTTATTGTTGGCGCCATCCACGGTGTTCGAGTTGTAGAGGCCGGAAATGCCGCGGTAGGAAACCAGGCCGCTGGTGCCGTCGGTGGTGACGTTGGGGGTGAGCAGCACGAAGCTGTCCCAGCGCCGGCCGGCGATCGGCAGGTTGCTGACTGCATCTTCGCTGATTACCTGCGAGACCTCGGTTTTTTCGGTATCCACCACGGGCGCGGCGCCGGTGACCGTTACTTCCTGCTGCGTGGCCTGCACGGACAACGCCACGTTGATAGCCAGAGTCTGTCCCACCTGCAGCATCAGGTCTTTGTGGAGCACGCTGGCGAATCCCGCCTTACCGGCCTCCAGACTATAGTGGCCCGGTGGCAGAAACGCCGCGGTGTACACCCCGGCGTCGCTGGTCTGGGTCTTGCGTTCGATGCCGGTTTCGGTGTTGCGGATAGTCACATTGGCCGCAGGCACCACCGCGCCCGACGCGTCAGTTATGCTGCCGGTAATAGTACCTGAACCGGCCGTTTGAGAAAAAGCATGATTCGGACAAACCATCAGGAAGGCCAGCAATCCGCCGGCCGCCAGAAACCCTCGAAGCAAATTTGATATGCGCATTCATAACCTCCGTTCAAACTGTTGCATGCCGCGATTACGGGGACCGAATGTCCCCCGTTGCCCGCAGACCCGGCGGGCGATTTTCCTGCATGGAACTGCACTCCAAAGCAGAGTACACAACAGCATAACCGAAATTGATGACGAGCGTCTCACAAGAAGAATGGCATTCAGCCCGCCGCTTCCCGGAGGAAAATACCTGTCGCTTGCAGCGGGATCCGAATGGTGCAGGCGGACTGTGCGAGACTGAAATGTGCGAAAAACCCTTCTCGCACTGCTCTTTTCCGCGGTGGCCGCCGGCGCGGCACAACCGCCGTGGGACCCGGCCGATCTATGGAGGTGGCGGACCGCGTCCGACCCGCGCATCCGGCCGGACGGCCAGTGGGTGGTCTACGTGGAAGGCTGGAGCGAGCGGGCGGCGGATGCTTCCTACTCCAGCTTGTGGGCCGTCTCCACCGACGGAGAAAAGCGCGTCCGCATCACCGATGGCGAGTGGCGCGACCGCTCGCCGCGCTGGTCGCCGGACGGGTCGCGCGTCGCATGGATTCGGGAGCGGTCGCGTGGCATCGAACTGCGCGTGGCACGTCTGGAAGCGCCCGAGGAATCGATGATCGCGAGCGGGCCGATCGAACGCCTTGCCTGGTCGCCGGATGGGAAATCGATCGCCTTCACCAAGCCGGTCGCCGAGCAGGCTGCGGGGCCTCCATGGGCACCGGCGGACATCCTGCCATGGCTGCGGCCCGTCGCGCCGGAACGCCTGCGGTGGTTCGTGGTTTCGACGGAGGGCGGCGCGGCGCGGCGCATTCCGGCCGGCGATCTGGAGGCCGCCGGCGAGCCGGCCTGGATGCCCGATGGCGCAGCCATCGTCAGCGCGGCGGCCGATGGTGAAATCTACTCGATTCGCCTGGCCGACGGCGCGGCGCGGCAATTGACCAAAGTCGCCGGGCACAACCAGGCGCCCGTGATCTCGCCGGATGGCACGCGCATCGCGTTCCTCTCCACCGATTCCAGGCCCCGCAGCTACTCGATTCGCAAGCTGATGGTGATGAATCCGGATGGCAGCGGCGCGAAGGTGCTGGGCGGCGCGCTGGACCGCGATTCGACCGGTCCGCAGTGGAGCTCCGATTCGCGCACGGTGTATTTCATCGCCGACGATGGCGGCTCCACGCACGTTTACGCCGGGCGCAACGACGGCTCCACGCGCCAGGCCACTTCCGCCGCCGAGCGCCTGCGCGGCTTCACCCTGGCCGAAAACGGCCGAGCCGTTTCAGTGCGCTCCACGGCGGCGGGAGCCGAAGAGGTTGTGACGTTCGCGGTGGATGTCGCGCCGGCTCCGGTGGTGCTGGCCGCGCCCAACGCAGCCCTGATTGCGGCGCGCCAGACGGCCGCGGCGCAAGAGATTGCGTTCCCCTCCGGCGGCAAAACCATTCAGGGTTGGGTCATAAGGCCGCCTGGCTTCGAGGTGTCGAAACAGTATCCTCTGCTGCTCGATATCGCGGACGCGCCGCGCCGCATGTGGGGAGTGGAATTTTCGCCCGAGGCCCAGATCTACGCCGCGCGCGGTTATGTGACGCTGCGCATCAATCCGCGCGGCACTCCGGGATACGGCGAGGAATTTGGCCATCTGCTGCCGACGCGCTTTCCGGGAGACGATGCCGACGACCTGCAGCACGGCGTCGATTTCGCGGCGGCGCAAGGCTCGATTGATGTACACCGCCTGGCGGTCAAAGGCGGCTTGCTGGCGGCGTGGCTGATCGGGCATAGCGACCGGTTTCGGGCGGCGGTAACCCGGCGTGCGATTGTCGACTGGACGCTGGATATTGCGACCTCGGCCGAAGGCGCGCGCCACGCGGCCGACTGGATGAACGCGTTGCCGTGGGAGGATTCCGATCAATACGTGAAACACTCGCCGATTTACTACGCGAAAAACTTCCAGACGCCGACGCTGGTGCTGGCCGGAGATCCCGATCCGCAAGCCGATGAGCTGTATTTTGCGCTACGCGCGCGCCAGGTGGATTGCGCGCTGCTGCGGATCGCGGACGATCGGAAACCGGGCGCGCGATCATTCGAGATGGAAGCGACGCTGGCGTGGTTGAAGCGGATGACGGGTGCTCCCTAAAGATCTGGCGGAGAGGGGGGGATTCGAACCCCCGGTAGAGCTTTTGACCCTACGACGGTTTAGCAAACCGCTGCTTTCGACCACTCAGCCACCTCTCCGAGAGTTGGTTGGTCGTCTTTTGCATCGTACCATACGGCGGCAGGTTTGACCCCGTGCGGAGCGTGAGACTACAATTGAAAGCAGCAACGTGCGCCCGTAGCTCAGATGGATAGAGCGTTTGCCTCCGGAGCAAAAGGTCGGTGGTTCGAATCCACTCGGGCGTACCATTTTTCTATCACTTAGCGGCCCCACACGCCCCTCGAAAACGCCACTCCAGACCTTTTGCTCAGCCAGGTTCCTGTCTATCACTTAGCGGCCCCACACGCCCCTCGAAAACGCCACTCCAGACCTTTTGCTCAGCCAGGTTCCTGTCCATGTATCGTCCATTGGGACCTCGCAGTCTCGCCCTTGGGCGCGCGAGGTAAGCAGGCACAGCGAAGTTCAAAATCCAGGCAGGACGGTGGCCGTCGCCCGCGGCTCACGACCGGGCGCTGATGCAGATGAAGGCGTTCTGCTCGGAATTCGGGCTGTCGCCGGTGAGCCGGGCCAGGCTGTTCGTGGAGCGCCGCGAGTCGGACGGAGATGATTTGATGGCCCTGCTGACGCAGCCGCGGGAATCAAGAGGGGAATCATGGCTCGTCGATAAGCCCATTGAGTATGCTCGGAGCGCCCGGCTGATCACGCAAGCCGCGGTGGACAAGGTGGCTGCGTCCATCAAGAAGTTTGGCTTCCGCCAGCCCATCGTGGTGGACAAAAAGGGAGTGATTATCGTGGGGCACGTCCGGTTGAGGGCTGCGAAGAAACTCGGGCTCACTCATGTCCCGGTTGCCAGCGTTCATGAATAGTCAGACTCCCAGAATTTGCACTTCCAGGGGCGCTAGGGTGACGTGCACGCAGTTCAATGGACCGACGCCTGTTGTTCCGTCCGTTTCCTGAACATTGACGGCGCCGGCGGCGAATTGCACGATCGCGGCCGGAGCTTGCGGCGCCGGTTTATTGCTATAGAGAATGCGCAACCGATCACCTGGATTGTTCAGGGTGTTGTCCACAATGACGTAGACGGTGCAGGGATTGACGGTATCGGTGTTGGCGACAGTCACGATTTCCCGATCCATCAAAATCCGGGAGAAGGCCAGGGCGCCATTAAGGAACGTCGATACGCCGAAGTGCTGTCCGTCGCCGGAGATGGGGCGGAAGTAGAAGCGGCCGTAGCGCAGGGCGGGACTTTGCTCGCGGACGGCGGCGATTTGCGAGATGTGTCGGTAGTACAGGCTGTTTTGCGAGAAGCCAGGGCCGCCCCACAGGGCTTCGCGGACGGCGGGATCGGTTCCCGCGCCATAGAGGCCTTGCTCGGTGCCGTAGTAGAGACACGGAATGCCAGGCAGACAATACAGACAGGCCAGGCCGAGCGTTACCTGATCGTCATATTGCGTGGGATTGGCCGGGTTGACATAGCGGACGCGCTCCTTGTTGTCGTGATTGTCGAGGAAGGTGACGAAGTAGCGAGTGGCGTCGCCGTGGGAGCTTAGGACGCCGGCTTCGACTTGCTTGCGGTATTCGTACATGCCGACCACTTCCGAAGGCGGCGCGAGTCCTTTGGCGACGGGTTTCAGATTGAAGTACAGGGGATAGTCGAGGGCGGCATCAACGCCGACCATGTCGGTGTTTTCGGTAGTGGTGCGGCCGATGAACTGGGCGATCACCTGTTCGGCATCGCCGACGTCCACCTCGCCGAAGGTGAAGAAGTTCTTCTTGCCGATGTTGAGCGCGAATTCGCGAATGGCGTTGCCGAACAGGAGGGGGAGACCGGGTTGGAGGTAGCGGAGGGTATCAATGCGGTAGCCATCGATGTCGAAACGGGCGATTCCATATTGGTAGGCGCGAATCAGGAACTGCTGGAGATCGGTTAGATCGGTGCGGAATTGTTTCAGTGAGTCGAAATCGCCGATGACGTCGCTGGCGGGCCCGGGCATTCCCTGGCGGCGAAAATAGACGTTCTGCTGCAGCTCGGAGGGCCAAACGAGAGCGTCGGCGGATGGGTTGGGGACGGAGGCGACGTCGGGCCAATCGGGGCGCGCGGCGCCGGTGGGGTCGCGCCACTGGATGGGGCGGGCGAAGGGGCGGAAATCGGCTTGCGCGCCCTGGTTCGTGATGCAATTGGTTTCGCCGGAATCGCAGACGTAGGCGAAGACATCGCCGGTATGGTTGAGGACGATGTCGAGGATGACATAGAGGCCAGCAGCGTGGGCAGCGTCGACGAGGGCGCGGAGCTCGTCATCGGCGTGGTTGGGATCGCGGGCGAAACGGGGATCGACATGCAGAAAATCGTGGATGCCGTAACCGTGGTAGGTGCCGGGTTGAAGGGGAAGGTTCTTGAGAACGGGGCTGAGCCAGATGGCGCCGGCGCCGAGTTGCTTGATATAGAGGAGCTGGTCCTGAACACTGGCAAGGTTGCCACCCTGGAAATCGTAGTAGTTCGGGTCGTTATAGGGCTGATGGCGGGGCGGGACTTGAGAGTTGTTGAAGCGATCGACCATGAGAAAGTAGATCCACTGATCGCGCCAGTCGGCGGGCGAGGGGAAGGCTTGCAGGGGGCCGCCGGTATCGCGGTAGCGATTGAAGATGGTCAGGAAATCGGGCGCGTAGAGAGAAGTGGACAAGAGTTTTCGCCTCCGGGAACGTGTTTCGATTGTAACCGTTTCGGTCGATAGATCCCTAGAGGACTTTTTGTCCATTGGGACCGGATCTGTAAACACCTCGGCGTTACCGGGCATCTATCCCGCTATATGACGTGCAAACGTCAGCAGCGGACGTTATGTGTCAATTCTTAACAGAGATGCGGGGTCCACGCTGGCAGCGCTCCTCGCGGGTACCCGCATCCCAATCCGAATTGCCGAGCCCGTATCGAAGGCCAGCCCCTGCCTCTCACTTGCCCTCTCACTTGTTTGGGGGATCACGCAACTTCTGCGATTCTTCCAGCATCCTCCGGCCTTCCTCGGTCTTGCCTGCCTGGATCAAGACTTGGCCGAGCATATAGTGAGCCTGGTAGTTGGCCGGATCCATTCTAATCGCGCGCCGCAGCATGCCTTCGGCTGACCCCAGGTCCTGCTTCTTGAAGTAGGCCTTACCCAGCAGAATATAAGGCCCGCTGTAATCCGGATTCAGCCAGACGGCTCGCTCCAAAGGAGGGATGGCGGCGTCCCAATCCTCGCGGCGCGTATAGGCATCGCCAAGTCTATAATGCGCCATCGCGAAGTCCGGATTGATGGCTATCTCCTGCCGCATTTCCTCAATACCCCTGTCGAGTTCGTTACGGAAAATGGCCATTATCCCAAGCAGATAGTGAGCCTGCGGAATCTTCGGGTCGAGCTCCACTGCGCGCGCCAGTTCTTTCTGGGCGAACTCTTCGAATTCCAGCCGGATCATGAACTGCGCGGTGAGCAGATGCGCCGCGGCCGATTCAAAAGGCACGCTGAACATGGCTGCGAAAGCGGCTCGCGATTTTACCGGCTCCCGCTGCTGAATGTAGCAGTTGCCTAACATATAGAAGACCTCGTTGATGCGGACGCCGTCATCGACAGCCTTCTGAAGCCAGGTAGTAGCTTCCGGCATACGAGCGGTCAGATAATAACTCTGGCCTAAGATTACCGCCGACTCGCGATACTCCGGCGATCCGGGCTTCTCGGTAGCCACGGCGCCTTGGAGCGATTCGATCGCTCTTGCAAATTGGTGCTGCTTGTAAAACTCCACGCCGGCGGAATGATCGTCCGCAGCCAGGAACAGAAACGCGGCAATGAAAATGCCACTTGGCATAATCTCCAGTATAATGGCGGCAGGCTCGATGCTTTGTCGAATCCTTTTCTTCGCCGCGTGCCTCTCCATCGCCGCGAACGGCCAAACGGCGGCGGAACTCAAGCAACAAGCGAACGCGCGGAAGACTAGTGGGGATGCCGCCGGGGCGCTCGAGTTAACCGAAAAGGCGGCCGAAGCCGATCCGAACTCCGCCGAACTCGAGGATGAGATTGGCTTTCTGCTGGCGGTTCTGAAGCGTAACCCGGAAGCCAAGGCGCACTTCGAGCGGGCCATCCAGCTCCATCCGGATTT
Source organism: Bryobacteraceae bacterium (assembly GCA_049511275.1). Lineage (GTDB taxonomy): Bacteria > Acidobacteriota > Terriglobia > Bryobacterales > Bryobacteraceae > PALSA-129. The sequence goes on from JBEKYE010000213.1 coordinate 7,186, forward strand.
TGCCGCGGCTCATTATCATCTAGGCGTTCTTTTCTGGCTGGAGAAGGATCCGAACCGTGCCATTCCGCTTTTTCAGACGGCCGTCAAGCTCGCGCCTGGCGTTTTCGATTACCACCTCAAGCTCGGCCTCGCATTCTTCGGAGTCTCCCACTACCAGGAATCGGTGACCGAACTGGAGATCGCCACGCAACTCGATCCGGGCAACGCTTCGGCCTGGAACTCTCTGGGCCTCTCTCTTCAGCAGACCGGGGCTTTGCGGCAAGCATCCGATGCATACGCCAAAGCCGTAGAGTTGAACCCCGCCGACCTCAGTGCGCGGAACCGCTACGGCTTTATGCTGATCCAATCTCGCGAGCCCGAAAAGGCGCTGGAGCAGTTTCGAAAAGTTCTCGAGATGGATGGCGCCAACTCGGAGGCTATGATCAACATCGGACTCACCTACTTGAAGACTGGCGAATACGGCAAGGCGGAGGCCGAGTTCCGTTCGGTTATCGAAGTGGACCCGGGCTCCGCGGTCGGCCACTACAATCTGGGGCTTTCGCTCAAGCAGCAGGACGATTTGGAGACCGCCAAAAAAGAATTCCTGGAGTCGATCCGGCTGGACAGCGACCTGCCGGAAGCCCATTACACTCTCGGCATGACGCTCTGGCAGCTTGGCGATTTCGAGGAGACGGCGAAGCAGATGAGGTCCGCCATCGCGCGAAGGCCCGATTATGGAGAGGCTCACTATCTGCTGGGCACCGTTTTGAAGCAGTCGGGCGACCTGGAAGGAGCTCTCAGAGAGTTGCGCGAAGGAGCTCGCTTGCTACCCGGGGATCCCGGACCTTACAATATGATCGGTCAGATTCTCCGCGTCCAGGGGGATCTGGAAGGCAGCAAAGAGGCATTCGCCAAGGGCGCTGCCATCAAACAAAAAAAGGAAGCTGAGCAGGCCGAATCGCTGCAGCAGAAGAAATAGACTACGGCGACCGCAGGTGCGCGGCCACCAGTTGGCTTGACACGGGCACCCCGCGGCTGACGCTCACCCGAATCACGGCCTCGAACGGCATGACATCGCCCCGCGCGTTCCGCGCCGTTCTCAATAACTGCTCCACGCTGGATCCACTGCACACGTATTCGACGGCGGCCTGTGTCCCCATAGTGGTGACGCCGGCCAGGGTCATCACCCAGTGCTGCCTCGTCGGGCCGGGCAGCAAACCGATAACGGCATAGTCTTCCTTGACTGGAAGGCCCTCCGAAGCGATGTAGCCCGCCTGCTCCGCTGGCGCTGGATGCAGGTTGACGATCGCCAGGTCCCCCTTGCGTGAACCTGAATCGAGCCTTCGAAATTGAAACTGCTGCATGGCCGGCAGATCCCGTAATGTCAGGTTTTCGGACGGCGAACCGACAAAGATCAGATCGTTGTTCTTCACATCGTCCATCGCGAGAAGGCGGCCGCGCTTGACGACGACGCCATGCCGGAACTGTGTGAATAACTGATCCAGTTCGTGGATTGCCATCACCTCGCCGATTCCTGTGTAGTGGTCGAAGATCGCTTCGTTCTTATCTCTAACCGGATCGAGATACCGCAGACCGGTCTCCGGGCGGCCGACGAACTCCGCGTTGCTGAATACCACCCAGGTCCGTTCCGGAGCGGCCATAAACACGTGCCAGAACGCCTTCAGCGAGGCTGGGATTTCCGGGCGGAGCTCGGCAACCGGAGCCGGCCGGCGGCGAGCCACATATAACAAGGATAGGATCAGGCCGCAACACAAGATCGCGAGCAGCCATACAGCGACTCTGAAAGGATTGCGCCGGAATACCGGTGCAACTTCGGCCGGACGAACTTCGGGATGCGCAACCGTCTCATCGGGAACGGCGCGAGCATGGACCACCACAGAGTAAGCCCCTTTCGGGATATCGACAATGACGGGGTCCTGCGCTCCGGGACCGGCATAGTATTCCGCCAGCTTCGCGCGCAGACGGCTGGCTTGAACCCGCACCGTCGAATCGAGGCGCGGATCGAAGTCGACGGGGCGGCCGAAAACCTCTGTGGCGATCTGGTACTCTTTGACTGAACCGCTCCGCCCCTGTACCCAATGGCTCGCCAAGTATCCTAGCAGGTGGCATAGTGACTCCGAGCTGCGCAGGACCTCGCTGCTGACAATCCTGCCGACCTGAGCGAGGAGCGCCTCCCGCAGCTCGGGGGAAACACCTGTTTCCGCCATGAAACCTACAGTAACATTTTCGCAAACCAATTACAACTAAAAGGTTTACCATCCGTTAACCGTGTCATACCACAATCGAACTTGAAACCGGGACTCCTCGGGGGCAGACTAACTGGAGCTTTAATATCCTAATGGAAAAGTACTAGGACAGATTTGATTCCGGGCTTCATTGGAGATCCCGGGAGGGGCTAGGCACACAGAGGGGGAGGGAGAATAGCCATGTCGCGCCAAGGTCGTCTCGTGTTCCTGATCGGTTTAGCGCTCGTATTGAGCACAAACGCCTCGATCAGCTACGCACAGCAGGTTTTCGGCAGCATTTTCGGTACCGTCACCGATCCGAACCGGGCGGTCGTCGTCAACGCTAAAGTCACCATCACAGATGTAAACAAGGGGACAAAGTTCGAGGTTACAACAGATTCAGTCGGCAATTACAATAAAGGTCAACTCGTTCCGGACACCTACACCGTGGCTATCGAAGCCCCCGGTTTCTCCAAGTTGGTGTCCAATGAGTTGGAAGTCCGCGTGGACGAAGCCGCACGTTTCGATGCGTCCATGAAAGTCGGCGAAGTGAACACGCAAGTGGAAGTGACGGCGACGGCAACGTTGCTCCAGACCGACCGCGCCGACGTCGCCCAGACCTATACCGCGCAGGAGGTCAATTCCCTGCCGAATATCGGGCGCAACCTGCAATCCATCGAACTGCTGGAGCCCGGCTCCGCGAAACTCGGCTGGCAGCATGCCTCCGACGAGAACCCGCAGGCGAGCGTTCAGATGGTGGTCAGCGGGCAGCTCTTTTCCGCCATGGGCTACGAGCTGGATGGCACTACCAACCAGGATCCGATCCTGGGAATCATCGTCATAAACCCCACGTTCGATTCGGTCTCAGAGGTCAAACAGGCGCTCCAGAACTTCGACGCCGAATTTTCATATGTGGGCGGAGGCGTGGCGTCGTATTCCACCAAGTCGGGGACCAACTCCTTCCATGGCGACGCGTTCGAATATCTCCAGCTCAACACGCCTGGATTCACCACGTTCGCGGCCAATCCCTTTGTGGGACTGCCGGCCGCCCCTTACCGGCAGAACCAGTTCGGCGGTTCGCTCGGGGGAAGGATTATCAAGGACAAGTTGTTCTTTTTCGGCGATATGCAGTTGAACCGGCAGTCGCTGGGCGGTTCGCTGGTTACCAGCGTGCCTGACGCCCTGAACCGTACCGGCAATTTCAGCGACTGGCTGGCGTACAACAAGGTCTATCAAATCTACGATCCCACTACTGGGAGCCCCGCCACTGGCCTGGGGCGTACGCCCTATCCGAACAACACGATTCCAGCGAGCCAGCTCTCCCCGCAGGCGCTGGCGATCATGAACAATTTCCCGCTTCCGAACACCCAACAGATACCGGGTGCGCCTTTCGTCAACAACTACGCGGCGAACGGCGCTGTGGCGGTCACCGGCAACGATTATGACACTCGCGAAGACTACTACTTGAATCAGAAGAACACTTTCTTCGGCCGCTTCAGCTCTCAGGCTTACACGCAGGTGGCGCCGGGCGCGTTCGGCCTGGCGGCAGGCGGACCGAATTTCGGAAATTATGCCGGTAATTCGAATTCCCACCAGGAGAGCGTGGCGATCGGGTGGACCACTACCGTCAGTCCCACAGCGATCAACGAATTCCGCTTCGGCTGGTTCCGGTATCACGTTTTCGACGTTCCCAATGGGTACGGCACAGACCCCGCAACAGCGGCGGGTATTCCCGGGCTGAATCTCGACAAGACCTACACGTCGGGCCTGCCTTACTTCGATATCACCTCGCCGAACGACTCTTTCCAGTTGGGCTACGCGCTGGGCGTCAATCAGTGCAATTGTCCCTTGACGCAGACGGAAAGCCAGTTTCAATTCGTGGATAACTTTTCGAAAATCGTAGGCAAGCACAATATCAAAGTCGGCGTCGATCTGCGCTACGCGCAGAACCTCCGCGTGCCCAGCGACACACATCGCGCGGGCGAACTGACTTTCAATGGCGGGCTCACTGGTGTGGTGCCCGTGGCCGGCCAGAGCCAGACGCAGGGGATCGGCCTCGCGACATTCCTGCTGGGAGATGTGACGAACTTCGGGCGCTACGTCAGCACCAGCACCAATGCGATGGAACATCAGCCGCGCCTTTTCTTCTATGCACAGGACGAATTTCGCCCGACGGCCAAATTTACCATCAATTATGGCTTGCGCTGGGAATTGGTAACTCCTGAGAGCGTGAACGCCGCGGGCAATGGCGCGACGCTCAACCTGCAAAACGGCTTGATGTACGTTTTCGGCGTGGGCGGGGTGTCTTCCCATGGCATCCAGAAGGCGAACTATAAAGACTTTGCTCCCCGCCTCGCGGTGGCATATCAGCTCGATTCGAAGACCGTCATCCGGAGCGGGTTCGGAGTGGGC
>JBEKYE010000214.1:0-8424 GCA_049511275.1 Bryobacteraceae bacterium
CTCGGCCAGCGCGGCCGCGAAATTCTGCTTCCCGGCGTAAGCTTCCGCCAGATAGAGATGCGCCAGCGGAAAACCGGGATCCGTTTCCAGCGCCCGTTGCGCGTGGCGTATGGCCTCATCGTAACGCTCGGCATAATCCAGGAATTGGCAGGTATCGGTCTCGATGATGGTGGAGAGCGGGTCGGCCTCGTGCGCCAACCGCTCTTCTTCCAGCGCTTCATCGAACCTTTCGTGGGCCATGAACCACATGCCATACCATTGGTGCGCCGTCGCGTAATTCGGATTCAATTGCAGGGCGCGCCGGAACTCTCTTTCGGAGCCCGGCCAATCCCACTCATACTGCGCCAACACGAAGGCCAAAGAAGTGTGGGCCTCGGCCAGCGAATCGTCGAGCTGGATCGCCCGCAGTGCGCTCGCCTTGGCCCTGCGCATCGCTTCAGGACGGGCGATGGCCGCATTGGGAAGGGAACCCAGCAGGGCGTAAGCGTCCGCCAGTCCGGCATGACCCTTGGCGTAGTTGGGGTCGCGCGCAATCGCCTCGTTGAAGTAATCGATGGCCTTCAGGAACCCGCCTTCGGTGCGCTTGTTCCAGGCGTATCGCCCCTTCAGATACAACTCGTAAGCCTGGGCGTCAAGCGGAGAGGCGGCGGCCAGCCGGGCGCTGGATTCGGGAGTCAGCCGCAGTGCGATTTCCTGGGCAATGGCGCCCGCCACGTCGCTCTGCAAACTCAAAATGTCCCGCAGGCTCCGATCGTAATTCCGCGCCCAGAGGTGCGTCTGGTCCTCCACCTGGACCAGTTGCGCCGTGATGCGCACTCGCTCGCCGTCGCGGCGGACGCTCCCCTCCAGGATGTAATCCACGCCCAGTTCCCGGCCAATTTGTCGCGCGTCCTTTTTCGTATCCTTGTATTGCATGGCCGACATGCGCGCGATGACGCCCAGCCGGGCCGGCTCGAGTGCGCCCAGTTGCGCGATCATTTCCTCGGTCAGGCCATTGCTGAAATAATCCTCCCCCGAGTCGCCGCTCAGGTTCACAAACGGCAGAACGGCCAGCATGGTTTTTCCCCGCGCGGGGCCGCCCGAAGGCCAGATCCTTTCGCGTGCGATCCACCCGGCCAGCAACAGAACCGCTCCTGCCGCCACTCCCGCCATCACACGGCGGCGGACCGAGGGGCGCGGTGCTTCCGGCGCGGTCGCCGCCTCGACGCGTTCCACGGCCGCCGAGAACCGGTAACCCCGCCGCGGCACCGTCTCGATGTACGAACGTTGGTCCGGGCCCTCGCCCAGTGCTTTCCGTAGCGTGGCGATGTTTTGGGCGAGCGTGCCTTCCTCCACAAAGGTGCTTGGCCATACACGTTTGAGCAGTTCGTCCTTTTCCAGGACATGGCCGCTGTTTTCCACCAGCGCCAAAAGCGTCTCGAAAGCCTTCAAGGTTAAGGGTACCGGCCGCCCATCGGTCGACAAAACCCTCTCGGTGGGGTCCAGGCGGAAGCGGCCGAATTCGAAAAAGTGCTTTGTTGTCTGGCGGTTCATCCGTTTAATAAATCTTTCAGAACAATTTCACCGGCCTTGCGAGACGCTCAGCCCGCTTCTGCCATAGGCTGTCCAGAAGCACTTCGACATCCGACATGCATTGTACGTGAGGCCAGCGGCGTGAACAAGGAGGGGCCTTTCACGTGATGTTAAGTACATCGGTTCGGATTGCCACTGTAGTACTGGTCCCTAACAGGAGGAGAAAACAATGACGGCTTTCACAGTTCGACCGGAGCAGAAAATCATGACAGCTTCCAGAATGATCCAGTTCATTCTCGTAGGTGCCCTCGCGGGGCTTCCCGCCATGGCGGGGCCCATCACGTTCACGATCAGCCAAATGGCCGTCAGCGGTTCAGTCGGGACTACCACGTTTACCAACGAGCTCGTTACCTTTCAACAGGTGACGGATATTGGAGACATCCCGTCCGCGTCCGCGATCTGCGGTTACCCCTGCGCCCCGCAACAGGACGGGAACTCGGTCACGATAAACGGTGTGGGCACTTTCACGCTGATCGGCGAGTCGTATTTCTTCGACAACGCAATTAACGTCATCGGGATCACATACGCAGCAGGCGCAACGTATCTCGGTGAAGAAGACACCTCGCTGGCAAGCTACACTATGACGTCCAACTTTGGACCGACATCATTTGGACTCTTCAGCACCGGGGTTTCTGGTGTGGCAACCAGCGGCGGCGCTCTGACGCTCACGTGGAACGTCGACACGGAGCCGACGTTCCAGGCCGTGGTCGGATCACAATCCCCCACGCCTGAACCGAGTTCCTTCGGTTTCACTCTGCTTGGGATCGGCGCGTTAGCCATTGCCTGGCGCAAATGGTTCAGGGGAGTGCTCCCAATTCTCTGATCGCCCTTTGAATAGAACCCTGGCCTGAGGCCGTCGGTTTCAAACGCGAAGTCTTCCGCTATGGCCTCGCTCTTTGCCGCGCTTGCGACGGCGAACTGCTGGCGCTCACCACCGAAGACCTGCTTCGCGGTGATGTGGCTGCCGCCGGGGACTTCGGCGTAGACGGCCTCGGCGCCGGCTATCCGTCCGGCTTCCACCATGCCGCTGGATTGGGTGGCAGGGACGGTGCGGTCGTCGTTGCCATACTTGCCGTCCTGGTTCGCCTGTTGGGCGTGGCGGCGCTGATCGCGTGAGCCGTAGTATATCGCCGGAAGAGCGGGGACCGATTGGTTCCCTCATGGCGTCTTAGTAGTACGACTGGTAGAATCCTACTACCGTGGCAGTGCGCTGCGGAATCAACAGGAGGATTTGATTGACCAGAACCTCGGTGTCGTTCTTCCTTGTGCTCGGATCTCTGGCTTCACAGGCGCCGCCGCGACAGGCGTTGACGTTGGATCTGAAGTGTCCCAGCGGGGATTGCCCGCTTCTGAAAGGAGCACCGCAAACCGCCGGGATGCGGAGCGGCTTCGTGCGTCTGAAGCCGGGCGCGTCGGTGGGCTGGCACTCGACCGGGCAAAACGAGGAGTCATTGGTGATCCTGCGAGGAGAAGGCGATGCCCTTATCGACGGCCAGCCGAAACGGGGCTTCGCTTCGCCACAATTCGTATATATTCCCCCAGCCACGCGGCACAACGTGACCAACACCGGGACCGAAGTTTTCGAATACGTATACGTGGTGGCGCCGGCGATCTCGAAGTAAAGGGTTAGTTCGGAGCGGCGGCCAGGCGATGGGTCAGGACTTCGGCGCGGAGGGCGGCCTGGTCAGTCATCATCAGACGCTCCACCGGGGTGTCGTGCTGGAAGTGCGATTGCACAATCTCGGGCACGTCGGATGGTTTCACGCCGCAATACCAGATGCCTTCGGGGTAGACGATCATATTGGGTCCGTGGGCGCACAGGCCGAGCGAACCACAAACCGTGACCTGGACTTCATCTTCGAGAGCATGAGTGGCGATTTCGCGGCGCAACGCGTCGATGACCTGGGCCGAGCCATGACAGGAACAGCACGGCGCGTCCTGGGACCTTTTCTGGTCGCAGACAAACACGTGAAGACGGAAGGGCTCCATTTTCGGATCTCCGGTAGACAGAGTATCAGACTTACACGTCCGAATGGGAGTGAGGCGGGGCAGGCGTGAGATTACAATGGAACATTCCATGAAGATTCTGGTTGCTAATATCGGGAGCACCTCCTTCAAATACCGGCTGTTCGATAGGAACGGGACGGTGGTGATGGCGCAGGGACGCATCGAACGGATCGGACAGGCGGGGAGCGCGTGCCCGAACTATGAAGCGGCGCTGGCGGAGTGCCTGGCGGCGATCGTGGGGCCGGGAAAGGCGCTCGCGGACCTGGCGGAACTGGCGGCCATCGGATTCAAGGCGGTGCATGCCGGGCCGCTGGGGGGAGCGCGGCTGGTGGATGAGAGCGTGCTTCGGGCGATGGAGGAATACCGCTTCTTGGCGCCGGCGCACAATCCGCCGTACATCGCGGCGATGCGGGCGTTTCACAAGCGGCTGCCGGAGATGCCGCTGGTGGCGCTGTTTGAGACGGCGTTTTTCGATTCGCTGGATGAAGCGACCGTGACCTACGCGGTGCCGTATGCGTGGAAAGAGGAAGACGGCGTGCGGCGGTACGGCTTTCACGGGGCGAGCCACCGGGCGGCCAGCCTGCGCGCGCGCGAACTGGTGCGCGGCGAGGGCGAAGTGCGGCACATCAGTTGCCATCTGGGCGGGAGCTCGAGCCTGGCGGCGGTTCGCGGCGGCGTAGCGGTGGACACGAGTTTTGGCATGTCACCGCAATCGGGATTGCCGCAGAACAACCGCACGGGCGACCTGGATGTGTTCGCCGCGCTTTACATGATGGAGAAACACGGGATCGGCGTGCGGGAAATGGCGCGGAAGCTGGCCAGCGAATCGGGACTGGCGGGGATTGCGGGCGGCACGGGAGACTTACGGGACCTAGCGGCCGGAGCGGCCGCGGGGGACAAGCGGGCGCGGCTGGCGCTGGAAGTTTATATTCGGGCTGTGCGGCACTACCTGGGGGCGTTCGTGGTGGAGTTGGGCGGCGTGGACGTGGTGACGTTTAGCGGAGGCATCGGGGAAAACAGCGCGGAAGTGCGGGCAGGCGTGTGCGCGGGACTGGCCGAGTTGGGGATTGTGCTGGATGAGGAGCGCAACCGGACGGTGAAGGGCGAAGGGAAGATCTCCGCGGATGGGTCCAAGGTGGCTGTGTGGGTGCTGCCGGCGGATGAAGAGATTGTTGTGGCGAGGGCGGTCGCGGAGGTGTTGGGCGGGGTGTAGTAGCCGGTAGTCGGGATCACAAGGGCCATCTGAAGCAGCCCACGCACGGCTTCACGCGCTGCCCTTCTGTTCGAGCAGCCGGTCCAACTTCCCGCTCAGATCGTCCAGCCGGCGCACCACCTCGGCGTGTTCCACTTCCCCCTTCGGCGGAGTCTTCCCCTGAACGTAAAACGTGCCGCCCGGTTCCAGCACGCACCGCTCCACCTCTTGCATCGAGCCGAATCCCTGGCGGTGCAGCACGGTCATCAGCTCCGCGCGCGTCAGCAACTCCTTCGACAACGCCTTCTTGATGATCTTGCCTCCGTCCACCAGCACCGCCGGCTTGCCTTCGAAAAGCTGGTCGAGCCGCCGGTGGCGGAATAGGAATCGCACCACCAGGTAGTTGACCCCCAGCAGCGTGAACGCGCCAATCAGCCCGCCCGTGAGCGAATTGTCGTTCCCAATGATGGCGTTCTGCACCGTATTGGACAGCGAGAGCAGCACCACCAGGTCGAACGGATTGAGCTGCGCCAGCTCCCGTTTGCCAAAGACCCTCAGGATCGCGACCAGGAAAGCGTACACGATCATCGGCCGCAGAATCTTCTCCGCCACCGGGACGCCTACCGCGAAAATCTGGCTCCACATGCCGTTCGCAAAGACCCACTCGGGCATCGCTCTTTTCCTCCCATGCCGATTATGCCGGATTTGCCGGAATCTGCTAAAACAAATATAGCGGTGTACGTTTTGGAGGGCCGGTTGAAAGCCTGTGAATATCTGAGAATCGCAGTGAAAATCCCGGTGTATCGGCTGATTCCGCGCCACTTCAGCCGTCCACAAGTTTTCTCACCAGTCTCTGTTTTATTCCACAGAAATGTTGACGCCCGCGGCTGCCAACGCTTAGGGTAGGTGATTCGCCATGTCAGCGGTAAATATCACGGAAAAGGGTCTTCCTACTAATGTGGACGCCGAGCGCTTCGTGCTTGGCTCCATCATGCTCGACGACTCACTCTACGTCCAGGCGGCCGGCGATCTCGAACCCGACGACTTCAGCCTCGACAAACACCGCCGCATCTTCCGGCGCATGGGTGAGCTCCAGGAGCGCGGCGAAAAAATCGACCGCATCACCATCGCCAACGAGCTCATGAAGTTCAATGAGCTGGAAGCCTGCGACGGCATCACCTACCTGGTCTCCCTCGACGACGGCCTCCCGCAGATTCCCAATCTGGACGCCTACATCCGCATCGTCAAGGACAAGGCCGTCCTGCGCCGCATTATTTTCGCTTCGCAGCACATGATGAACCGCGCGCTGCTCGGTGAAGAGGAGCCCGACGAAATCCTCTCCGGCGCCGAGGAGACCCTCCTCAAGCTGGGCGAAGCCCGCGTCAAGAGCGGCCTGCTCGATCCCGGCCAGATTCTGCAGGACTATGAAGGCGGCATCAACGCCTTCCTCGACCCCAGCAAGCGCATCAAGGGGATCAGCACCGGCTTCGCCAGGTTCGACGAGCTCACCGGCGGCCTGCACGGCGGCGATCTCTGCATTGTGGCCGCGCGCCCCTCCATGGGCAAGACCGCGCTGGCCCTGAATATCGCCCAGCACGTGGCCCTCAAGCTCAAACAGACCGTCGCCGTTTTTTCGCTCGAAATGTCGCGCGAATCGCTCCTCACCCGCATGCTCTGTTCGGCCGCGCGCGTCGATAGCCAGCGCTTCCGCGCCGGGTTTCTCACCCAGGAGGAACGACGCAAGCTCAACCACGCCCTGCATGAGCTGGTGGAAGCCCCGCTCTACATTGACGACACGCCGGGCATCCACATGATGGACATCCACGCCAAGCTGCGGCGCCTGCAGGCGGAGCGTAAACTCGGTCTGGTGATTGTCGACTACCTGCAGTTGATGGGCGCGCGCGGCCGCTTCGAAAACCGCAACCAGGAAGTCAGCGCCCTCTCGCGCGGCATGAAAATGCTGGCCAAGGAAATGAACGTCCCCATGATGGTGCTCTCGCAGTTGAGCCGCGCCGTCGAAACGCGCCAGGGCGACCATCGGCCGCAGTTGAGCGATCTCCGCGAATCCGGCTCCATCGAGCAGGATGCCGACGTAGTCGGTTTCATTTTCCGCGAAGAGGTGTATAACAAGGAGCGCGAGGATCTGCGCGGCCTGGCCGAGCTCATCATCGCCAAGCAGCGCAACGGCCCGGTGGGCACCGTGAATCTGGTCTTCCTGCACGCCCACACCAAATTCGAAAATCGCGCCGAGCCTGGCGGCGAGTTGCCCGAAGAGTAATTCGCCTGTCTTGTGACGCCTCCGAAGGCGCGACCGTAAGGGCGAAGGCATGCTGTGATCGAATCACCCGGTCAAGGCGGGGTAGCCCGAAGAGCTTGGCTCACCGCACCACGTACAGTTCCACCTGCGTGAACGCCCCCTGCCGCAACTGGTCGCGCAGCGTGCTGTACTTCACCGAATCGCTCGCCGCGCGCAGGCGCTGCGCTTCCGCCGTCGAAAGCTCGCGCCGGTAGCGATCCGCGCGGTCCTTGTAGGAATACCCGGCGTACGCCGCATCGGCCGCGCCGGCTACTTCCATCAGCAGGCTCCAGAAACTGGTGCGCTCGAACAGGCCCTTGCGCGAACCCACCTCCCGCGTGATCTCGCAAACCCGGCCGCCGCCGCGCAGAATCGCGCGCACGCACCGCCCGGCGGCAAAGGCACGCGACGGGTCGGCGTCCGGAAAGCTGGCCAGCAGCTCCAGCACGCTTTCCGAATCAGCTTCCCATCCCGCCCATCGAAACCGCGAAGCGCCGCTCACCAGCGTGCCGCGCCGCAGAAGGTCGCGGATGCGCGGTTCGTCCTTGCCGGTCACGCCCAGCAGGTGCTCCACCAGGTCGCGCACCGGCAGCTCCTGCACCACCACGGGTGTGATGGAAATGGCCCCAGCCTCTTCCGAACTGAGCTTTACCCGGACGGTCTGCGGTAACGCCATGACTTGATTTCACGCTAGCATAAGTCCGTGACCCCTCTGGAAAAAGTGCTCGCGGAAACCGCCCGCTATGACCACGCGCTGCTCAGTTTTTCGGCGCGCGAGCACAACGGCTCGGTCGAGCTGGTCATCGAACTCAGAAACCGCGGCCTGGGTCTCCACACCTACTACGCGCCCGTCCACGCCCGCGACATCGAGCACCCGCAGTTCCCCTGGACCTTCCAACGCTACCTCTACGACTGCATGCACGATTACCTGGTGGAGATGTTCGTTCACACGCCGCAGAGCCGGGACCCGCGCCCATGACCCCGGCCGGCGAACTGCTGGCCCGCGAGATCCGCGCCTCGGGGCCCGTGCCCTTCCGCCGCTTCATGCAAGTGGCGCTCTATCATCCCCAGCACGGCTATTACCGCCGCCCGCGCGATCCCTTCGGCAAAGAGGGCGACTTCTTCACCGCCGAGCAGATCCAGCCGGTCTTCGGAATCCTGGTGGCCGCGCGCGTTCGTCAGCTCTTCCGCCAGATGGGCGAGCCGGCCGATTTCGCCGTCGTCGAGCTCGGCGCCGGCCGCGCTGAAATGGCCGAGGCCTTCTCCGAATGGCGCTATCTGCCCATCGATATCGATTCCGGCGCGCTGCCGCAGAGCTTTCGCGGCGTAGTCTTCTGCAATGAGTTCTTCGACGCCC
>JBEKYE010000215.1:0-8415 GCA_049511275.1 Bryobacteraceae bacterium
AACCACGGCATTTCGACCGGCATGCTCTTCATGGTGGTCGGCGTGATTTACGAGCGCCGCCACACGCGCGAGATTTCCGAATATGGCGGCCTGGCGCACGTCATGCCCAAGTTCGCGGTCATCTTCGCAATCGCCATGCTGAGTTCCGTCGGGCTTCCGCTGCTGAACGGCTTCGTGGGCGAGTTCACCATTCTGATGGGCGCTTTCGAAGCCAATCGGATCTGGGCGGCCTTCGCCGTAACCGGCGTGATCCTGGGTGCCGCGTACCTGCTGTGGCTCTACCAGCGGACCATGCTGGGACAGGTCACCAATGGCAAGAACCTCGTCATTCCTGATCTGAGCTTCCGCGAAGTGGCCATGTTCCTGCCGCTGATCGCGTGGGCAGTCTGGATCGGCGTCTACCCGAAGCCTTACTTCGACATTCTGCGGCAGCCCGTGGCTGAGATCGTGGAGCGTGTCAGGCCCGGCTATTACTCGGGCGGCGTGCAGAACGCGGCCATACCTCGGCCCGCTACACAGGTGGGGGTGGCGCAATGATCCAGTCTTTCTATACCGCCACCGATCACTTCACCATTATTCCGGCGGTGATGCTGGCGCTGTTCGGCTGCGCCATTCTGCTCTTCGACTTCCTCATCTTCCCCGATCCCCGGCAGCGTAAATATCTGCTGATTTTCGTGGCCTTGGCGGAAGGCTTCACGGGCTTCGCGCTCTTCCGCCAGACGGCCTGGCTGGCGTCGAGCGGGCAGGCGCAGTTGCAGGGGTTCCAGGGATCGGTGACGATCGACGGCTTTGGCATCTTCTTCAATTGGATGTTCCTGATTGCCGCGATGATAGTGGCGCTGGTGTCGTATCATTACCTGGAGATCGCCGGCGAGCACCACGGCGAGTATTACAGCCTGATCCTGTTTGCGCAGTGTGGCATGTACTTCCTGGCCACCGGCACGGACCTGATCACGCTGTTCATCGGCCTGGAGCTGATGGCCCTGTGCTTCTACATCATGGTGGGCTTCCTCCGGGCCGACAAGCGCTCCAATGAGGCCGCCATGAAATACCTGCTGCTGGGGGCCTTTTCGAGCGGCTTCCTGGTGTATGGCTTCTCGGTGCTGTACGGCATCGCTCACTCCACCAAGCTGGAGGATATCGCCGCCGCGATTGCCTCGCGCCCGCCGTCGGATCCAGTGGTTTTCCTGGCGCTGGCCACTACCCTGGTGGGGTTGCTGTTCAAGATTTCGGCCGCTCCTTTCCACATGTGGGCCCCGGACGCTTATGAAGGGGCGCCCACCACGGTGACGGCTTACCTCTCGGTGGCGTCGGGGGCTGCTTCATTCGCCTTCCTGCTGCGGCTGTTCCACGGCCCGCTGGCGCCCTTTGCGTCGGCGCGCGAAGTGTGGGAACCCATGCTGGCGGTGATCGCGGTCCTTACCCTGACGGTGGGAAACCTGGCAGCGGTCAACCAGACCAACATCAAGCGGCTGCTGGCGTACAGTTCGATTTCGCACTCCGGCTACATGCTGCTGGGCCTGGTGGCCGGCAATGAAACCGGCATCAACGGTATCGCGGTGTACGTGATGGTCTACACCTTCATGAATTTGGGCGCGTTCCTGGTGCTGGTGGCCCTGCGGCGGCAGAAGATCATTGGCGAAGATATGGACGATATCAGCGGCCTCATGCACAAGAGCCCCGGCTATGCCTTGCTGATGCTGGTCTTCCTGCTTTCGCTGGCCGGCATTCCGCCCACCGCCGGTTTCCTGGGCAAGTATTACATTTTCCTGTCGCTGATTCAGACCGGGCATTACACCCTGGCGGTGGTGGCCACGCTGTATGTCGCGGTGGCGATTTATTACTACTTCAAGGTGGTCCGCAGCATGTTCACCGGCGAGGAGACCGAAAAGGCCCCGCTGGCCACCAGTTTCGGACTGCGCGTGGCGCTGGCGGTGAGCGGAGTCATGACCCTGGTGATTGGCATTTACCCGGAGCCGTTTCTGCGGCTGGCACAGACTTCGCTATTGAGATAGAGACGATATGTGGCAGACGGTTTATTCGAATCCGTTGTTCACGCCGATTGTGGTGACGCTCGTCATCGTCGCGGCGTTCCCGCTGGTGGCCGGCTATATCGTGCTCCTGGAGCGGAAGGTGCTGGCGGACTTCCAGGTGCGCCTCGGACCCATGCGGGTAGGGCCGCACGGCCTGCTGCAGCCCATCGCCGACGCTTTGAAGCTGTTGATCAAGGAAGACATTATCCCCGCGGAATCGGACAAAGCCATTTTCTGGTTCGCGCCCTGCATTTCCACCATCACCGCGCTGACCGCTTTCTCCGTCCTTCCCTTCGCAAGAACGATTTACGTGGCCGATGTCAATGTGGGGCTGCTGGTGATTTCGGCGGTTTCCGCGGTGGGAATTCTGGGAATCATCCTGGGCGGCTGGGCATCCAACAGCCACTACTCCCTGTTGGGCGCGCTGCGCAGCGCGGCGCAATTGGTGAGTTATGAGGTGGCTCTGTCGTTCGCGCTGCTCTCCGGGGTGATGGCGGCCGGCACGCTAAGCATGAAATCGATCGTCCTGGCGCAGCAGCAACGCGGCGTCTGGTTCGTATTCGACAACTGGGGCTTCATGATCGTGCCGTTCGCGGTCTACATCATCGCCGCTACGGCGGAGACCAACCGCGCGCCGTTCGATCTGCCCGAAGCGGAATCGGAACTGGTGGGCGGCTTCCATACCGAGTACAGCGGCTTCCGCTGGTGCCTCTACTTTCTGGCGGAGTACGCCAACATTTTCGTGGTTTCCTCGGTGGCCGTGGCGCTGTTCTGGGGTGGCTGGCTGCGCCCCTTCCCCAGCGTCGCGTGGCTGGATGTGCCGCTGAACGTGGCGTTCCCGGTGGTGTTGTTGGTGGGCTCCGGCGCCCTGACGCTGACGCTGGTGAAGAAGCTGAAGGACACCATGCAGCAGAAGGTGCTGGTGGTTTGCGCGCTGTCGCTGGTAGTGATCGGCGGCGTCTTTATTGTCCCGGCGGTGAATCACGCGGTGATGGGACTGTTCTGGTTTCTGCTGAAGGTGTTCACCATCATTTATCTGCTGATCTGGTTCCGCGGCACATTCCCCCGCTTCCGCTACGACCAGCTCATGAACATCGGCTGGAAGGTCGCCATTCCCGTCGGCATGGCGGCCGTGCTGATCAACGCCGTGCTGGGCATGCTGCGGCACGGGTAGTGCGGAGCGGAGGCCAGCGCTCCCTATCAGTTTTCCGATGGCCGCTTGGCTTCCAGGATTTCGACGACTTCCGCAGGGCCACGTTTCGCTTTCAAACGCAATCCCAGTTCTGATTGGATGGCCGTGAAGATCGACACTAACCTGGGATCAAGGTCGGTCGGATCGGCTGGCTCCCCTGCAAGGGCGTTACCCAGTCCAGGCTCAGGCGACCACTCCAGGTGCACCTCATACTCCCCGTTCAAGCCCGTCCGATTCATGACAGGACGTTCCAGCACCATCGACAGAGTTCTGGCAAGCAGGTCCATGCTGGCGCTCTTTCCACTCACAAACCCAATGCCAAAGCCCATGGTGCTTGACTGCTGAGCAGATGCTTTTAGCTTGGCGCCGGACTTTGACTGAACCAGTGCATACACCGGCATGTCTTTCATTCCCAGATGGGTACGCAGTTGGAAACGGTCGGCAAGAAGAGCTTTCATGACCTGGAGGAGCTGTTCTCGATTGAATCGACCCCTGAAGCCTTCGGCTTTGGCTTCGATGCTCCATCGGTCTGTAGTCATCCACTTCGGGCCGCCTGAGACCTGGTACTCCTGAACCCCATAAGCCAGTGCTATAAGCTGCTTCAGCGTCGCGCCTTCTGCCGAGAACCGCCCTCCGGGTTCGGGTCCCCATTTCGTCCCCAGGTCTGACGTTGGGGTCGGTTTGATGGAGGCAACTTCGAAGGTGAGTGACTGATCAACTTGAGCCCAGGCGCAAGCGAACACGCTGCATAAGGTCACAAACTGGAGGCTTGGGAACCGAAGCATTGCCAAAACCTGAGAATCTCCACACGGCTTGCGCCGTAGGCTACCATCTCTTGCCTCCTGCGGGCTCGATGAGCCGAAGCGAAGCAATGGCGGCGTCCGACCTTTACTTGCCCACTAATTCTTTTACTTTCGCCATGTCGGCGTCGGCGCCCCTGGTGTCGCCGGCGGCGCGGCGGGCGGCGCTGCGGTTGATGTAAGCGTTGATGTAGGCCGCGTTCAGACGGATGGCATTGTCGAAATCGGCCAGGGCGTCAATGTACCGCTTCTGCCGGAAATAGGCGTAACCGCGCGCGTTGTAGGCCAGAGAGAGCGAAGGGTCCAGCTTCAATGCGGCGCTGAGTTCCTGGATGGCCTCCGCGAAGTGTTCCTCCTGAAGAGCCTTGCGGCCGAGCGCATTGTGCTGGGCCGCGGTCAACTCCATGGCGGGGGCGGCTGAAGCGGCGGGAACCCCCGGCGTCGCCGCTGGGGGCGGAACGGGCGGCTGCACGGGCTTCGGTTCCGGCGGCGGCGCGGCGGTTTCGGGCTTTACCTCCTGCTTGGGCTCGGCCGGCGGCGTGGTTACGGGCTGGGTTACTGGCGGCGCTTCGGCTTTCTCTTCGGGCTTCGGCGGCGCGCCGGCAGTGCCCGGCAACTTCACGGAAATGGTGTCGGGCAGAGCTTCCTTGGAGAGCGCCTTAGCCACGATTTCATCGACCTTGGCTTGGGCTTGCGCCGCCAGAGCCTGCAAGTCGGCGTTCCTGGGATCGAGCAGGACGGCCTGTTTCAAATCGGCGAGAGCATCGTCGAAGCGGCCCAGCAGGAAGTAGGCGTTTCCGCGGGCCGTCCAGGCCAGCGCGCTGGTCGGGTCCAGGTCGATGGCGGTGGTACGATCGGCGATGCCCTTCTCATGCTGCCCCATCAGGTGGTAGGTGCTGCCGCGGGCCACGTAGACTTCGGGATTGCGGGGGTCCAGTTGCACGGCCTGGTCCCGATCCTGCAGCGACTCCGTCAGTTTCTGCTGCCGCGCGTAGACCGCGCCGCGGGCCGAGTACAGGCGGGAATCCTTGGGATCGCGGCGAATGGCTTCGCTGTAGTCGGCGATGGCCCCGTCGTAGTCTCCGAGGTGTTCGCGCACGGCGCCGCGGACGCGCCACGCGCGCAGGTCTTCGCCGTTCAGCTTGAGCGCGGCGTTGAGGTTTTCGAGCGAGTGCTGAAAGTCGCCGAGGCCGGCGTAGGCCAGGGCGCGCTCCACCCAGACGTCTTCGTAATCCGGCTTGTAGCTCAGCGAGCGGTCGAAATCGTCCACCGCGTCGCGGAACCTGCCGAGCGCGGCCTTGGCCATGCCGCGGCCTTTGTAGGGCTCGGGATTGTCGAGCCGGAGCTTGATGGCCTGGGTAAAATCGTCGATGGCTTTTTCGTATTCCTTGAAGGCCACGTAGGCGAAGCCGCGCCCGCTGTAGATCTCGGTGCGTTCGAGCTTCAGACTGATGGCGGTGGTGAAGTCCTGCGCGGCGCGTTCGGGCTGGGCAGTGGCGGCGAAGAATTCGGCGCGTGCGGCGTAAGATTGTGCGTCGCCGGGCTGGACCTCGAGGGCCTGATCGAAATCGGCCTTTGCCTTCTCGCGGTCGCCGGCGGCGAAATAATCCTTGGCGCGGGCGCGCCAGGCGGCGGAGTTGGCGGGATCGGCCTCCACGGCTTGGGAGTAGGCGGCGATGGCCTCGGCGCGCTTGCCTGCCTGGTCGGCGCGCTGGCCCTCCTGGTAAGCCGTCTGCGACTTTTTCTTATCGGGCTTCGCCTGCGCGGCGTCAACCGGCAAGGTCAGGCCCGATATGGCGATCGATAGTACGATCCGCGCCACGCGGTAAGTTAGCTTGCACATGAGCGCTCTGAAATTAGTGTACACTCGGAATTGTAGTTAATGTTTCCGCTGGTGTCGGGAAGCTGGTGAGAATCCAGCACAGCCCCGCTACTGTAAGCGCGGAGAGCCTTTCGTACATGCCACTGTTCCGGCGACGGGATGGGAAGGCCGACGGGTTCGATGAGGCGCAAGTCAGGAGACCGGCCGGCGGAAGTGAGCTCGCACGGCTCTCTAGGGAGGAGCTTGGTATGCGTCACAACGTGGCGGCTTTCGCAGCCTGTTGCCTCTTTTTTCCCGCCGGTCTTTTTGCGTCCCAAGTGAAGGGAACGGTCACCGATCCGTCCGGCGCGCCCGTGGGCGGCGCGCAAGTTTCCGTCGTGAGCCGCTTAGGCGTGGAGGCCCGGACGGTATCGGCGATGAATGGCTCGTTCGAGCTCGACGTCGCGGACATCCCGGGCGCCCGGTTGGTGATAACGGCGCCGGGCTTCAGCACGCAGACGCTGGCGGCCGGGCCGTCGGTTGCGGTGCGTCTCGAAATCGCGCCGCAAGTGGATTCGGTGCGGGTGGTGGGCTCCGCCATCGATGTTCAGGCCAGCAGGCAGGGCGGCAGCGTAAGCATCGTGCCAAGTGAAGAAATCCGGCAACGCAACGAGCCTTACGCCATGGACCTGCTGCGCTATCTGCCGGGCATGGCTTTCAACCAGACCGGCGCGCCGGGCGGCGTGTCGAGCCTGTTTCTGCGCGGCGGAGACTCGGATTTCAGCCTGGTGGAAATCGACGGCGTTCCGGTGAACGCGTTCGGCGGCAGCTTCGATTTCGCCCACATTCCATCGGAAGCGGTGGAGAGCGTCGAGGTGATCCGCGGGCCGCAATCGTCGGTGTACGGACCGTATGCCAACAGCGGCGTGATCAACTTCATCACGCGCCAGCCGGGGTCCGCTCCGGAGCTGGATGTGCTGGCGGAGGGCGGAGCGTTTGGCGAGCACCGCTTCGGGATTACGGGTTCGGTCCCCGTCGCCGGGTTCGGGATCACGGCGTCGGTGTCGCGCATCGATACCGACGGCCCGGTCGATAATAGCGACTACCACAACCAGGATGCGCTGCTGAACGTGACGCGGCGTTTTGCGCGGCAGAGCCTTTCGCTGCACGCCGATTTCGATTTCAACAACGCCGGCGAACCCGGGCCATGGGGGTCCGATCCGAAAGATACCTTTACAGGCATCGACACCATCAGCCGCGAAAGAAATAATTTCGGCGATTTCGGGCTGCACTACGAAGCCGATCTTTCGGCGCGCGTGCGCCAAGAAGTGTTTGGAAGCTTCTTCGTGGATAATAGCGGCTTCGCCAGCCCATACGGCGCCAGCTTCAGCAAGGACATGCGCTGGCAGGGCGAAGCGCGCACCATAGTGAGCGTTACGCGCCACTACACGGCTGCGTTTGGCGTTTCGGCGGGGCGCGAAGAAACCAAGAATACGTTCATCACCGACGCCAATTTCGAGACGTTCCCCATTGCGCGCACCGACCTGGCGGCCTATTGGGAGAACCGCTTCGAAATCGGCGGACGCTTCTTCCTCAACGCCGGCGTGCGCGCCGAGTGGATCGAGACACCGGCGGTCCCCACCGACGGATACTCGCGGCCGTTCTTCCCCGCGAACACCGTGTCGCGCGCCAACCCGAAGGTATCCGCGGCCTACGCGCTGCGGCCCGGTTCGACGCGCTTGCATAGCTCGTTCGGAACCGGTATCCGGCCGCCGAGCGGATTTGAAATCGCCTTCACCGATAACCCGCAGCTCAAGCCGGAGCGTACCCGCAGCGTGGACGCTGGACTGGAGCAGAAGCTGTTCGGCAACCTCCTGTTGCTGGATGCTACGTACTTTTACAACCGCTACTACGATTTGATCGTGACGCTGGGCGGATCGCTGGCGCAGTTGAGCAGTTATGAATCGGCCAACCTGGCCAACTCCCGCGCCCAAGGGGTGGAACTCTCGGCTTCTCTGCGGCCGGGGCGCCGGCTGTTTGTGACGGGATCGTACACGCTGCTGGGGACGCGGATTCTCTCGCTCGACGGTTCCACCAGCCTGGCGCCCCTGCCATTTCAGGTGGGCCAGCCGCTGACGCGGCGGCCGAAGAACTCCGGCAGCGTCGTGGCGACGTACACGCGCGGGCGTGTCACCGCCGACGCCACCGGTTACTTCCGCGGCAAGACGTTGTACGAAGAGCCGACCTACGGCGCCACCGACGGGTTGTTTTGGAACGCGGGCTTCGCTAATGTAGGGATCAACTTGAATTTTGCGCTGGGCCGCGGCGTCACCGCGTACGGCAGCCTGCGCAACGCGCTCAACTGGCACTATGAAGAGGTGTTCGGCTATCCGTCGCCGCGGCTGAATTTCGTGGCCGGATTGAAGTGGAAGATTTCGCGGGCGAAATGAAACCATGAGCGAGCAGCCGTTCGACAAGCCGCGCATCGCCATCAACCGCGTGTATACGCGGCAGGGCGACCAGGGCGAAACCGCGCTGGCGGGCGGCCAGCGTGTGCCCAAGGATGGCGCGCGCATCCAGGCCTATGGC
>JBEKYE010000216.1:0-8312 GCA_049511275.1 Bryobacteraceae bacterium
GGCGAGTGCAGATTCACGAAGGTCATCATCACGCGGTCCGCGCCGGCGAGCGAGGGGTTTTCGTTCCGGAACGCGAGCGCCGTTTCATAGCGATGATGCCCGTCGGCGATCAGCAGCTTCTTGTCGGCCATCAGTTCTTGAATGCGCCGGGCATCGCCAAGTTTCCAAACGCGATGCGCCGCGCCGTATTCGTCCACCACCTCCAGGAGCGGCGCCTGCCGGGCGGCTTCCTCCAGCAGGCGATCGACGGTTCCCGCCGGATCCGGATAGAGCATGAAGAGCTGGCCGAAGTGCGCGTGGGTGTGGCGCAGCAATTCCAGCCGGTCTTTCTTGGGACCGGATAGCGTCTGCTCATGGCGGTAGACCACGCCGGCGGAATAATCCTCCACCTTCCCCAGGGCAATGAAGCCCTTGCGCACGAGCCGCTCGCCGGTATCCGGCACGGTGAATTCCTGGAAGTACGGGAACACGCCGGGCGCGGCGTCGCGCACCAGGATACCGGAGGCGATCCACTGGTTGAGGTGATCCGCTGCGCGGGTGTAGACGTTATCGCGATCGGAATCGGCGGGGCCGGGCTCGCCGAGGATCACCCGCACCAGGTTGTACGGGCTGGCCGCCAGATAACGCGAGCGCATGGCCGGAGAGATCTTGTCATAAGGCTGCGTAACCAAATTCTCCGGCAAGCCGGCTTTTTCGGAGTAGCGGAAGGGTTGGAATGGAAAGATTTGAGCCAAACTTCAGGATACCAGCGAGGCTGTGGGGCTCGTAGCCGTGCTCACGCCCGGGCGGCGGGCATGGTAAGAGAATGGGGGGCTGTGGCCGTCCAATGTTCGAGCGCGCGCGCCAGGGGGGCCAGCCGCATGGGTTTGGAGAGATAGTCGTTCATCCCCGCCGCCACGCACTTTTGCTGATCGCCCTCGATGACGTTGGCGGTCATGGCGATGATCGGCGTGGGTTTCACAGCGGTTGCGAGCGCCTCCAGCCGGCGCATTTCGGCCGCCACCTGGTATCCGTCCATACCCGGCATCTGGCAATCCATCAGAATGGCGTCGAAGCGGTCGCGGGCAAACGCCGCCAGAGCTTCTTCGCCTCCCGGCGCCAGCTCGGCTTCATAGCCCAGGCCGGTGACCGCGCGCAGCGCCACGATCTGGTTGATGGGGTTGTCTTCGACAATCAACACGCGCCGCCCGCATGCCGGAACCGCGGGCAGCAACGGAGGGGCAACGGCGCGTTGGGATGCCGCATCCGCCACGGCCGCCCGGGCATGCTCCTCCACGGGCTGCGGTGCTTCCTCCGCCACCACTTTCAAAGGCAGCAGGAACCAGAACGTGGAGCCTTTTCCCGGCTGGCTGTCCACTCCGATGGACCCGCCCAACAGGCCCAGCAGCCGGTGTGAAATCGCCAGCCCCAGACCGGTGCCCCCGTAGCGGCGGCTGGTCGACGAATCGGCTTGGGTGAAAGGCGCGAAGAGTCGGGCCGCGGTGGAGGTGTCGATTCCAATCCCGGTATCGATCACCCGGCAGATTATGGTGACGCCATCGGTCCGCTCTCCCGCCAGGTTCACCTCCAGACGCACCGAGCCGGTTTCGGTGAACTTGAGTCCGTTACCCACCAGGTTGATGAGGATCTGCCCCAGGCGCAAGGGATCGCCGCGGACCAGACGGGGCACTTCGGGCGCCATTTGGACTTGTAATTTCAAGCCCTTGGCGGCGGCCCGCGGCTCAAAGAAGGCGTGCAGGCTGCCGATGGCGGCGCCGAGATCGAAGGCTACTTCTTCAATCCTCATCTCCGCCGACTCGAGGCGGGAGTAGTCCAGGATGTCGTTGACGATCGCCAGCAGGCATTCCGAGCTGCCGCGGATGACGTTGAGCATCTCGCGCTGATTCTGATCGAGGCGCGTGGCGGCAAGGAACTCGGCCATCCCCAGAACGCCATTCAGGGGAGTACGGATTTCGTGGTTCAGGTTGGCCAGAAACTCGCTTCTCACCGAACTGGCTTCGATGGCGGCGCGCCGCTCCTGGCGCGCGCGGAGTATCTGGGACACCAACGCCACCAAGGTCACCACCACCGCCAGAGCCAGCAGAAGTGTGGCATACCCTGGCAATGGGGACGGCGCCTGGCTGAGCGCGTAAGCCGGCCGAGCAGCCAGCGCCGCCGCGCTGGCGATAGCGCCGGGGACGACCGGAAATCGCCGCTTCAGCCGACATAGCATCATTGCTGATAGGCATATCGGCGCAATCGCCCGAAGCTTTAGCCGGGATCGCCGGATTGACAGACGAAAGCGTCTGTCCCACTTTGGCTATCTCTTTTTGGCTATCTCTTAATGGTGCGCGGCATGCCGCCGGGCAGCCTGGGCGGGTTCCGGTCCGGGCGCATCCCGGCATTCGGCGCGTCGTTGCCGCCTGGCACCACAAAGAAGAATCCGTCGCTGTAACCGCCGCCGTAGTTCTGTTGCCACGAGTTTCCGACCAGCGGCAGGTAGCCTTCGGTGTATCCGCCGACGTACAAATTGTCGCTGGAATCCAGGGTCAGGGTACTTCCCACGACGGTGGCATCGAGCCCGATATACGTGGAGTAGTCGATCCCGCCCGGTCCGGCCACGGCCGGGTTGAAGCGCGTCAGAAAGAGGTCGATTCCGCCGCCCCAGTTCGGCTGGATGGCGTTCACCACGGGGAAGTCCGGCGACAGCGTGTATCCCGTCACGTCGACATAGCCGGACGGCTCCGCAAGCACCGCATAGGCCACTTCCCCCTGCGAACCTCCCAGGTATGTGGAATACGCCAGCGACTGTTGGCCCTGCTGGGCAGGGTCGAAGATGGCCACGAAGGCATCGCCATTGCCGCCATAGTGTGGCTGGAGGGCGGTTGCGGCGGTCACCGGCAAATCGGTCGAAATCGTGAAGCCCGTTACCAGCACGCGCCCTTTCGAATCCATCGAGATCCCGCGCGCCTCATCCTCGCCCGATCCGCCGAAGTAGGTGGCCCAGATCAGCGAATTCACGCCCGATTGGGTGGTATCCACGACGCCCACGACCACGTCGTAGTTGCCCGAGGTAAAGCCGTTGAAGGAGTATCCCGCCATGGGAAACTGCGTGCCCAGGGTGGTGCCGGCAAAATAGACCACGTTATTCGCGTCAAGCACCAGCCCGCAGGCATCGTCGTCCAGTTCGCTCCCCATGAAGGTGGAATAAACCAGGTTCGGGTTGGTGATGTCGATCTTGCTGATGAACACATCCGAGGGCCCGTAGAGCGAAGCCGCGTAGGCGTTGTCGGTGGTGGGAAAGTCCGCGGTCTGCGTTTGGCCTACCACGTAGATCATGTTATCGGAGCCTACCTTGATTCCCCTGGGCGTGGTGTTCCCAATGGTGCCGCCCAGGAAAGTCGAATAGACCAGCGAATTGCCCGTGCCGGCAAAGTGGGGATCGATCTTAGAGACGAACCCGTATACGGTAGTCGCCGCGCCGCTGGTCTGCACCGCATTCCCCACCACCGGAAAGTCCGTGGAAGTGGTAGTGCCGGTCAGATAGATGAAGCCCGGGGCGTCCACATCCAGGGCCAGCGCCTGGTCGTTGTTGCTGCCGCCCAGGTAAGTCGTGTAGAGCACGCCATAGCCGCCGGACGGCGACGGATCCACCACCTGCACGTAGATGTCGATCAGGTTGTCGTACGGCATATCGAGAGTCAGCAACTCTCCGGTCTGCGTCCAGCCGGCAATATAGAGCAACCCGTTGGCCCCTATTTTCACGGCCGTCACCTCGTCGGTTCCGGTGCCGCCGATCAGCGTCGAATAGACGATTACCGGGTCGATCACCAGCGGCTGGCCGCGGTCATACCCGTCCACCTGGATCCCCACCACGTTCGCCGCGAGCAGCTTGTAGCGTCCGGTAACAGGCCGGTTCTGCTGGTAAATCACGGGTTTCTTTTGGAGCACGAGGCCGTTTGCCGTCACCACTCCCAGGTCGCCCGCCGGCGTCACCATAACCTTGCCGGCATCTGAAAACTGCATGCGGATGGCGTTGGGGTCGGCCCCCGGCTGCAGCACGAAGTCGTACTCCAACCGGCTCCCCTGGCCGTAATAGACCACGTCGATGCCCGGATACACGGCCTGGTACCTGACGCGCGAATAGCTGGTCACGCCGGGGCGCCAGTTCTGCTTGGCGCCGATGAAATAGTCGGTCTGGGCGCTCAGCCGGTCGAGGGGCTGGATCAACGGCCAGGGGTTGGAATCGAGCAGCGCGATGTCGAGCGGCCGGGAACCCGCGAAGCGCAGCGACGCTCCGCGCGCCGTCAGGGCCAGCGCAAAACCGGTGGTCCGCGCCGCATACCGCACGGACGGAGCAAACTGCCCCTGGTTGGCTTCGAAGCGAAGCGGCGTCTTGGCAAGTGCCGCGGCGGCCTGCGCCAGGGCGGGGTCCGGGCGCGCCGGAGGGCCCGCCGCTACAAGGACGGAGGCCGCGCACACCATCAACCCCAGACGATACGAATGGATCATAGTGAAATGAAACCGCGAAACTCTATTAGAACACGCCCGCCGCCCCAGGCGGAATGGGCCGATTCCTCACGGGTGTGACCTTCGCGCCCGTTGACCGTAAAAGGGTGTGAAGAAATCGCCGGGATCGCAGGGTTGACAGACGAAAGCGTCTGTCCCACTCTGGCGCGTAAGGGCTTGGTTCTTTCGGGCGCTATCGCCCGCCAACCCCGTTTCTCTTTCCGCGGCCTGTTACGCCCGCAGCGCGGCCACGGTTTCCCGCGCCTTCTCGAGCAGCAGGCCGTGTTCGCCCGAGGTGCCGACGAAGCGCATCCCGCGGGCGGCCCAGAACCTGGACATCGCCAGGCTTCGCGTCTGTATGCCCGGCACTACGCCGTGGGCCACACACTGTTCGATCAGCCGTTCCACGGTCGAAATCAGCAGCCGATTATCGAGCTGGCCCGGGATGCCCAGCGAAATCGAAAGATCGGCCGGCCCCACCATGGCGATGTCCATGCCGGCGACCGACAACAATTCGTCGGCCCGTTCCATGGCCGTCACGGTTTCAAACTGCACCACCGCCAGCGTGTTCGAGTTCTGGTGCGCGATGATTTCCGCAAATGTGCGCGCTTCGTAACCGATCATGGTGGGGTTGACGCCGTACCCTCGCTTGCCCATGGGCGGAAAGCGCATCCACGCGAGCGCCTCTTCGAGCACCCGAGGATCTTCCACGCGCGGCAGAATGATGCCTTGGGCTCCCGCGTCCAGCAGCCGCGCCACCAGCGAATAGGCCAGCTCAGCCACCCGTACGATGGGCGTGATGCCGGTATCGAGCGCGGCGCGGATGATGTCGTGCGCGGTTTCCAGGTTGAACGTGCCGTGCTCCATGTCGATGAACACGTAATCGAATCCCGCCGCGGCAAATGTGCGGGCGATCTCCGCCGAAGGGTAGACCTGCAACCCGCAGCCGAACACCGTCGCGCCCTTCGCCAGTTTTTCCCGCGTCAGATTCACGCGCATGCTTCCCACTGCTCCTTTCCTCGATCCTCGACTATAACGTACGGCACGCGTTTCTCACATCATGCGGGGGATACCCTGGTGCAGCGAGGCGTCCAGGGCGTCGATGGCGCCGGCCACCTGGCGGCTTATGGTCTCCAGGTTGCACAGCATCCGGATGCGCTGCCGGCGGGCGGCAAGTTGCGCCTCGGTGAGCACGTAGCCGAGCAGGCCGCAGGGTTCGGCGATCGATACCAGCATGATGTCCCGCGTATCGGGGATGGTGTCGGAGAGAATGGCCTCGGCGAGGCGCAGGCGGACGTCGCGCTGCGGGCGGTCGTCGGCCATGGGGAAGCGCTCGACATCGACGATCCACAGGCGCTTGGATTTTTCGTGGCGCAGCAGGCCCAAGCGGATGAGGGAGGAAAGCGCTTCGCCCTCGAGGTCGTCGCGGCGGTGGAAGATTTCGTCGATCCACTGGCGCACCGTGGTGAGATCGCCGCGCTGGGCCATGGCGGCCAGAACGCGATCGAGGGTGGCGCTGCCGGTGGGGCTTCGATCGAGGATGTGGATGGCCTCCGTGCCGGTATCGATTTTGCGGGCCAGGGCAAGGTCGAAGAAAACCGCGCCGACTAGAGCATAGGCGGTGCCGAATTCGCGCGTGGAGCGAAGGCCGCCGGAGGTTTCATCGACGGCCAGCAGGACCACTTCTTCGAGCATGGTCAGCAAGGCAGTTCTCCGTGAATGCGCAGCACGTGATGAAGACCGCTCATATCGAAAACTTTTCGCACGGGGGCGCTCATTCCGCAGACGGCGAACTCGGAGCCGCGGATTTGGGCGGCGCGGGCGGCCTGCAACACGGCGCGCAGGCCGGCGCTCGAAATGTAATCGAGGGTGGCGAAATCGGCGGCCACGCGGGCATTCGCTTCCACGGCCGCTCGCAGCGCGGCTTCGAGCGCGTCGGCGGCTTCGGCGTCGGCGCGGCCGCTCGCGCTCACCACTCGCCAGCCGGATCGCGTCTGCTCGGATAGTTGAATCATATTGGCCTTAGCTTTCCCCTTCCTTGGACGGGCGCCGCATGGTGAGCCGGTTCCAGCCATCCACGCGCTCGTACCGCAAGTCTCTCACGATCTGGCGCACCAGGTGAATCCCCAATCCGCCGATCTGGCGGGTTTCGAGGGGCGCATCCAGTTCGGGCGCCGGCGCCGTGGTGGCATCGAAAGGCGCGCCGCGGTCGGCGAACTCGATGGCGACTCCGCCCGGCAGCATTTCCAATCGCACGCGCGCGGCATGGCGCATGCCCTCGCATCCCCCGTGGCGGATGGCGTTGGCGAACAACTCTTCGAGGACCAGATTGAGATGGAATTCGACCTCTTCGCCCAGCGAGTATTGGCGGCAGAATCGTGCCGTCTCGGCCGTGAGGCGCGGGAGTTCGCCCAGGTTGCCGTCGAGTATCAAGGAACCGGTTGATTGTGACACAGGGAGGATGCGGCTTTCAAGGGTGGACATGGCCCGGCAGTAAGGTGAACCCGTAGTGGAGGGACTGCCCCAGGGCGCTCAGACGAGTTGCTCCATCAGGGAGACGAGGTATCCCTGGTCGAAGGGGCCGGAGTGATAGGTGCGGGGATCGAAGAACCGCCACATCTTGAGGTGGTGTTCGAGGGTGTAAAACAGCAGTTGCTCCTCGATGAGATCCTTGTCCAGGAGTTCCTGATTGAAGGCGCGCAAGGAACCGGCGAGGGTGTAGGGGACGCGAAAATCCTCGGTGGAAACCAGATCGGGCGTGGCGGAATACTCGATCTGCAGGAGACGGCCGCGCACGTTGATCTGCACCAGGTTCATACCCTCCTCTCGAAAAGAAGCGGATGAGAATTCGGGCGGGTCGAGCAGGACTCCGCCACGGGTGGTGTACCGGTTGATCGAGTCGACGAAGGACCGGCAAACGGAGTATAGTTCGGTGGCGGCCGCCAGGCGGGTCTCGGCGATATCGTGGGAGTGGCGCAGGAAGCGCTCATCCTTTTCGGCGAGGTCGTCGATGCGGGCGGCGAGGCGTTTCCACCGGGCGTCGCGAATCTGAGAAGGGTTGTGGGATTGCCGCAAAGGCAGGCCTCCGCAACCAATTTCAGCACATTGGCGTCCGCGGTGCACGTTTCATGCGGGTCAGCGGCGCGGATGGCTTTCATTCCACTCGTCGGGATCGATGAGGTCCAGGACATCCAAGCCAAGGGACCGCAGCACCTGGTCGGCTTTCTCCAGCGAAAAAAAGCGCTTGCCCTTCAGAACGTTATGGATATGCGGTTGGGATACCCCGGCGAGGCGGGCGAGTCCTCGCTCGGTGACTGCGCCGCTCCGCACGCGCTCCCGGAGGTCGCAGAGGAAACGATGCTCCAGATGTTTGAAATTCACGAAAAGTGGCCCAGGGCTATTTCCGGCAGAAATAGGGTACTAGGGGAATTGCCTCAGCAGGTCGTGGGCACGCAGAGTCCATGCAATTGAAATAGTTTATCAGATCTCTTGCACAACTCAATAAAAATAAGACAGTTACTTATAATTTTATGAGTACTAGTATGGTTGGTATTTCATTATTTATCATTTGAATTGTTGACGTTTCACAACGAGGGGTTACTGTTGGTTAGCAGTAGAAAGGGAAGGGTGCAACCCGGTGAATAGGGTAAGCACCCGCAAGGACAAAGCCACAATGATCTGGGATCGTTCAAGCGTAATTGGGCTAGCCAAGCCTTCGTGCACTTTTTGTCACGGAAACGGAATGCGCCCTGTCCTAAGAGGAACGGCGACCCCGTGCAATTGCGTCTTTCGGGCCATTTTTAGAGCCTGCTACCGCCGCTTCC
>JBEKYE010000217.1:0-8270 GCA_049511275.1 Bryobacteraceae bacterium
GGATGCCGGTACACCAGACAAGATGGAGTCCGCCTTCAGCGCCGGCACTGCGGATTACGTACACCTCCAGGGTCCTGTGGCCGCCGGTGAAGTCATAGCCTCAGTGGGTGCATCGATGCCTCCCGTAGCATTCAGCAGCCTGTGCTGCGCCCGTTTGTACCAGAAGACCGAGGGCTACCGTACATTCTTGAAGACATATGATCGCGCCAGAGAGTGGGTCCGGACGGCGCCGGCAGAAGAGATCGCGGCGACAGAGGCCTCTTTTTTCCCTGGCGTAGCCAGTGAGATCCTGGCCGCGACCGTGAAACGCTACCAAGGCCTGGGCTGTTGGGAAGGAGGTATCGAAATCCCGCGAGATCTTTACGAGCAAGCTCTTACTGTTTTCCAGTCGGTTGGCGCGATCGCCTGGCGGCATCGCTACGAAGAAGTCGTGGGATAGGCGTTCCATGGCGTGCTCGTCGACCTAACGGTGGCCCGGCGGTCACGGCGCGCCCGGCAGACTCCTGCGCGTGACGACGCCGCGCAAACGGACCCAAGTGGACCCGCCCGCCTGTTCATGCTTGGAAGCGACACAGCCCCTTGCATATGATGGACACAATGCCGGTATTTCATTTCTACGAGCCCTCGAAAGGTCACGGCCTCCCGCACGATCCGTTCAAGGCGATCGTTGCGCCGCGACCGATCGGCTGGATTTCGACTCGAGACGCCGAAGGCCGCGTGAATCTTGCGCCCTACAGCTTCTTTAATGCTGTGTGCGACCACCCGCCGATGGTCATGTTCAGTTCGTCAGGGTGGAAGGACACGGTGTCCAATATCAAGGCGACCGGCGAATTTGTCTGCAATCTTGTCACCCGTCCGCTTGCAGAGAAAATGAACCAGACATCCGCCGCCCTGCCGCACGGTGTCAGCGAATTCGAATTCGCGAAGCTAGGCGCAGCTCCGAGCCGGATGGTAACGCCGCCGCGCGTCGCAGAGGCCCCGGCCGCGCTTGAATGCAAGCTGGTGCAAATTGTACAGTTGCATTGCGCTGACGGCTCTGCGCTCGACCAGTACCTGACGATCGGCGAAGTCGTTGGCGTACACATCAATCGTGCTTATCTCAAGGAAGGACTCTTCGACCTTCTGGCGACGCATCCCATTCAGCGCGCGGGTTACACCGCGGATTACACCGAAGCGACGACGGCCTTCAAAATGAAGCGCCCACAATGAAGTGGTTAAGCGGCTGAATCTCGCGGGGGCCGCCGGCAACCTCGATTCAGGGGCTCACCCTCGCCTTCTTCTCCCCGCTCGCTGCCCCCGCGCGGGCGTGCGAGCCTGCACACGACTCCATCAGCCCGGCGTTATGATATTCGTTCGCTGGGTCGCTCCCAGACGTACCGCGGGCTTTGGGCGGGCGCGGATCAGATGCAGACTGAACACCATAGTAGATCGAACCTGAATGTCCTATACTCGAAAGAAGCGGAGCCATGAAGCAGCAGTGCCACATCTCAATGATCTATCTCTCGTGGGCACTCTATTTGGGTGGACTCGCCGCTTCGGCTTGGTATTCCTACTGGGCCCTCGGGGCAGTCTGGCTCGTAACCGTCCCTGTTGTTCAATGGCTGTACATTCGCAAGTTCCCGAGCCTGTCGGCTGCCATGGGATACGGTCGCATCACCGACAAGCCTGCCGGCACAGTTGCCCCCACGCCTGTGAAGGTCACTCTTTACACCGCGCTTGGCTGCCCATTTTGCCCGCTAATGGAGCAGCGCCTGAAAAGTCTGCAAAAGACCATGAACTTCTCTCTGGAAAGAATCGACGTTACCCTGCGGCCGGATCTTCTGGCCTCCAAGGGTATCCGTTCAGTCCCCGTAGCTGAAGTGCTAGGCCGGTTTCTGTTCGGATTGGTGAATACGAAGGATCTCGCCGCCGCCATTTCACAACCCGTCCAGCCGCGTTTCGTCGAGGGTCAATCCTTAGCAGTAGATGACAGGTGATGGCTCCAAGAGGCCGCGAGTTCTGCCGGCAGTCGATGGAGGAGGCTGATCCTGATTACCCACTGACGCCGCAGTGTTTGGGATCACGATACCCGCAGCCTTTGCGAGTCCTCGGGCGAGTTGCGCTCCCCAAGTCCCCTTGCGGGAAGTCTGGAAATCGGAAGCACCTCGGAGCGGATTAGTCTTGTGAAACGCCGCTCCCGCCCGGTGAAGCAGGAAACACCTTCCGAAGCGATGTCTCCACCTCGCACTCCCGAGCATGAACCGCTCAGCCAATCAACGGGGGTGTGGGGTTTGTTTACAATCGTCAGAAGCGTGCTCTTATGACTCTGCCTTCCCTCGCTTCGCTCCAAGCCGCGGCGGAACTTGTCCATCGCGTCATGCCGCCGACCCCTCAGATCCGGTGGCCATTGCTCTGCGCCCGCGTGGGAGCGGAGACCTGGGTGAAACACGAGAATCACTCGCCCGTGGGCGCGTTCAAGATACGGGGCGGCTTGGTCTACATGGATTCGCTCCGCCGGCGCGAACCCAACTTGACCGGGGTGATCGCGGCGACTCGTGGAAATCACGGCCAGAGTGTGGCGTTCGCGGCGAGCCGTCTGGGATTGCGTTCGGTCATCGTGGTTCCGCATGGCAGCAGTCGCGAGAAGAACGCCGCGATGCGCGCGTTGGGTGCGGAACTAATCGAATACGGCGAAGACTTTCAGGAAGCCTACGAGTATTCGGCCAAACTAGCCCAGGCTAAGAAACTGCACCTGGTTCGCTCCTTCGACGGCACACTGGTTCTCGGCGTGGCGAGCTACGCGCTCGAACTGTTCGACGCCGTTGCGGACCTGGACGCGGTGTATGTCCCGATTGGTATGGGTTCTGGGATTTGCGGGACGGTAGCCGCGCGCAATGCGCTGGGGCTGCGAACCGAAGTCATTGGCGTGGTGGCGGCTCAGGCCAAGGCTTACGCCCAGTCATTCGCTGCCGGCTGCCCGATCGCTGCCGATGTCGGGCAGACCATTGCCGACGGCATGGCTTGCCGCGTGCCGGACCCAGCGGCAATCGAGATCATTCTCGGCGGCGTCAGCCGAATGGTCACAGTGGAGGAAGACGAGATCCGGAGTTCCATGCGGCACCTGTTCTCCGACACTCACAATGTCGCCGAAGGCGCCGGCGCAGCTGCGCTGGCGGCACTGCTCCAAGAGCGGGACCGAATGCAGGGCCGGCGAGTGGCGGTGATTCTCTCCGGCGGAAACGTGGACACCGAGGTGTTCGCGCAGACGCTCGCGAGCAACTAGCCCTGAGACTTTCGGCGCAGAGAAGGTCGCGGGTTCCCCGATGTTAGCGGCAATTCAGAAACTTGGGCTGAAGATAGAACCGCGAAAGGCACCGATGGAAGTCTTGGCGATTGATCACGCCGAGAGAATCCCGACGGCGAACTAGTTCCAGACGTGCACCGCTCGCTAACGCTCGCGGCGCCGTTGGGGGACTCGGCCCAGTCGATGGCCTTCGAGCCAGGGTGACTTCACAGCGTATTCTGTGATACCGTGCCGGCAAAGGGAGTCAGCAGTGTCAGTTAATCGGAGGGAAACGATGCGGAACACACAAAACCACAGGCCGGGGGCGGTTCGGACGGCGGGTGGGCTGCTTCTGGCGCTTCTTTGCACTGCAGCCGCTGGGGCACAAGGCGGGCTGAAAACCATCAACAATCCCCAGGGCGGGAAGATTGTCTACGGGCGGGTGGACGGACAAGCCACCGAGGCTGGCGCCATGGGCGCGATGCTGCGTTCGATTCACAACCAGTACGGTGACCGCCCGCAGGTGAGCAAGCTGTTCCAAGTGCGCGGCACGCAATCGGTTGCCGCGTTCTTCACGGTCAACAAGCGCAGCCAGGGCAGCGGACAGCTGGCCGGATTGATCATCGTGACCAAGGTCACCACCGACGATGTGGAGGCGGCGGTGGTCTCCGACGATGCGGGGCACTTCGGTTCCAGCTTCAACCCCTTGATGAAGACGCTGTTTGGGGCGTGGCATCCTTTCGATGCGGCCCTCGCGGCCGGAGGGGGAGGGGGCGGTGGCGCTGCGGTAGCGCCGCTGCACAAGTTCACAACGCAGGACCGGACCGCATCGGCGGATTTACCGGATGGTTGGAAAGTCCAAACATGGAGCGCCGCCGGCACGATTGTCGCCAATGGCCCGAACGGCGAAACGGCGAGTCTGGGGTACGGGTTCCTCGCGGCCGATCTGAACAACCCGCGGGTGCGGCAGACGTATGCGACGGTGATGCGCGGCGGGCTGCGAGGCACGTCCTACGCCCAGGGCCTGTACTATGCGTTGACGGGGGATATGACCAAGAACTATGTAGAACTGGTGCGGCTGTTCCAGCAGAAGCACAATCTGCCGCTGACCACGTTTCAGGTGAAAAGCGCAACCGCCGTGCAGGGGCCTCCTGGCGAGCGCTGCGCGCACATCCAGGGGATCCTGACCCCGCAGGATGCGAAGAAAGCCGCGGAAACAGACCTGGTGTTTTGCGTCTCGGCGCCTACGCCGGCGGCCGGGGCTTTCATGGCGATCATCAACTCCACCGAGGTGCCTGTGGCGCTGGCGCCGAAGGAACGGGCCACCATGGGCGCTATCCTGGCGAGTTTTTCGGTGGACACAGCCGCGGTTCAGCGGATGGCCAACGCCTATGCGGCTCCGGCCATCGACGCAATTCATGCGGTTGGCCGCGCGGCTGCGGCGCAGGCGGCGGCGGCCCACGAGCGCAACGACATTCAGAACAGCAGCGTTTACCAGCATTGGGATAGCATGGACCGGCGCAGCAAGGATTTCAGCGACTATCTGCTCGGCTACACTGTGGTCCAGGACAACTCGGTGAACGGACACGCCACCCTGTGGAATGAAGACGCCGACGCGCTGGTCCGCGCCGATCCAAAGCGCTTCGAGTACGTCACGGCCCCCAACTTTTGGAAGGGCATCGACTACTGATTCGCCGCGCGGTATTCGGAGCTTCGCCGGACGCGGTCCACTCGGAGTTTTGCGACACGCTGCTCCCCGGCGAAGAGGCGGACCGACTTTATTTTGGCCGCACCACATATTCGGCGTCTGTTGAAATGATGCGCTGCGATTTTGATCCCGGCGCCGGATGCACCTCCACGCGGTCGAGAATGGCATCCTTCACCTGCTCCAGGGACAGGCCATTCCGCCAGGTTGCGGCAAAAGGCTCTTCCCAACCGATCTCAACATTACTCATGCGCAATCCGCGCGCCTGGCGGACCGTCAGCGCCGTCGCCGTGTGTTCGTAAGGGGCGTTGGGATCGGACGACACAAAAAGCTTGATATTGTCCAACCTTACTCCCTCTAACCAACTCGAAGGATGGCCGTTGATAACGGAAGCGCCTGTGCCGTGCGCAATCACGTTCTGAATGATCACGTTGCGAATCTTGCCGGCGGCCGGTTCATTGGCGCGCGCCGTTCCGTCCACTTCACTGCGCCGCTTGATGTTGAAATGCAGCGGATCGCCATCGCCCCACCAGAACCAATCGAAGCGCCGTGTTTCAATGGTCAGGTTCGAAAGCACCACGTCTTCCACAATGCCGCCATCGAACACCATAAACGCGATCCCGCGGTTGGAATTGGTAATGACCACGTTATCGATGTTGACGCGACGGATCGCGTTCGAATTCGCATCGCAAAACTTGATCGCGCTCGAAGCTGAAGACAGCCGGCAATTGGTCACCGTCACGTTTTCAACCGGTAGCGCTGGCCCCCAAATATCAGCCGAGTAGAACACCAGCGCGTCGTCGCCCGTTTCAACGGTGGAGTTGGCAATACGGACATCCTGGCAACCGTCGGGGTCAATTCCATCGGCCCACACACCTTCCTTCTGGCTGGAGTAAATGTAGACGCCATCGATGAGCAGGCGCTTGCAGGCATACGGGTTAATGGTCCAACTGCGCGATCGCAGGAACTTCAATCCAGTGATGCGCACGTCCGTGCAACGCAACAGCAGCACCATGCGTGGATAGATCTTCTCGTCGGGGAAGCCGTGCGGGAACGGGCGCATGAGCGGTTTGCCGGTCGCTTCCATCAGGCGCTGGTTTGGCAGGATGTAGAAATCGGTAATGCTGTTGAGATGCCATTCATACGTGGATTGTCCGTCCAGCGTGCCGCGGCCTTCGAGCGCGATATCGTGCAGATCTTCGCCGGAGATGAGCGCGGATTTAGGCGACGGGTCGAACTGCGCGCCGTCTAACGAGGCAAATAACGTCGCCCCGGCTTCCAAATAGAGCCGCACCCTGGACCGCAAGTGGAGTTGGCCGGTGGTGTATTCGCCCGGGCCAACGTAAACAGTTCCTCCACCGGCTTTGCCGCATGCGTCAATAGCCTGCTGCAGGGCAGGCCGGGCGTTATCTGATTTGATTCCCGTAGCGCCGTAGTCTTTCACATGGAAGACCGGTTGAGCGCTCAGCAGACTGGTGAAGGTTGCAAAGAGGAGCGCGAAGCGTCGTGGCATTGTTACAGAGCGTATCACTGGCGGCTTCGGCGCGCCACCGAACCACACACCCAACAAGAAGGTGGAGTTGATCACGGTGAATGGGACCTTTCATCGCCCAGCCTGACGAACTGACACGCGGTCGATATTCACGTCACTCTTACGGCGTTGCCATGATTGCTGGTGGGTCTGTCAAAGCAGAGGCCCTGAATTTACAAAAGACCGCGGCCTTGCAGTTTGTCACCGCCTGCGGCCGCGCGAAAGCGAAGTGGACTCCCTCTGGAAATCCTCCTCGCGGATCAGGATATAGTAAGCTTCAAACAACAAGGGGAAGCTGCTTATGGACGCAAAACTCGCAGCGCGAGAACGTTTCGAACTGTCCCGCGACGGCCTGATCGAGCTCAGCCACCGCATCCATGCACACCCGGAGCTAGGCTTTGAGGAGGAGCGGTCCTCTGCCTGGCTGTGCGAGGTGCTGGCGGACGCCGGTTTCGCCGTGGAAAAGGGCATTTGCGATCTTCCAACGGCCTTCCGCGCCCGCTTCGGATCAGTACCGCTAAACATCAATACGATTGCCTGCCCGGCATCGGCCATGCCTGCGGCCACAACATCATCGCGGCCTCGGCGGTGGGCGCGGCGCTTGCTGCGGCCATAGTGGCCG
Source organism: Bryobacteraceae bacterium (assembly GCA_049511275.1). Lineage (GTDB taxonomy): Bacteria > Acidobacteriota > Terriglobia > Bryobacterales > Bryobacteraceae > PALSA-129. The sequence continues at coordinate 7,121 of JBEKYE010000217.1, forward strand.
ACGAGGTAGGCCTCACCGTCAGCGTCATTGGCACGCCCGCCGAGGAAGTGGGCAACGCCAGCGGCAAGATTCTGCTTCTTGAGCGCGGCACTTTCCGGGGCATTCATGCCGCCATGATGGTGCATCCGGCGCCCTTCGACCTGCTCAAGGCGAAAATCATCGCGGCTTCCAACCCGTTCGGCCCAAGAGTGTTACCCATGTCTTAGGAACAATCTGTTAAAACTGAGCAGGAAACACGCGGCTGCAACGATAACGATGAAGGGACCGGTTTGGCGATGGAAGAAGGAGGCCAGCCACGTTCCGGCGAGAGTGGCCGCCACCGCGATGCTGACGGCGAGCACCAGCATCTCAGTCAGGTTCCGCGCAAGGCGTTTCGCGGTTGCCGCGGGAATGATGATCAAGGCGCCCATAAGGAGTACGCCCAAGAAGCGCAACCCGAGCGCAATGGTGAGCGCGAATGTTTCGAGATACAGCAGATCGAGCCGCCGAACGTCGATACCGGCCGTACGCGCTACATCGGGCGAGACAAGCATGGCGACCAGCCTGTTCCTCTGCGTGACGACGAAGGCGATGACGGCACTCGACGCGATAAGGCCAAAACAGATCTCCGGCCATTTCAAAGCGCCGGTCCCTCCGAAGAGCGCATCGATCAACTCTTCTCCGGAAGTCATCATGCTGCCCAATGCCAGCGCCACGGAAAACAAGACGCCGATGATCGCCTCCGTGCCGAGCCGCGCCTTTCCTTCCACCGCCCAGACAAGCAATGCGCCAAATAGTAACATCGCCACCGCTCCGCAAAGCGGGTTGATGTGAAGTGCCAGCGCTATTCCGATGCCAGGCAGCGCGACGTGTGACATGGGGTCGGCTGCCAGACCCATCCGCCGCATCACCGCGAAGGAGCCAACCAGCCCCGCGGCGATCGCCATGGTGATCGAGAGCAGCAGAATTTCAATGGTCATGGACGTGATAGTCTACAGGACTTCCATAGATTTCAGAGAGCAGAGCCGGCGTCAGAATTCTCTTCGGCGGCCCAAAGTACGCGTGCTTCCCGCCCAGGCATAGCACGTTCGTGGCGTATTGATAGACCACCGAAAGCTCGTGCGAGATGAACAGGACGCTCAGGCCCTGTTCCGCCTGAAGGCGATGACGG
>JBEKYE010000218.1:0-8248 GCA_049511275.1 Bryobacteraceae bacterium
GACCGGCGCGTCATGCACCTCTGTCTCACACCGGCCAGCCGCCGGCTGCTCGCGGCATATGAGACCGCCCGCGAGCGCAAGCTGCAGGCTATCTTCGTCCAGTTTCCGCCGGAAGAGCTGCGCCGCGCTTCCGATCTGCTGGACCGGCTGTCGGCGGACATCGTGGATCACGGCTCGAATCCCCAGGAGTTGTGCCTCAAGTGTGGAATCTACTTCCGCGAGCAGTGCCTGGTACGCCAGCTCGTGCCGCGCAATTGCTTTTACCAGGGGGCGCACAAGGCGTCCCGCCAGCCGGCCCCACCGGGACAATAACAGGAAGGAACGATTATGTGCCTGGCAGTGCCGGGTAAAATTACCGAGGCGCAAGAGCGCGACGGCAGCCGTATCGCCAAAGTGAAGTTTGGCGGCATTGCCCGCGAGGTTTTCTTGAACTTCGTTCCCGAAGCTCAGGTGGGCGATTACGTCATGGTGCACGTCGGCTTTGCCATCAGCCGCGTGGACGCCCAAGAGGCCGCACGCACGTACCGGGTGCTGGAAGCCATGGGGCTGCTCGAAGAAGAACTGGGCGGGCGAGAACAGCCGGAGCCGCGAATGCCATGAAATCCGCCGGCGAACCAGCCGGCGCGGGGATAGCGTAATAGAATGGCCATGTGAGACTGATTCTGCGCGTGGCCGGTATCGCCTTGCTGGCGCTGGCCGGATTGTATGTCGGCGACTACCTCTCGGCGCGCTATCGCATTCCCGCCAACCGGCAGATCTTGGGGAGTGTGCAAGTGCGGACGCTCTGGGCGGTGCGCATGAAGAACGGGCGCTTCGAATACTCGCTGGGCGATACCGAGACCCAGATCTGCGTGCGGTCGCTGTTCCCGCAACTGGGTTACACACCCTGCTGGTACCTGAGCCGCCATGCGACCAGGCGCATCGAGGTCAGCCGGGCCGGCGCTGATGTGGTTCTGGCGGCCACTCATTAGTGTCGTCTTATGGTCGGATGGCACTTGATGACGGCGTGCGCTTCGGGTACACTCCACTACTTGAGGGCTGGTAAGAATGACTGGAGGAGGGATTTTTATGCGGACGCGATTCCTGTTGTTGTTGGCTTGCGTGGCGGCGCTCTGTTTTGGCCAGGCGACGCTCACTAACGATTCGATCGTCAAAATGGTGAAGGCCGGGTTGGGCGAGGACATTATCCTGAGTTCGATCCATGCTCAACCGGGAAGGTACGCGACCGGGGCGGACGATCTGATTGCCTTGAAGAGCGCCGGGGTGAGCGATAAGATCATCGCCGCGATGATGAATGGCGGAGGAGCGGCCGCGCCAGCGGCTGCGGCCGGGCCAGCGCCGGCCGCGGCCGGAGGCCCGATTGTCGGGGAGATCGGGGTCTATTACAAGAAGAACGACCAATGGGCGGATCTGAACCCCGAAGTGGTTAATTTCAAAACAGGGGGAGTATTGAAGAGCATCGGAACGGCGGGGATTGTGAAGGGCGACGTCAACGGCCATGTGGAGGGTGCGAAGAGTCCCAATCGGATCCCTTCGCCGGTGGATTTGCTGGTGTACACGCCGGATGGCGTGGCCATCACCGAATACCAGTTGCTGCGGCTTCGGGATTGCAAGGACTGCCGGGAATTCCGCACGGTAACCGGCGGGGTGATGCACGTCTCCGGCGGCGCCACCCGCGATCTGGTTCCGTTCGAGAGCAAGAAGCTGGCTCCCCGAACGTACGAAATCATACTCCCCACCCTGGGTGCGGGCGAATATGGCCTGCTGCCGCCCGCCTCCGGCGACGCCACCGCCAGCACTGGACGAGTGGGTAAGATTTATTCCTTCAGCATCCTGGAATAGCCGGCCAGGCGGCGGTCCGTGAAGGACCGCCGTAGCCGGGTACGTGAACACTCGCCAACGGGCCGCGCAGTGCACGTTGCTGTTGATGGGGTTGCCGATTCCGGTGAACACATTGCGCACGCCGCTCCAAGCCGGCATGGCCGCCATGGCCGCGACTGCTGCCATGCCCGCGGCCAAGGCGCATTCCACCGGGTCCTGTTTTTTGGGGTCTTGCCAAGTCTGCAGTTTCAGTACGCGATTTCGAAGCTAGGTCGGCTTCTCTATCCTTTCCTGAAGCGCCGGCCCGGCGCTGGTTGTTCCGCCGTCTGGCGTGTCAGATCGTGCTGTTCGCCACGATCGAGCCGACCTTGCTGAACACGTTGCTGATCACGTTTGTGAGAGTGGGCACGGTCGCCACCGCTGCCACCGCTATCATACCCGCAACCAGAGCGTATTCCACCAGGTCCTGCCCGGTCGTATCTTTCCAGAACTCGCGAATGTAGAATTTCATTGGTTGTCTCCAGCTTTCGCTTGCATATCTGCGTAACCCGAAGTTACCAGCCTCCGCGCTGGAATGATATCCGTGAGCCTCCTTAGTTATCGGACTGATTACTCCGAATTTTCAGCTTCTTCGCGGGCGCAGCCCGAACCAGGAAGTTCGCTTCCTGGCCGGCTGGCCGCCTCCTGCCAGGCGCTCCCCGAGCGCGTGCACGCCGCGCGCAAAACGGGTAGCCGCCCCGAGCGGGCGGCCTTCCAGCACGGCCTGCTGGACCAGGTCGTACTCATTGGCGAGCAGCGCGTAGGGCGCCAGCTTCAAAGCCGTCTCGACTTCGTCGCGCTTCAGGCCCGTCGACGGCGTGTAACGGTTCATGATGAGCAGCAGGCGGCGCCGCTCGATTAAGTGGTGCTCCAGGCGCTCGATCGAGCGGCGGGTGGAGTGCAGCGCCACCAGCTCATTGGTCGAGACCAGCAGAATCTGGTCGGAAAGCTGTGCGAACTCGATGGCGGCCGGCTGCGCGCCGGGGGTGTCGATCACGATGGCTTCGTACTGGCCGCGCCAGAAGGTCATCAGTTGTTGAGCGGCGGCGCGGCCGATTTCGACCTGCGCCGCGGGGTTCTCCGGCGCCAGCAGCACGTCGATGCCGTGGGTCGCGACCGCCAGGTGGCCCCACAGGTCGTGATCCATGCGCTCGCGGTCGCGCACGGCGTCCCCCAAATGGAAATCCGGCTTCAGCTTCAGCAGGAACGCGATCGCGCCTCCCTGGACATCGGTATCCACCAGCAGCACGCGCGCAGCTCCGGCGCGGTGCAGTTCGACGGCCAGGTGAACGGCCAGGGTCGAAGCGCCGCAGCCGGGCTTACCCGGAATCACGCAATATGCCTCGCAAGGCTTGGGCGGCTCGGCGGGCGCGCGCAACAGCCGCAGCCGGTCGAGCACGCTCGAAAGCGGCGCGGCGTCGGGCAAGGCCAGGAATTCGCAGGCGCCGCGGCGCAGACAACGCAGGATCAGGTCGGCATCGTTGCGCGTATTGAGCGCCACCACCGGCGCCGAGGCGGAGGCCTCGCCAATCAGCAGCAGAGCGAACTCGGCGTGAGCTGCCACATCGATGAAGCAGAGGTTGGCCTGGTGCTCCATCAGAGCACTGGCCAGCGCGCCGATGCGCGGGTATTGGGCCAGGTGCGTGACGCCGTTGATTCCCAATTCCGCGCAGGCCGCGCGGAGGCGGCCGGCCAGTTCCGCGTCCGGACAAACCATAAGCGGCTTCCAGGGGCCGTACGCCGCGGATTTGGCCGGCTGTTCCAAGGGACCGAGAAGGCCTCTCTGATTTCATCGGCCAGCGGAGGGAAAAGCTGAGTGACGGTAACCACGAAAGCTGGGATTCACCGCTGAGACGCTGAGACGCGGAGAAGAGAGAAGAAATGAGAGTTCCTAGCAAACCTCGCAATCTGACAACCAAGAAGCGAATGAGCGCGGGCCAGCTTTCTCTATCTTTCTCCGCGCCTCCGCGTCCCTGCGGTGAGTTCTTAGAACCGCAAAACGCCGGGTGTCACGCGGCGGCGAGGGCCATCAGGTTCCAAGCCACGCAGCAGGTGAAGAGCACATTGACGCGGGCCAGCAGACGCGTGCGGCCGCTGTGGGCGGCGTACAGCGCCAGGCCGAAGGCCGCCGCTTTGGGAAGCGCCAGCGCGACCAGCGGCTGCCGGACCACCGCCATCGCCGCGCGCATCAGGGGATTGGCCTCCCGGACGCCGTGATGAAGAAACAGGAGCGTGGTCAGCACGTCGCAGACCTGAAGCGCGGCGAACAACAGGACGACCCTGGATTTGCTCATGCAAGGACCTTAATGGAATGTGCGGGGGCGCGCCAATAGTACCAGTTCCGGTACCCGGCTTTCATGCAATCGGGATCGCGGCCGATCTGAATAAACAAGCCCATGGCCACCGCAGCATCACTGCCGGTCCCGCGCGTCGCGCGGTTCTCCATGCGGCTGGCGCCGACTCTGCCGGACTTGTTTTTCCCGCTCCTCCTGGTCGCCTGGTTCGGCCGGCCGGTGGTGTGGCAAGGCCTGCTGGGCGACGGCGACACCGGTTGGCACATCCGCACCGGGGAGATCCTGCTCGGTACCGGCCGCGTGCCGGCGCACGACCCGTTCTCGTTTTGGCGCGGGGGCGAGCGCTGGTACGCGTGGGAATGGCTTTCCGACGCCATCTTCGCGGAGTTGCATCGCTGGCGCGGCCTGGAGGCCGTGGCGGCGCTGGCGGCGGTGGCAGTGTGCCTCTGGGCGGCGCTGCTGTTCGCGTGGCTGCTCGATCGCGGCGCGGGAGCGTGGATATCGCTCGCGGTGACGCTGGCGGCGGTGAGCGCTTCGAGCATCCACTTTCTGGCCCGGCCGCACATTTTTTCGCTGCTGCTGCTCGGGCCGGCCTTGTGGACCGTCGACCGCGACCGGCGCGCGCCCGACGGCCGCCTCTGGTGGCTGGTGCCGCTGGCGGCTTTATGGGCCAACCTGCACGCGGGTTTTGCCGGCTGGCTCGCCATATTGGCATGGCTGGCTGCGGCCAGCGCGCTCGAGCGCGATGGCGCGGCGGCGCGGCGCTACGGACTGCTGGCGGGGCTTTCCGCCCTGGCTACTTTGGCCAATCCGTATGGCTGGCAACTGCACCGGCACATTCTGAGCTATTTGAATTCGCCGTGGATTCTGGAGCACGTGGAGGAGTTTCAATCGCCGCGCATCCGCTCGGAGAGCACACTGGTTTTCGCCGCGCTGCTGTTCGGGGCGGTCGGGCTGGGAGCGCGGCGATGGCGTCGCACCCGCTGGTTCGAAGGCGGCCTGGTGATGTTCTGGGGCTTCGAAGCGCTGCGGTCGGCGCGCCACATCCCCTGGTTCGCGGTGGTGGCGGCGCCGGTGATCGCATCGGCCTGCGCCGACTGGTGGCGGGAACGGGCCGAACGGGCGCCCAATCGGTCGGCTGCGCGGATTCTGTGGGAAGTGGCACGCGACGTGGGCGAGCGCGCGCGCTTCACTGCCTGGCTGCCGGTGCTGGGCGCGCTGGCGCTCGGGGCGGTGCTGCCGCGAAGCGGGCTGGGCGACTTTCCCGCCGCGCGGTTTCCGGTGGAGGCAGTGGCCCGCAATGCGGACCGGTTGACCGGCGGGGACCCGTCCCATGTGCCGCCGCCCCGCGTGCTGGCGCCGGACCAGTGGGCCGATTACCTGATCTATCGTTTATACCCGCGGGCGCGCGTGTTCTTCGACGGCCGCAGCGATTTCTACGGCCCCGCCGCGGGGGACGATTACCGGACGCTGCTCGGGGCCGGCCCCGCCTGGCCGCAAGTGATGGCGCGGTACGGCTTCTCGGTGGCGCTGCTGCCGCTCGACTGGCCGCTCGGCCGCATCCTCGAACGCGAACCGGGCTGGCGCGTGATGTATCGCGACCGGCAGGCGGTCCTGCTCGAAAGGACGGGCCCATGAACACCCCGGCCTGGATGGGCGGTGCGGCGTTGGGGTGGCGCAGGCACTCGTGCGTGCGCCACTGGATGGGGCGAGGGTAAGCCAATGCAGATGGATCGCAGATTCGGAATGATTGTGGCGTTCAGCCTGGTTTGGGGGCTGGTGGTGTCGCTGTTCTTCTACCGGGTCGCGGCGCAAAAGCGCAGCTCCGAACCGGAGAGGACGCTGGTGGTGGCGGCGCGGCCGTTGCCGCCGGGCGCCTCCATCGCGGCCGAAGCGGTGAAGACCGTGCGCGTGCCGGAGAAGCTGTTCCCGCACGGCGGTTTTTCGAAAGTGGAGGAAGTGGTGGGACGGCCGGTGGTCAGTTCCATGCAGACGGACGAACCGGTGGTGGAAGCGCGGATTGCGCCGCGCGGCAGCGGCTTCGGCGTGGCGCCCCTGATTCCTCCGGGCATGCGCGCTCTGGCGGTGCGCGTCAACGACGTGGCTGGAGTGGCGGGATTCGTGCTGCCCGGCGCCCGCGTGGACGTGCTGGTGACCGGCCGGCCGCCGGGCTCCGACGATACCGTGACCACGCCGGTGCTCGAGGACGTCGCGGTGCTCTCGGCGGGCCAGACGCTGGAAGCCGATTCGCGCAGCCAGTCGATGAGCGTCGCGGTGGTGACCCTGCTGGTGACGCCGGCCCAGGCGGTGAGCCTGACGCTCGCGGCGAGCGAGGGAAAAGTCCAACTGGTGCTGCGCAACTCGGGTGACCGCGAGACCACTCCCCTGCGCGGCCGGGAACTGCGCGAGCTCTACGCACAAGCGGAGCCGCTGCCGCCGGCCGCGCCTCCGCCGGCCGCGCCGCGCGGGCGAAAGGCTCCGGCAAGAACCGTCGCGGCCGTCCCGCCCGCAACGCCCGCCGCGGCGGCGGTGGAAACCATGATTCTGCTTCGCGGAGCGCAGAAGACCGTGGAAACCTTCCCGGTAAAGGCAGCGCGCCCATGACGGCCGAACGCCCGCCGGCGGAGCTCGGTTGGGAGCAGCGCCTGCTGCGCCATGCGGCCCGCCGCGGCGAGCTGCGGCCGGAGTACCAGGAGCTGAAATTCACGCTCCACCGCAAGCTGCTCGACCAGATCAACCTGGATGCGCTGGCGGGAATTGAGAACGACCGCATCCGCGCGGAGGTCCGGCAGGCGGCCCTGGCCATCGTGGAGCACGAGCCCACGCCGCTGACAGCCGGCGAAAAGGAACAGCTCGCCGAGGAAGTGCTCGACGAAGTCTTCGGCCTGGGCCCGCTCGAACCGCTGCTTGAGGACGCGAGCATTTCCGACATCCTGGTGAACGGGCACGGGCAGGTGTACGTGGAGCGCCGCGGGCTGCTCGAAGAGACCGGCGTGCGCTTCCACGACGATCAGCACCTGCTGCGCATCATCGACAAGATCGTATCGCAGGTGGGGCGGCGCGTGGACGAATCGAACCCCATGGTGGATGCGCGGTTGAGCGACGGCTCGCGCGTCAACGCCATCATCCCGCCGCTGGCGGTGGACGGGCCGCTGCTTTCCATCCGGCGCTTCTCGACCGACAAGCTGATGCCGAAGGACCTGGTGGCCAGGCTTTCGCTCACGCCGGGCATGATGCAACTGCTCGAAGCCGCCGTGCGGGCGCGCCTGAACGTGATCGTCTCGGGGGGCACGGGCGCGGGCAAGACCACCCTGCTCAACGCGCTCTCGGCCTACATCTCACCGAAAGAAAGGATCGTGACCATCGAGGACGCGGCCGAGCTGCAATTGAAGCAGCCGCACCTGGCGCGCCTGGAGACGCGCCCGGCCAACGTGGAAGGCCACGGGCTGGTGCGGCAGCGGCAGTTGCTCATCAATGCCCTGCGCATGCGGCCGGACCGCATCATCGTGGGCGAAGTGCGCGGGGAAGAGGCGCTCGACATGCTGCAGGCCATGAATACGGGGCATGACGGCTCGCTCACCACGGTGCACGCCAACAGCCCGCGCGACGCCATTTCGCGGCTGGAGGTGATGGTTTCCCTCGCCAATGCCAACATGCACCTGCTGGCCATCCGCCAGCAGGTGGCCGCGGCGGTGCACATCCTGGTGCAGGTTTCGCGATTGAGCGACGGGACGCGGCGCGTGATGAACATCACGGAGGTGACCGGCATCGAAACCGATGTGGTGACCTTGCAGGATATTTTCGTGTTCGAGAAGCGCGGCCTGGGGCCGGACGGAAAAGTGGTGGGCCGTTTCGCGGCTACCGGGATTCTGCCCAAATTCAACGAAAAGCTGCTGGCCGCCGGGATCCGCCTTCCGGCGGAGTTGTTCGACGAGTTAGTAGCGGTGGGGAGCGGGGCATGATTCCGGTCTTTTTGCTTACCGCGCTCACCAGCATGGCGACCATGGCGCTGGTAGGGAACTGGCAGGCGCGCCAGGTGCGGCTGCTTCAATTGCAGCTCGGCCGCGTCCTCGATGGTCACGATCCTTTCTTTC
>JBEKYE010000219.1:0-8241 GCA_049511275.1 Bryobacteraceae bacterium
CGGAATCGAGCCCCAGATCTTGCAGAATGGCAGCCTGCCATCGATCTTCCGCCTGCCTCGCCGGCAGGGAATCGCGGTACCACTTGTAGAACCCTTCGGCCCGCGCGGGCGCAGCCGTGAAGTACTGCTGGTGGGCGGCGTCGGCATGAGCCAGATCGTAATAGAACTCCATCAGGCGCCCGCCGTCCCTTTCGAACAGCGCGCGCAAGAACGCCACCGGGTTTTGTGGATTGGCGCCGGCCAGCCGGGCCCACACCGCGTTGGCCCTGGCGCCGCCCGGCGCCGCCACGCGATTCCCGTCCATCTTCAGCGCATCGCCTGTATCCGCCAGCAGACCTGAGTACTTCGTCAGGAGCGTGGTCAGGCCCAGGGCCGACACCACTGCGCCCGCGGCGTCCGCTTCCATGCTCCCCAGACCGGCATAAACCCGCGCGAAGCGCCGGTCGCGGATGAACACTTCGGCTGCCGCGCCTGAAACATCCGGAAAATCTTTCAGCAGAATATTCCAGGCGGCGCCCCCAATCAGCCGCGCGCTTTCAATCGGAAAGGCGAACTCGAACGGGCGCCCCGATTCGATGGCAGCGCGCAGGTCCAGCTCGTCAATGCCGAAGGCGGCGGGGATGCGCTGGCGCAGCCCGTCGATCGCCTGGTCGCCCGGCTCCGCCGAAAGCGTCTCGCCGTTCCGCACCAGCTTCCATCCGAGCAGAGCCAGCACCCGCTCTGTCGCCTGGCGATGCTCCTCGCTATCGACGGCCATCCGCACCACCACGCGATCCGCCTCGCGCACGCCGGCTTCTTCCAGTTCTCCAACCGCCTTGATAAAGGCTTGCACGGCCCCTCTGGATTCGAGCGTCTGGTTCCCCGTCTCCGGGCCGCCTTCGGTGATGGCGCGGCAGTATCGCAGGAAGAAGTCGCCGCTCGAAGCCGGCGCGGGCATGCGGGCGATCGCCGCGAAGGCCTTGATCCCGCCGGGGACCGGAGCTTCACCCGTGGCCGTCGCGCGCAGATCGGCGCTGCCCAGATCCGCCGCGAGATCCGCAGGCTTCGCGTGTCCCAGGTTAGCGAGGCGGTCTTTCACCTCGGCCGCGTCCTTGGCGTGCGGATTCTTATCGAGGTACTCGCGCAGGTGCGCCCCCGCGGAATCGTACTCCTGGCGCGCTTCCTCGATGGCGGCCAGAATGTACAAGGCGCGCGGCAAGTCCTGCCGCTTATCGAGGCGGACCACCTCGCGGATGCGTTCGAGCGCACCGTCCAGGTCTTTCATCTCATAACGCGCGATTGCGTTCAGGACGTAGGCTTCGAGGTAGTTGTGTCGCGTGTCGGACTGAATCAGCGTCTGCGAAGTCTTGGCTGCCGCCGCCCAATCCTTGAGATCGTATTCCACGGTGGCCAGCATATACAACGGTGGAAGCGGCTTCGGATCGAGCTGGATGGCCCGTTCGAGTGCCGGCCGCGCCTCGGTCGCTTTGTGTTGGTTCTGGTAGCACGTGCCCAAGGCCACCCAGCCGGGCGCGAACTTCGGAGCCGCCTGCACCACCGCGCGCAGCGGAGCTTCGGCCGCGGCCCAGTCCCGCGCTTCCAGGGACTTGAGGGCCCGCGACCACGGCCGCGACGCGGCGCTGGGCACGCCGGCCCCGCGGTTGAGGTCCACCAGAGTGCCCCGCGGAGCAGGCGTCAGGACGATGTTGGGCAACTGCGGATTCATGGTCAGGCGCCGGTCGCTCACGTCGAGACGGCTGGAAACAAACCCGTCGAGAGTGGCCTCCAGGGAGCAAGGCACGTACCCGAGGCCGTCCAGGTTGCCGGTGAAGACGCCGCCGAAACCGCTGACTTCCAGGCGCACCGAATACTCGCCGGTTTTGGCTGAAGCGCTGCCCTCCCGGATGGCGTGGTCCTTCCCCGCACAGACCCGCTGGATTCCCACCACGCGGCCTGGCGGCGAGCCGTCCTCCAAGACCACCTTGCCGTGGAAGGCGATCAGGTCGGCGCTGCCAGGCCGCGGCAGAATGCATGCGGCAGCCAGCACCACGACCAGTTGTAAGCGCCTTCGATGCATCGCGTTCAAGCTAACATACACCTGATCCACATTCAAGAGTGCTGCGAGCGGATTCTCGATTACACCGGTGGTATCGAATCGACGTGGCCGGGGTCGACCTTTCGTTTGCGGGCATCGTGGCGCGGCTGAACCGGGAGTGGCGGGAACTCCGCGTGGCGCGAATCAAGATGTACGCAAAATGCTTGCACTGATGTATGCGAAATGCTAACATGTATCTGTGCACGTGGTCAGCAAGCGCGGATTGAATCTGCTCCTCAAGGGGAAATCGGCAGACGTTGCCGGAGAGACGATGGCATGGTTTAAGACTGCGACAGCCGTACGCTGGCGCCATATCCAAGATGTCCGACGTTCCTTTCCCGATGCGGGCCAAATTGGCCGAGTCCTAGTGTTCAACATCCGACACAACCGGTATCGGCTCATTGCCACCGTGTTCTATCCGGCGAAGACGATTTACCTGAAGGCGTTGCTGACGCATTCTGAATATGACAGGGAGGAATGGAAGAAATGGGCGTAACTGCACTCAACCCAGCCAAGTACGGACGCCTCTGCGCGACCGTAGTGCCAAAGGTCATCGAAAGCGATGAAGAATTCGACCATCTGGTCGAAGTGATGGAGTCCTTAGACCGCAAGCCGAACCCAACGCCTGAGGAAGCCGTCCTGCGGGATCTTCTCGCGAAGCTGATTCATGACTACGATGACAAGATCGAACTTCCCAACATACCGCCCAACAAGATGATCGCGTACCTGATGGAATGGCGCGGCCTCCGGCAAGCGGACCTGCTGCCTGTCTTCGGATCTCGCAGTGTGGCGTCCGACGTGTTGGCCGGCAAGCGAGAACCCAGCAAGGCCCATATCCGCAAACTCGCGAATTTCTTCCACGTCTCCCCGGCAGTGTTTCTATGAAAGCCGCCAAGTGCAGACTCCTCGCGCCCACCGCAGAGAAATCCTCCGGGAGGAGATCTTAACCTCGCTCGCCCAGGAGCGTGAACCAGTTCGCCAAATCGCCGGCGCGGCCGGCTCTTACCCCTTCACCCAGACCTTGACTACCGCCAGCGAACTCGCCTACCCGGCCCCCGGAACGCCTATCATCAATAGCGTTCCCCCGCCACCCACCGTGCCCACACTGTCCGAGTGAGGCATGTTCTTGCTGGCGGCCCTGTTTGTCCTCCTGGCTTAAGAGTATTTCCCCAATCTTAGACTGCGGAAATATGCAGCGCGCGCCGGGGCGTAAGGTTCTATCCCGTGGAAGGGAGGCTGTGCTCCGAGTCCCAGATCGTGAGTTGGATTGAGACCGGCGGATCGTGACGGGCCTTCCCGGCCCCGGCCCCGCGGCCCTCATCCCGTCTTTCGCCTTTCGCGCCCGGCAAGCGTTTCGTGCAATAACGATTTGATGTAGGTCTGGTAAGGAAGCCCCTTTTGCTCGGCCTGTCTCCGGGCCATCGCCAGGTCCGCCTCCGGGACCCGAAGCGAAATCACACGGGCGGGCGTCTTGGCTTTGGATGCCTCGATCCGCTCCCGCAACTTCTGCTGGGTAAGCACCCGCGCCTCGCCACTCTCCACGGCCGCGGCGAATTCCCTGTCGTGGGACTTCCGGTTTTTGTACCACCAGGCGGCTTCTTCCGCTTCGGAATTGAAGGCCTGTACTGTGCGCTTGCTTTGCTTTTTCATCGTTTTCTCTCTGGAAATAGCTTCTTGTATGCGGCACTCGCCGGAAACGCGGTCACGGCGCGCACCTTGCCATCCCGTAGCGTCCAGATGGCTACCAGCAATCTGCCGGAGTCCGTCATGCCAACCGACCGGTACCGTTCTTCGCCATCCACCACCTCGTACGCCAAATCCAGCGGGGAATTCTGCATGACGGATTCAAACTCCCCCGCCGTCACCTTGTGGGCCGCCAGGTGTTTCGTGTTCTCGGCATCCCAATCGAACTCGATTCCATTGGCCACGATTCAATTGTAGTGCAACGTATATACGTTGTCAATATATTCTGAGCCGTCCCCGGACCTCGCAGCCGAAAATTCCCGGTCGGCAACTGGGCTCGCAACTTTCGTGTGACCTGCCGGTCGCCAAATTACAGGTCCAAGGCGCGGCGGAGTGCGGTGTCCACTTCAGCCATGCGGAGCGCGGGCAGTGCACCGACTTCCGGAGTCACTAACCGCGATCGGTCGAGAGCCCGGACTTGGAAACATAGGAACACGGTGTCACGGGGCAACCCGGACTCGGCTGCAGTCACCCGGACGTTCACCGGGTAGTCGCAGGAGATGTTGGCAGCATCGGTACCGACGACGACCGTGACCACGAGCGGGAGACGGTTGATTGCGTCGCTTGAAACAACCAAGACCAGCCGGTTCCCGGCTTGTTCCCGGCCTCGAACGGGATCGAGCGATGCGAAGTGAACCTGGCCCCGCCTAATCATTCTTGAGGCCATCCGTCTCGGTGGCGGCAAAGTCTCTGGCGATGGCAGCACACTCGGCCTGGACTTGCGGGTCCTCGGCCATGGCGGCAACGGCACGGTTGAACTCCTGCTGGCGGCGCCGGGAGATGTACTCCTGCAGAGAGATAATGACTAGGCGGTTCAGGTTGGTGCGAAGCTCGGTTGGGGCGACAGAGTTTAGCTCGCCGATTAGAGCGCTGGGAAGGGCCACGCTCCGGCGGAGTGTGGTGTTCAGTGGACGACGTTTCATACCACACTTATAGTAACACCCATCGTCACACTCCATATGGTCAAAGTACCGTCGGGATGATCTGGACCGCAACTGTGCGCGGCAACGCCGATCAGACGCCGGACCGCACTCCCGCTTAAATTAAGTAACATCACCACTTAACTTAAGGCGCGAAAAGGCTTTCAAAACCTTTCAATTCCTTTCATCTTCCGCGGGCTCCGAGCAGGGCACCCCACCAGGCTGTTGCGATGCAATGCAAAACCAGATCCCAGTATGGGAAAGGGAAGAAAGGGTTCCAAGGGAAAGAAACCGTTGGTGTCGTTCCCTTGGGGCTGCAGTATAAAATGCCCCGGGCACCAAACGGGAGTGTGCCCTTGACCTGTATTCTCCCCTGTTCTTTACAGGAAATTGCCAAGCGAGTCGGCCCGATGTAACGTGGTTACGGAGCAGAAGCATGACAATCGCGAATTGGCAAGCGTAGTATGAGAGGCTTGGTGGACAGGATGGGCGGCGCGGTGATTCTAGGATACCAAGGCACGCTGGGACATCAGCTTGAGCGGCTGCTCCCTGGGGCTGTATTGTGGGACCGCGAGGAAGTCGACGTGACGGATTTCGAGCGGCTGGAGGAAAGGCTGCGGCAACTGAATCCCGCTCCGGCAGTTGTCATCAATTGCGTTGCCTTCAACGATGTGGACGGAGCCGAGGATCGGCCCGATGCCGCATTTGCCTTGAATGCCGAGTACGTCGGCAGATTGGCCAGAGTGGCCAACAAGCTGAATGCGCTGCTGGTGCATTACAGCACGAACTATGTCTTCCATGGCGCGGGTGGCGAGTTCGCCGAAGAGGACGAGCCTAGCCCGCTGTCGACCTATGCGAAGTCCAAGCGGCGTGGCGAGGAACTCGCGCTTCAGAACGCGAGCCGGTGCTATGTGATTCGGACAGCAGTACTCTTTGGGCCAAAAGGGCGGAGTGAGCTGTCGAAGAAAAGCTTCGTGGATGTCATGCTAGACCTGTCGGCGAGGACGGACACGATACGAGCAGTAGCCGATGAAGTGAACAGCATCACCTACGCTCCCGACCTGGCAAGTGCCACCAAGGTACTGATCGACTCCGGTGCGGCCCCTGGGATTTACCACCTGACGAACTCAGGACACGCGAGCTGGTTCGAGTTCGCAGGCGAGATCTTTCGCCTGGCGGGCCGCCGAGTCCACCTGGAACCGGTGTCCTCTTCGGCTTTCCCGCGGAAGGCGCAGCGGCCGGCCAGGGCCGTCCTTCTGAACACGAAAACAGCCCCGCTGCGCTCATGGCAAGCCGCTCTGGCGGAGTACCTGGAAGATCAGGGTGTCACGACGCCTGCGGACCGGGCACAACCAGGAGCGTTGTAGTCAATCGCTTCCGTAGAAGCCAGCCGTGGACAGGCCAAGGTTCAGAAGCCGGCGAAAGCCCCCAGGGCCGAAGCCAGATGCGCGTGCTTGCCACGAGCATGATGAAGAACGGCTGCCGGGTGAACGAGCTATCATCGAAAACTTTCATCGGCCCCGCGGCGCAACGCTTCGCCACGACCTTCACTTTGGCGGCAGGCGCTGCGGCTAACGGTCATTCGCGCTCGGCGTTGTCCCCGCGTTCGCGTTCTTCACGTATTTATCGAACCACGTGAACTTCTCCCATAGCACGTGCTCAATGGTCTCTTTGCCGCGATAGCCGTGGGCTTCGAACGGCAGGAACACCAGCCGCGTAATGCCGCCGTTGCCGCGCACCGCCTCATACATGCGCTCGGATTGAATCGGAAAGGTGCCGCTGTTATCGTCCGCTTCGCCGTGAATGAACAGAATCGGCGCCTTGATCTTGTCGGCGTACATGAAGGGCGACATCTTCAAGTATGTCTCGGGCGCCTGCCATAGTGTCCGCCGCTCGCTCTGGAAGCCGAAGGGTGTCAGCGTACGGTTGGGCGCGCCGCTCTCGGCGATGCCCGCCCGGAAGTAATCGCAGTGCGCCAGCAGCGTGTCCGTCATGAACGCGCCGTAGCTGTGGCCGCCCACCCCGACACGCGCGCGATCGGTCACACCCATCTCGACCGCCTTATCGATGGCCGCCTTCGCGTCCATCACCACCTGGTCGACGAAACCGTTGTTCACGGTGTCGGGGTCGCTGCCCACAATCGGCATCGCCGTGTTCGCCAGAACCGCGTAGCCTTCCAGCGCGAAGAACAGTTCGGAGTATCCGCGCATTTCGGTGAAGCGTTTGGTCGAGCCGCTCACCTGGCTGGCGGTATCGGCGTCGTTGTATTCGTAGGGGTAAGCCCAGATCACGGTCGGCAGCCGCACGCCCTGCTGGTAGTTCGCCGGCAGGTATAGCGTGAACGAGAGTTCCACACCGTCGGCCCGTTTGTATTTGACCAGCTCCTTGTGGATGCCTCGAATGGAAGGCTGCGGATCCGGGAAACGGGTCACCGCCACCGGCGCGCCGTTGAGCGTGCGCACGAAATAGTTTGGCGGCTCGGTGGGACTCTCGCGCCGCGTCAGGAACTTGCCGGCGTGGTCGTCGAGCAGCGCCACGACGGTTTCGTAATGGTCGTCGTCGCATTGGAATAATGTCTGGCTTTTCTGGGCTGCCAGGTTGAACCGGTTCAGGAACGGGTGGTCGCCCGTCGGCGAAGCACCGGGGCCGGTCAGAAAAATGTTGTCGGCGTCTTGCAGGATGGCCGATTCGCCGTTCGGCATCGTCTTGCCGAGCGGCGTGCCGGGGTCGTGGTAGCGGTCCTGGTTGTTACGGCTCCAGATCAACTTCGCGGCCTGGTCGGGCTTGTCCATATCAATCTGGAACGTGCGCACGCGTCGCGTTCTGCGCTCCGAGTCCGACACCAGCGCGAAACCGCCCTTGGCGCCCATCTGGATCCCACTGAAGCGCTGCTCGGTCTTGAAGACTTCGCGCGGCTCGCCGGTGAACGGCGTTTTCAGCTCCAGGATATGGTCGCGGAAGGGCGCATTGTTCCGCAAGTCGCCGCCATCCAGCGCCTCCACCCAAACCAGCGTGGCCGGCTCGCTCGGCCGCCACATCACGTTCCGCGGGCCGGTCATCACGCCGTTCATCGGCACCTTGTCTTCCAGCGGCACGCTCGCCACTTTGCGCAGCACCTTGCCGGTCAGATCCCAGACTTCTATCTCCCGCGGGAACGAGCCGGCCGCGTGCAGATACGAGAACGGCTTGTGAATCGTCGTCACCAGCAGGTTCTTGCCATTCGGCGAGACGCGCGCCGAAGCGATGATCCCCGCCTTGCCCAATGGCGTCAGCTTGCCGCTATCCAGATCTACCGTGGCAAGCTGCGACGTGGCGTAGTAAACAAACAGGTCCTCATCGTGCGGTCCGGCCAGCATGTCTTCGAGCGTCGGAGCTGGTGCGCCGCCGCCCAGGCTCTCCTGCACGTGCGGCCCGGTGGGTACCGGTTCGCGCGGCGCCGCCCCGCGGTTGGGCTTGACGATCTCCACCAGCAGGTTCTTATTGTCCGGCATCCACTGTACGTCG
>JBEKYE010000220.1:0-8948 GCA_049511275.1 Bryobacteraceae bacterium
CGGCACAGGCATGGCCTCCAGCGCGAAGGTGGTCGCGCCCCCTTATCCTTTCACCCTGAATGGCGTCACCGTGCTGATCAACGGGAAGCAGGCACCGGTCCAGTACGTCAGCGCCACGCAAATCAACGCGCTGGTGCCCTACTCCACGCAGGGACCGACGGCGACCATCGTGGTGCAAAACGGTGCGGCCAGTTCCAACACCGTTACGGTGCCGGTGGCAGCCACCGCGCCCGGCGTCTTCGCGCTCGATCAGAGCGGCACCGGCGCGGGCGCCGTGCTGCATTCCAATTACTCCGTCGTCAACGCCGCCAACCCGGCCGTGCCTGGCGAGACCGTGCTGGTGTATCTCACCGGCATGGGCGCGGTCACTCCCGCCGTGGCGGATGGCGCCATCCCCGGCGCAAGCAACATCAATGCGACTCCGCTTTCCGTCTATGTGGCCGATGTCTCCGTCACCCCCTCCTACGCCGGCATGGCCCCCGGTTATCCCGGCCTTTACCAGATGAATTTCACGATCCCCTTGACGATTTCGACAACCGGCCCCGTTCCGCTGGCGATCAACACGCCTAACGCTTTCCACGACCAGGTCTACGTGACGGTTCAATAGGGCGAGCGGCATGGTTTTTCGCCAAGAGAGCGGGTCCAGGGGACCCGCGCAGACCAGGGGGTCTGCCCCACAATAGCGCCCGGGTTATGATACGTTGTCTTCAATGACTCGTGCCATCCTCTTTCTTGCTTTTTCCGCCGCGGCCCATGCGGCCGCACCGTGCACCTCGGCCACGCCCGCCTGCACCGAGTTCGTCACGCTGGGCGAAGGGCCATCGCGCGCGCTGATCTACCGCACCTTCTCCCTTGCCGCCAAGAAACGCTGGCAGCGGACGAGGTGAGTTGGAACTGCAATCTCTGGCGATCGGGAGGCGTGGCGGCCAGCGATGCCAAGCTGACCTCCTTCGACTTTATCGACCAGATTCTCCGCCAGCTCGCCAACAAGGAAACCTTCCCCAACCTGAAGGCCATCGTGGTGGCCGGCCACTCCGCGGGCGGCCAGTTCGTCACGCGCTACGAAATGGCCAACCGCGTTCACGAATCTCTGGGCGTGCCGGTTACCTACGTGGTGTCGAACCCGTCCAGTTACGCCTGGCTCGATTCCACCCGCCCCATCGGCGAAGTCACGAACTGCGCCAACTATGATCGCTGGCCCTACGGCATGGAGAATATTTCCGGCTACGCCTCCAAGCAGACCCCCGAGGAATTGAAGAAGCAGCTCGCCTCGCGGCCCACCACGTATCTACTGGGAGAAATCGACATTCTTCCGCTGGGCGGCTTCGATTCCTCCTGCTCCGCCATGGCCCAAGGCCCCACCCGCCTGGCCCGCGGCCAAGCCTTCGGCAAACTGGTCAACGAGAAGTTCGGCGCGAAGCACCAAGTGACCATTGTCCCGCTGTGCGGCCACAACGCCCGATGCATGTTCACCGCCGAAGTAGCCTTGCCGATTCTGTTTCCGAAGCAGTAGCGCGGCCGGGTCCTCTCCGGTTGCTTCTTTGTGACAGAAGATTCATAATAGGCCGCATCGCTGTTATTGTCGGTCGCCAGACCATGGAGGCATCGTGTTCCCTGGCGGCCTGGAGGCCTCATGTCCCGCATCGTTCGCTGTTCGCTGATCCAGGCGACTAACGCCGCTCCACCCGATTCCTCGCTCGAGATCACCAAGAGGGCCATGATCGATAAGCACGTAGCCTACATCCGCCAGGCCGCCGCCGCCGGCGGGCAGGTGGTCTGCCTGCAGGAGATTTTCTTCGGGCCCTATTTCTGCGCCGAACAGACCACCCGCTGGTACGATCTCACCGAGGCCGTTCCCGATGGCCCCACCATCCGGCTGATGCAGGATCTGGCGCGCGAGCTCCACGTCGCCCTGGTCGTTCCCATTTACGAGGTGGAACAGGAAGGCGTCTATTACAACACCGCCGCCGTCATCCACAACGACGGCTCCTTCCTCGGCAAGTACCGCAAGACTCACATCCCGCACGTGGCTCCCGGGTTCTGGGAGAAATTCTATTTCCGCCCCGGCAACCTCGGTTTTCCCGTCTTCGACCTGGGCTTCGTCAAGATCGGCGTCTACATCTGCTACGACCGGCATTTCCCGGAGGGCGCGCGCGCGCTGGGCTTGAACGGCGCGGAGATCGTGTTCAATCCATCGGCCACCGTCGCCGGGTTGAGCGAATACCTCTGGAAGCTGGAACAGCCCGCGCATGCCGTGGCCAACGGCTACTTCATAGCCGCCATCAATCGAGTGGGCGTAGAGGCTCCCTGGAACATCGGGGAGTTTTATGGCTCCAGCTACTTCTGCGATCCGCGCGGCCGCATCTTCGCGCAGGCTTCGCGCGATCAGGACGAAGTGCTCACCGCGGATGTCGATCTGGAGATGATCTCCGAAGTCCGCAAGACCTGGCAGTTCTTCCGCGACCGCCGTCCCGACATGTACGCATCCCTGGTAAAGGCGTGATCCATGACAAAAGACGAAATCATTCTGGCGAACAAGGAATATCTTTTCCCCGCGGTCTTTCATTACTTCAAGGAGCCGCTGGTGGTGGAGCGCGCCAAGGATCAATACGTCTGGGACGCCGACGGCAATCAGTACCTGGATTTTCTGGGAGGTATCGTGACCGTCAGCGTGGGCCACTGCAACCAGGAGGTCAACGCCAAAGTCCACCGCCAGATGGACACGCTGCAGCACGTCTCCACGGTTTACGCCAATGAACCGCAGGCCGCGCTTGCCAAGAAGATCGCGTCGCTCACGCCCCAAGGCAAGCTGACCAAATCGTTCTTCACCAACAGCGGCACCGAAGCCAACGAAACCGCCATCCTGGCGGCGCGCTGCTATACCGGGAGCACGGAGATCGTGGCGCTGCGCCACAGCTATCACGGCCGGTCCGCACAGGCCATGACGCTCACCGGCCAGGGGGCGTGGCGCATCGGGCCCACCAACGCCGGCGTGGTTCACGCCCACAACGCTTACTGCTACCGCTGCCCCTTCGGCTTGAAGTATCCGGATTGCGAAGTGCGCTGCGCCGAAGACATGGAGGACCTGATCCGCAGTTCCACCAGCGGCCGCATCGCCGGCTTCATCGGCGAACCCATTCAGGGCGTGGCGGGCTTCCTCACGCCGCCCAAGGAGTATTTCCCGATTGTGGAGCGCATCGTGCGCAACCACGGCGGCATCTTCATCAGCGACGAAGTGCAGACCGGGTGGGGCCGGACCGGCAACAAGTGGTTCGGCATCGAACACTGGGGCGTCACGCCCGACATCATGACCGGCGCCAAGGGCCTCGGCAACGGCAGCCCAATCGGCGTCACCGTGGCGCGGCCGGAGGTCGCCGATTCCGTCAAGGGCCTCACCATCTCGACCTTCGGCGGCAACCCGGTGACGTCCACGGCCGCCAAGGCCGTCATCGATTACATCGAGGACCACCGCCTGCCCGCCAACTGCGCCGAGACCGGCGCCTACCTGCGCGGCCGCCTGGAAGAGCTGCAAGAGAAGCACGAGATCATCGGCGAAGTGCGCGGCATGGGCCTGTTGCAGGCTATCGAGCTGGTGGAAGACCGCCAAACCAAAGCGCCCGCCACCGCCGCCACGGCCCAAGCCATGGAAGCCGCGCGCGCGAACGGCCTGCTGCTCGGCAGAGGCGGCATGTACGGCAACGCGCTGCGCTTTTCGCCGCCCATGAACATCGGCCGCGGCGACGTGGACCAGTTCATCGGAATGCTCGACAAGACCCTGGCTACGGTCGGCGCGGCGATGGCCGGAGGGCACCGATGAGCCAGCCGGCGTCGCCGGTTCCCGATAACCGGGCGCGCTTTCCGGAGCTGCATCCGGCGCTCGATTCCAAGGCCGCGCTGGCGGAGGCCAACCGCTGCCTGTTCTGCTTCGACGCGCCCTGCACGGCGGCCTGCCCCACCCACATCGACGTGCCGCGCTTCATCAAGAAAATATCGAGCGGCAACCTGCGGGGCTCCGCGCTCACCATTCTGGATGCCAACATGCTGGGCCTGAGCTGTTCCCGCGTCTGCCCGGTGGCGGTGCTCTGCGAAGGCGCCTGCGTGATGCATGGCTACAACCAGAAGCCCATTGAAATCGGCCGGCTGCAGCGCCACGCCATGGATCATTTTTATGCGCACGGGGCAGTCCTCCCGGCCTGTCCGCCAGCGTCGGCAAAGGCCGTCGCGTGCGTGGGCGGCGGTCCCGCTTCGCTGGGCTGCGCGGCCGAGCTGCGCCGCCGCGGCTACTCGGTGACGATTTTCGATAACCGCCCGCTGCCCGGGGGCCTCAACACCTACGGCGTCGCCGAGTACAAGCTACGCCCGGCCGACAGCCTGCGCGAAGTCGAGCTGGTGCGCTCGCTCGGAGTGACATTCCGCCAGGCTGAAGTGGGCGGCCCCGAAGCAGGCAAGGTGTCGCTCGACCAACTGGAAAAGGAATTCGACCTGATCTTCCTGGGCGCGGGCCTGGGCCCCATGGAGCGCCTCGGCATTCCGGGCGAACAGTTGCCGGGCGTCATCGACGCGCTGCACTTCATCGAACGCTATAAGACCTTCCCCGGTTTCCAGGTGGGCCGGCGCGTGGTGGTGATCGGCGGCGGCAACACCGCCATCGACGCCGCCAACGCCGCGCGGCGTCTGGGCGCCGAAGAAGTCCACCTGTTCTATCGCCGCACCGAAAAGGAAATGCCGGCCTTCCCCTTCGAGTATCATCACTCCCAGGTGGAAGGCGTCCGCTTCCACTGGCTGGCGCAGCCCGTCGAAATCGTCGCGCGGGATGGCCGCGCGGCGGCCGTCAAGTTCGCCGAAACGCGGCTCGAGGAACCCGATGCCAGCGGGCGCCGCCGGGCCACACCGGTTCCGGGCGCGAATTTCGAAGTCGGCTGTGACATGGTGATTCCCGCGCTCGGGCAATCGCGCTTCATCGCCGTCCTCAATGAATCCCGCGGTATCGGGCTGGAAGGCGGCTCCATCGCGGTCGATCGTCCCACCGGCCGCACCACCAACCCGCGTTACTATGCCGGGGGCGATTGCGTCAACGGCGGACGAGAAGTGGTGGACGCGGTGGCCGACGGCAAGCGCGCTGCCCTGGCCATGGCGCGCCAACTCGAAGGAGCTACCAATGGCTGACCTCACCACCAATTTCGCCGGCATTCGCTCGCCCAACCCCTTCTGGCTGGCTTCCGGGCCCCCCACCAACAGCGGCGAGCAAGTTATGCG
This sequence comes from Bryobacteraceae bacterium, assembly GCA_049511275.1. GTDB lineage: Bacteria > Acidobacteriota > Terriglobia > Bryobacterales > Bryobacteraceae > PALSA-129. The sequence continues at coordinate 5,257 of JBEKYE010000220.1, forward strand.
CGCCTTCGACAAAGGGTGGGGCGGCGCCGTATGGAAGACCCTCGGGGAACCCATCGTCAACACCGCTTCGCGCTATTCTTCGATCGATTGGAACGGCCAGCGCATGATGGGCCTGAACAATATCGAGCTCATTACCGACCGCCCCCTCGCCGTCAACCTGCGCGAAATCACCGAGGTGAAGAAGCGCTACCCCGCGCACGCCCTGGTTGTCTCCCTGATGGTGGAATCGAAGCGCGAGACCTGGCACGACATGGTCAAACGCACCGAAGACGCCGGCGCCGACGGCCTGGAACTGAATTTCGGCTGTCCCCACGGCATGAGCGAGCGCGGCATGGGCGCGGCCGTCGGACAGGTGCCGGAATATGCCTGCATGATTACGGAGTGGGTGAAGGAAGTGGCCCGCACGCCGGTGATCGTCAAGCTCACCCCCAACATCACCGACATCCGCGCGGTGGCGCGCGCCGCCCGCCGAGGGCATGCTGACGCGCTCTCCGCCATCAATACCATCAACTCCATCACGGGCATCGATCTGGACACGCTCACGCCGCGTCCCAACGTGGGCGGCTTCTCCGCGCATGGCGGGTATTGCGGCCCAGCCGTCAAACCCATCGCCCTGCACGTGGTTCAGCAGATCGCTTCCGACCCCGAGGTGGGCCTGCCCATCTCCGGCATCGGCGGCATCTCGGGGTGGCGCGAAGCCGCCGAATTCATGCTGCTGGGTTGCGGCACGGTGCAGGTCTGCACGGCGGCCATGCGCTACGGCTACCGCATCGTGGAAGACATGATCGACGGCCTGAGCAACTGGATGGACGAAAAGGGCTTCCGCACCATCGACGATTTCCGCGGCCTGTCGCTGCCCAAGATCACCGACTGGCAGCACCTGGATCTCAACTTCAAAATTGTGGCGCGCATCAATCGCGACACCTGCATCGGCTGCGACCTGTGCTACATCGCCTGTTGGGATGGCGCGCATCAGTGCATCCATCTGGACGGCCACGCGCCGCCGGCCAGCCTCGAAGCCGCCAGCCGCGCCCGCATCTCGACCACGCCGATCGCCAAACTGGATGCCGCCGCAGTGCCCCACGGCGCGACCCCGGCGATGCGCATTCCGCGCGTCGACGAAGAGGAATGCGTGGGCTGCAACCTCTGCTGGCTGGTTTGCCCGGTGGAAAACTGCATCACCATGGAGCAGGTGGATACCGGCAAGCCACCGCAAAGCTGGGCCATGCGCACGGCGTCGCAATAGTCGCAATAAAGGAACCTATGGCCAATACTCTGATTCGCAACGGCACGGTTGTCACGGCGGACGCAACCAGGGCCGCCGATGTCCTGATCGAAGGCGAGCGCATCAAGGAAGTCCGCGCCGGCATTCCGCCGGACTCCGCCTCGACGGTGATCGACGCCGCCGGCATGTACGTGATGCCCGGGGGCATCGACGCCCACACCCACCTCGACATGCCCTTCGGCGGCACAACCTCGGCCGACGATTTCGAGACCGGAACGCGCGCCGCCGCGTTCGGCGGCACCACCTGCATCGTGGATTTCGCCATCCAGGGGCGAGGCACGCGCATGCGCACGGCTCTCGACACCTGGTGGAAAAAGGCCGAAGGCCGCGCCTGTATCGATTACGGCCTCCACATGATCGTCACCGATCTGGGCGCCTGCGGCCTGGAAGATATGGACGACATGGTCCAGGAAGGCGTGGCCAGCTTCAAGCTGTTCATGGCCTATCCCAACGTCCTCATGGTGGATGACGCCACCATCTTCAAGGCGCTCGCGCGCACCGCCAAAAACGGCGCGTTGATCTGCATGCACGCCGAAAACGGCAGCGTGATCGACGTCCTGATTGCGCGCTCGCTGGCCGAAGGAAAGACCGCGCCCATTTACCACGCGCTGACGCGCCCGCCGCGCGCCGAGTCGGAAGCCGTGCACCGCGCCATCGCCATGGCGGAAATCGCCGGCGTGCCCGTGTACATCGTCCACCTGACTTCGGAAGACGCGCTCAATGAAGTGCGCGAAGCCCGCGACCGCGGCGTTCCCGCCTTCGCCGAAACCTGCCCGCAATACCTGTTGCTCTCCATCGAGGAGCTGGAGCGGCCCAATTTCGAAGGCGCCAAGTACGTCTTCACGCCGCCGCTGCGCCCCAAAGAGCACCAGCCCAAACTCTGGGACGGCTTGAAGGACGACCATCTGCAAGTAGTTTCCACCGACCATTGCCCCTTCTGTTTCGCGGACCAGAAGATTTTGGGCAAAGACGATTTCACCAAGATTCCCAACGGCGGCCCGGGCATCGAGAATCGCCTGCAATTGATCCATCACCACGGCGTCAACTCCGGCAAGCTCTCGCTTAACCGCTTCGTCGAGATCGTCTCCACCGCGCCCGCCCGCATCTTCGGCATGTATCCGCAAAAAGGCGAAATCGCTCCCGGCAGCGATGCCGACCTGGTGATCTGGGACCCCCACGCCGCTTACACCATCAGCGCGAAGACCCATCACATGCGCGTCGATTACTCCATGTTCGAAGGCTTTGAGTGCCGCGGCAACGCGCGCACGGTGCTTTCGCGCGGCGAAGTGATCGTGGATGGCAACCGCTTCCTGGGCAAGCCCGGCCGCGGCCGCTACCTCAAACGCGCCGCGCGCGGAGGCGCCTGGAAGTGACCCGCCTTAATGGAGTTGGTGGTCCCACCGCTCCGCTGCTTTACGATTATGCTTGGTTTATAGGGTTCGGCGTAACTGGCGCCGTATACGCATTACTGATGCAGCGCGCCGAGGCGCCTGCCTGGAAGGATGAAGGATGACTGTTACAGATCCGACGATTTCACTGGTTTCGTTTTACATCAACGGTACTTGGGAACGGCCCGCCGGCCGCACGGGCGGCACCGTCATAAACCCCGCCACGGGCGCCCTGCTGGCGGAAGTGCCCTACGCCGACGAAAGCGATATCGATAGGGCCGTCCGCGCCGCGCACGAGGGCTTCCTCAAGTGGCGCGAAGTCCCGGTGGTCGAGCGCGTCCAGGTTCTCTATCGTTACAAAGCGCTGCTCGACAAGCACACCGCCGATCTGGCCAACGTCCTCACGCGCGAAAACGGCAAGACCGCCGACGACTCCAAACTCGAAGTGCGCCGCGCCATCCAGATGGTGGAAGTGGCTTGCGGGATGCCCTCCCTGATGATGGGCGAATCGCTCAACGACGTCGCCGCCGGCCTCGATTGCAAGACCATCCGCCAGCCCATCGGCGTATGCGCAGGCATCACGCCTTTCAACTTCCCGGCCATGGTGCCCATGTGGATGTGGCCTTTCGCCATCGCCAGTGGCAACACTTTCGTGCTGAAGCCCTCCGAAAAAGTGCCGCTCACCCCCACCTTCGCCATCCAGTTGCTGCACCAGGCCGGTCTGCCGCCCGGCGTGATGAACCTGGTGCACGGCGCCAAACCGGCGGTGGACGCGCTGCTCCACCATCCGCTCGTAAAGGCCGTTTCCTTCGTCGGCTCCACGCCCGTCGCCAAGTATATCTACACCACCGCCGCCGCCCAAGGCAAACGGGTGCAGGCGCTCGGCGGCGCCAAGAACCACCTGATCGTCATGGACGACGCCGACATGCCCAAGACCGTCGAGGCCATCATCAGCTCGGCGTTCGGCGCCGCCGGCGAGCGCTGCCTGGCCGGCAGCGTGCTGGTCCCGGTGGGCGATG
>JBEKYE010000221.1:0-8221 GCA_049511275.1 Bryobacteraceae bacterium
AAGCCGAACATCGCGCGGAAACCTGCGACGTCGCTCAGCTTGATATCCGTCTTCCCCAACACCGCAATGCTCTGCCCCGTGCCGTCGTAGTTCGCGCTCCACAGGCTGCTCACGTCATAGATGGCGGCGAAATCGTTAGGCGAAATGCCGTGTGCCCCGTTCCCCAGGTCCGTCTGCGGGGCGGGCGCCTCCGACGGCCCGCCCCGCGCTCCCGGCGCGGCCCGCACCATGTGATGCATCGGCCGCGCCTGGAAATTGTGCAGCGACGCCACCCCCGCCACCACCGGGGCCAGCGCCTCGGGAATCGAAATATCGGTCGAGTTGGCGATGTGCCGCTCGCCATCCAGGTCGTAGGTGTGGATCTCGGTGTGGAACGCCCGCTCCACGTCCCCCGCCGCGCCCCGGAACTCGATGGTGCGCCGGCCCCGCGCAATCTCCGTCACCTGAAAACCGGCCGAGGCCAGCCATGCCGTCACCACATCCAGATCCTGCCCGGCCACTCCGAACTGGTCGCCAAACTGGTCCGAAGTCAGCCACGCATGGTACCGCGGGGAAGAAACGTCCTGTTGTTCGGCCAGAAGCTGCTCGAGCGCGCTCTCCTGCTCCGGCGTGCTCTGGAGTTGCAGCAGAATCCGCTCCATCGCCAGATCCGGGGCCACCCGCCCCAGGTCGCGCGCCGCGCCCACCGCCGGATGCGTGGTGTGGTTCAACCGCACCACCACCGAATTGTCCGGACGCTGGGTGATCCGCGCCCTCACCTGACCGCGCAGTTCGCCGTTCAGCCCGCTGAAAAAAAGAATGGCGCCCGTCAGGGCGCCACGGAATACTCTGCTCCAGACACAGCCTCGAGCCATGCATCTCTCCAGGAATAGGAATTTCGCCGGAGAGGACACTTCTCGGACAACTGATTGTTTTCAGTTTCCGAGTTCAGCACTGGTCTCCGTCCGGGGGGCGGGATGCACCTGCCCCCCGATGGAGCTTATCGGCCCGGTTTAGCGCTTCTGATAAAAGATTCCGCCCCGGCCGCCGCCCGCTGCCGCGGCCGCCGCCGGCGCCGCCGGCAGGAACTTCGGATCCAGGATCTTTGCGATCTCATCCCGCGAAGCTTCCAGGTGGGCCTTGGTTTCGTGATCCGTCGTCTTGGCCAATGCCGCCGTGATCGACGCGCTCAATGCCTTCAGTTCGGCCCGGTACATCCCCTTCTCGTCTCCCGGAGCGCCGCCTCCGCGCCCGCCGCGTCCGCCCGGCGCCGGCTCTTCACCCGCCGGAACCGCTGCCACCACCGTCACGGGCGGAGGGTTGATCTTGGCGTTCACCAAGGTCAGGTAGGAACGCTGCAACCCGCGCCGGTACGCGTCGATCTTCACCGCCGGAGCGTCCAGTTCCTTCCACACGCCCTTGCGCACCGTATTCAAGAACTCCACCGGCGAATAAGCCCGCGTGCCGTCCAGCGTCTCCTGCTCGATCAGCCGCCCGAACCGCGCGCTGTTCAACAGGCTCGTCAGTACGGCCTGGCGCAGGTGCCGTGGGTGGGGTACGCGGGCTGAGTGGCTCAGACTTGTGCCATCCGCCGGTGGTCCTTCAGGATGCAGCGGTCCATCACCACCAGTAGCCCCGCCGCTTGCGCCCGCCGCGCCGCGTCTTCGTGCACCACGCCCTCTTGCATCCAGATCACTTTGGCGCCTTTGCGGATGGCCGCTTCCACAATCCGGGGCACGAATTCCGAGCGCCGGAAAATGTCCACGATGTCCACCGCCTCGGGAATCGCTTCCAGATCCGGGTAGCAGCGCTCGCCCAGCAATTCCGCTTCGAGCGGATTTACCGGGATGACGCGGTATCCGGCCTTCTGCAGATACTCCGCCACGCCATAGCTCGGCCGGTAACGCTTCGGCGACAGCCCCACCACGGCGATGGTCCGCGCCATTTTCAGAATTTCGGCAATCGGCTTCATGGTCTAATTTGCGCTGGCCTTCTCCGCGTGGTCGATCACAAAGATCTCGACCGGAGCTTTTGACGGCACCAATTTGAGGCCGAGCTCTTCCTGGATGGCATTGGCTGCGGCCTCGAACATGCGTTCGCGCATTTCAACCGGCCCTGCGGCTTCTCCGCCCTGGGACGCCGCCTCCCCGAGTTTTCCTATGTCCAGTTCGAGATCAAACTGCCCCGCGAGCCCGGTCTTATCAATCACCGGCTCATCGGAACTCAGGCGCGTGAGAAACGTGGCCAGGGATGGCAGGTCTTTCAGTCGCAGGTGATCGGTTTTGGTCGGCCCCGACTCGCCGCCTGGCTTTAAGGCGTGGAACCTCGGGCCGCCTTTCGCCACCACGAGATCATAGACATTGAGTTCCTTCCTTTCGCGGTGAAAGGCAAGCTTGAAGCGGTCAGCCAATAAAGCCCGAAGCATCAGCAGGAGTTGGTCCCTGTCAGCGCCGTCCGTCGACTTCGCCTCAACATCGAACCCTGCGGAGTCTGTCCATCCTGGACCTCCCGAGATCTGATAGTTTTCGAGCGCGTAGGCCCCTCGAATGAGTTGTTTCAGAGTGGCGTTTCGGGCAGTGAGCAGTCCGGGCTTTGTGTCTATGGGAGGGGCGGCAAGGCGACCGCCCCGAGGCGCGGAAGGGTCGGCAGCCTTGATTGACGCAACCTCGAACCGGAGCGATGTTGCCGGCCCGATCTGTGTTTGCGCCAGACTCTTCGGCCCACCGATCAGACCGATTACGATCAAGCCGATGAGGGCCGCTACAACGGTCGCCAACCGGGGACGATGCTTCATTCTTGCCAAGATCAATGGTACCGCCCCGCCGCGGTTCGAGATCAGTTCTCAGTCGGGGACTTTTCCACGTGGTCGATGACGAGGACTTCAACCGGGCCTCTCGTCGCGACCAGTTTGAGTCCAAGCTGTTCCTGTAGAGCCGTGAAGAGGGAAGGGCCCGGCGCGGCAGGCGCGCTGCCATTCAGAGATCCTTGCTCTTCGGCCGGATCCGGCACCAATGTTAGTGCGACAGCGTAGACTCCGTCCAACCCTGTCTGGTCCAGCACCTCCCGGCCGAGCCGGGTCGACAGATAGTCGGAGAGCCACTGTATGGAAACCTGGCCGGTCACATGGGCGCCATTTGGATTTGTCCCAATACTCAGTCCGGTCAAAGATTCGGCCTTCTGAAGCTTAGTCCCGCTCTTCGCCGCAACCAGCGTGTAGATTGGCAGCTCTTTCTTCTCGCGGTGGAATGCCAGTTTGAAGCGCTCAGCCAACAGAGCTTGAAACATCCGGGGAATCTGGTCCTTCGCCGCGCCGGCCGGGATCTTTGCGGCTATGTCGAACCGCTCCGTAGCGAGCCAGGCCGGGCCTGAGATTTGGTTTTGCTGCACGCGATAGGCCTGCCCGATCACGTCACTGACCGAAACGTTGGTATATCTCAACATTCCGGCATCGGAGCTCATTCTGGTACTCACCCTGCCGGGCTCCTGCAGCGATGCGGGCTTAATGGATGCCACCTCAAACGCCGGCGGAGTTGTAGCGGACTGCGCCAACGCCCCGTGCGACGCCAGAATCATCAGAATCGCAATTGCCGATGTCTTGACCATCTTCCGATTCCTCAGATATGGTGACGCCCGTGATCGAGGAAGGTTGGGAAATTATTCGGCTGCCCGCCGCCCATGCGGCTCCTTGCGCGCGAGGGCCACCGCCCGTTTCAGCTTGGCCACTTCCTCCATCGTCAGATGGCGGAACTCGCCTGGCTTCAGCGGCCCCAGGTCGAGCGGTCCAATCTTCACCCGCCGCAGCTTCTCCACCAGCCGGCCGAAATGTTTGAACATCATGCGGATCTGGTTGTTGCGCCCTTCCACCAGGCGCACTTCATACCACGGGTTCTCCGCGTTGCGAATCAGTTTCAGACCCGCCGGCATGGTGCGCCGCCCGGAAAGCGGAACGCCCTCGCGGAATTTCCGCTCCTGATCCTCGGTCAGCGCGCCGTTCGATTTCACCACGTAGGTCTTCGGCAAGTGCGTGGCCGCCGACATGATGGCGTTGGCCAGATCCCCGTCGTTGGTCAGCAGCAGCAGCCCCTCGCTGTGATAATCCAGCCGTCCCACCGGATACACCCGCTCCTTCACTCCATGCAGCAGGTCCATCACTGTCGCCCGGCCTTCCGGGTCGCTCACCGTCGTCACCGTGTTGTTGGGTTTGCAGAGCGCCAGGTAGATCTGTCGCTTGGGCGCGTGAATCAGCCGGCCGTCCACCTTGATGTGATCGCGCTCGATGTCCGCTTTCGAGCCCAGTTCCGTGATCGCCGTCCCGTTGACCGTCACGCGGCCCTCGGCCATGATCTTTTCCGCCTGCCGCCGCGACGCAACGCCCGCCTGCGATAGAATCTTTTGCAGCCGCTCTTCCGCCATCAGCTCTCCTGGTTTTCCGCTTCCACGCCTTGCCCCTCAAGAGCCGCTTCCGCGGGAGCCTCCAGGTCCAGTTGGGCCTGCTCCGCATTCGCCGCCCCTGCGGGCTCGCTTTCCGCAAACGCCATGCGCCCCAGTTCCTCGAACTCCTTGAGCGAGGGCAGCTCAGCCAGATCCTTGAGCCCGAACTGGATCAGAAACTCCTTGGTGGTCTTGTACAGAATCGGTTTGCCGATCACGTTCTTGCGGCCCGCCTCGGCAATCAATTTGCGGTCGAGCAGCGTCTTGATCACGCCTCCGCCCTGCACGCCGCGGATTTCCAGGATCTCCGGCGTGGTCACCGGCTGCTTGTAGGCGATCACCGCCAGGGTCTCCAGCGCCGGCAACGAGAGCTTCAGCGGCGGCTTCAGGCTCTTCACGAAGTTCCGCACCGCCTCGTGATGCTCCGCCTTGGTCGCCAGCTTGTACCCGCCGGCCACTTCGCGGATGGCCAGGCCGTGCTCCGGCTTCTCGAACTCCGCCATGAGCAGGGCCATCCGCTCGCGAATGCGCTCCACGGGCTGGTTGAGCGCCAACGCCATCTGCGCCGCCGTCAGCGGCTCTTCCGCCACATAGACGATCGCCTCCAGCACCGCCTGCAATGGCGCATCTTCGAGAGACACCTCGGGCGCCGCGTCCCCGTCCGGCTGATCCGCCGCCATCAGCTCTTCCATCGAGACCGCTTGCGGCGCTTCGGTTTCCGGCGCTTCGCTTCCTGCTTCCGGGCCGGGTTGTTGCGGTTCCAGTTCTTCCATGCTGGTTCGTTAGATGTAGTCGTTTTCGATGGCCGCCGTGGGCAGCCCGGACGCGAATACCGCGTCGAAATTCTCGTGCCGCTGTAACGCGATTTCGCCGAACTGATCTTTCTGCGCCACCACGATCGCCTGCATCCGCACCATTTCCAGCACCGCCAGAAACAGCGCGATCATGGCCCGGCGCGTCCGCTGCCGCTCGAATATCCGAAGAATATAGACCGGCTGGTTGGCGCCGGCTTCCAGACAGCATTCCCTCAGGTAGCGGATCATGTCCGACACCGTCACGTCCGCCCCTTCCACTTCGAAGACCGGGCGGTTCTTGGACCTCTCCAGGATCGCGCTCAACGCCTTCACCAGGTCGAAAAGCCCCACCGCCAGCCCCGGATTGTCGTCTTCCGAGACGAACGCCTTCATCTGTGGGTTCGACCAGACGTTCTCTTCAATCATCCGTTTCTGCTGCAGCATCTCCGCGGCGTTCTTGAACCGCTCGTGCTCCAGCAGCCGCTCCACCAGTTCCTGCCGCGGATCTTCGCCGCTATCGGCCTCCTCGCCCAGCGCCGGATCGCGTGGCAGCAGCATCCTCGACTTGATGTGAATCAGCGTCGCCACCATGTAGACGAATTCCGCGCCCAGGTCGATATCCATCTCCCGCGCCTTGTCCAGGTAACCCAGATATTGCGCCGTGATGGTCGCGATGGGAATGTCTTTAATGTCGATCTGCTGCTTACGGATCAGGTCCAACAACAGATCGAGCGGCCCGTCATACTGCTCCAGATGGAAATTGAGTGGCGAAGACACCGTCTCCACGATAGCATGAGCCCCAGTTGGCCTCACATGGCGCCTGCCAATCACGAGCAGGCCGACGAGGGCGTCGGCCGCGGACCAGGGGGTCCGCCCTCCTAACCTCGTGAGGCTCACCTGCGTCCGTTCAATCGTGTTAAACCCAGGAGAAGGACTCTAGCGAAGCGGGTGATGGGACTGCGTGCATTGTGTCTGGCCCTGGCTCTTTTAGGCCGCGCCGCGATGGCGTCTCCGGAGGGCGCCGTCATCAGTGTGTCCGTGGTCGATTCCTCCGGCCACCCCGTCGCGGGGGTCGAACTCCAGTTGCGGCTCGGCCATGCTCTGGTTTCACACGCCCAGACCGATCCCCAAGGCCATGCCACATTCTCCGCTCTCCAGCCCGGGCGTTATGAAATCTCGGCCGTCAAAGCCAATTTCGAGACCGCCCGCAAGCCCGATCTCGAACTCGCCCCCAGCGCCGCCATCTCGCTCGAACTGACCATCGTCCCCACCATCACCCAGCGCGAGACCGTCGAAGTGCAAAGCTCCGCCTCTCCCGTCGAACAGGTGGCCGCCACTCCTGCCACACTCACCGCGGTTGCGGCCAAGGATCTGCCGAGCCAGCCGGCCACCGTCTCCGACGCCCTCCCCATGATTCCCGGAGTGGTCCGCGAACCGGGCGGCGGCCTGATGATCTCCGCCGCCGCCGAACACCGCAGCGCCATGATCGTAAACTCCGCCGACGTCACCGACCCCGCCACCGGCCAGTTCGGCCTCACCGTCCCCATCGATAGCGTCGAAACCATCAACGTCTACCAGACTCCCTTCCTCGCCGAGTACGGGCGCTTTACCGCCGGCCTGGTTTCCGTCGAAACCCGCCGCGGCGGCGAAAAATGGAAGTGGGAATTGAACGATCCTCTCCCCGAATTCTTCATCCGCAGTTGGCAGTTGCGCGGTCTCCGCGACGCTACCCCCCGCTTCAATTTCGAAGGCCCCCTGGTCGCCGGCAAATTTTATTTCTCCGAAGGCGTCGATTTCGAGGTTCGCAAAACCCCCGTCTACACTCTGCCTTTTCCGTTCAACCTGAAAAAGCAGGAGGGCATCAACTCCTTTGCTCAAGTCGACTGGATCGTCTCCGAACGCCACCTCGTCACCGCTACCGTCCACGTCGCTCCCCAGCGCCTGGCTTTCGTCAACATCGACTACTTCAACCCCGAGTCCACCGCCCCCGACGCCAGTACCCACAACTACACCGGCACCCTCGCCGACCGCCTCACCATCTTCGGCGGCCTGCTCGAAACCGTCTTCTCCGTCACCCGCTTCGACGCCTCCGTCTGGGGCCAGGGCCCCGCCGATCTGGTGCTCACTCCCACCGGCAATAGCGGGAATTATTTCGCGCAGCAGAAGCGCGAGGCCTCCCGTTTCACCGGCGGCTCCAACTTTTCCCCCAAACCCATTCATCACCTGGGTACCCACAACCTTAAGTTCGGAGCCGATTTCGCCGGCAGCAACGAGGACGGGTCGGTCTCCAAGCATCCCATCGACATCCTCAACCCGGCCGGCCAGTTGATTGAGAACATCACCTTCACCCCCGGCCAGCCCTTTGAAATATCCGATTTCGGTTACGCCTTATTCGCCCATGATCACTGGGTCCTCACTTCCCGCCTGGCGCTGGATCTCGGTATGCGCGCCGAGTCGCAGGAACTCACCGAATCCTTCCGCCTCGCCCCGCGCTTCGGCGTTTCCTGGTCCCCCATCCCCGGCGCCGCCACCATCGTCCACGCCGGCTTCGGCTGGTTCTACGACCGCGTGCCTCTCGATATCTACGGGTTCGCCAGCTACCCCAGGGAGATCCTCACATACTACGACCCCAATACGGGGGTTATCTCCGCCGGCCCCTACCTCTTCAAGAACACTCTCGGCGAGGTCTTTCGCCACCACGAGCTCATCTTTCAGGGTCCCGTACCCGGCAATTTCTCGCCCCAGAGCAATATCTGGTCCTTCCAGGTCGAACAGCCCATCGCCGGCAACCTCAAACTCCGCGTCGGTTATACCCAGAACGATGCCGATGGCCTCGTCACTGTCACTACCGAAGGCCCTGACCTCGCCACCAATACCGGCGGCTACCTCCTCTCCGGCACCGGCGCCGCCCGCTACCGCCAAGTTGAAGCCACCGCCCGCTACCAGTTGAAGGGTAAGTCCAGCCAATTGAACTTCTCTTATGTCTACAGCCGCGCCCGTGGCGACCTAAACGATTT
>JBEKYE010000222.1:0-8220 GCA_049511275.1 Bryobacteraceae bacterium
GTGGAAATATTGCGCCAACTACACGCCGAGGTCGTCAGAGCATGGCGGCGAGCGCCTGTCGCATGATCAGCCGAATCGTCTTTTCCCGACCGTGAACTATTGGATTGACTTCGCGCGGCACGTCCTGGCAGAACGCGGAGCAATGTGCCCAGGGGAGCGCCGTGGCGGACTCTCTGGCGCAGGCGGCAGCTCGTTTGCGAAAGGTGAAGCGCAACAGCGAGCGCCGCGCGGTCAGCGCAACCGCACCCAAACTGGTATAATCTGACGTTTCGCCGCACGCCGGGAGGCTCTGAGTGCTTAAAACCACGTGGAAGACCGAGTATAAAGGACATGTCATCGAGTTGGAGAATCGGCCAAGGCTGGAGCGGCTGATTGTCGATGGAAAGGAAATCGCTAGGGAGCCAGGCGCCACTTGGGAACCGCGCAGCTTTCAGGCGACCATTCCCGACGGGAACCGGTCTATGAAGGTGGACGCCAGCACTCGTTTTTCAAAAAGTCCGCGGGGACTCCGATTCACCGTATCGGTGGATGGCAAGGAGATTTATAGCGAGGTGAAATGGCCGCCCCGGTGGTATCTCCCGTTCGCGGCTGTGGGCCTGATTCTGGCGAGCGTGGTCCTTCGGCTGGTAAGTTAATGAGTCTATCCCACTCCTTGGCCGCGGACGTCTTATTGCGAACATCGTCGAACATGCTCAATAATGCGACAGAATCACCGCGGGCCTGTGAACATGGTGACAGACGGGACGTAACCCTCCTTGTGAACATGGTGACAGACGGGACGTAACCCTCCTTCGCGACTGAGGATGGACCGCATTACAACGTTCTTCTCCCGCAGAATCAATAAGGTATAGCGAATTCATTGCTCCAGGCGTCTGCTACCCTCAAACCAGGAGGAGCGTTTGTGAACCCGGGAACCCCCGAACGCGCCTCGAACCATCGTTTCTCCGCGATCGCCTCTCACCATGCCCACGCGCCAACTCAACCCGCCGACCCTCTGCACCCACTCGCACGAAAGATTGCGAAACAAACCCAATTTCACCGACCGAACCCGCAACGCGCCGGCAAACATCATTGACGAAACGAAGCCAATGCCGTCCCATCGGCGCCGCCGCTCGCTGACCCCCAACACCCGCCGGCGCGAAAATACCAAACGAACCCAATTTCGCCCGCAACCGATTGCAAACAAAACCTATCCGCCTCCTCAGGCGACCCCAATTCCATCCCAATCCTATAGCCATGCCGCCTCACCATCGCCAAGCCCTTTTGCGCCACTTGTTATACTGGCATTTCCCATGCTCAGAGTCCGTTTCGCGCCTTCCCCCACTGGTTCCTTGCGCATCGCCCTCGAAGCGCTCGGCCGCAAAACCTGCCTGCACCGCATGGAACAGGCCATCGGAAAGTTGAAAACGTCATGAACCCGTCGAATCCCTCCGCGCCGCCTTCGCCCGCCGGTCCCTCCAATTTCGTCCGCGACATCATCCTGGAAGACCTGAAGACCAACAAGTATCAGGGCCGCGTGCATACCCGCTTCCCGCCCGAGCCGAACGGCTACCTGCACATCGGCCACGCTAAATCCATTTGCCTGAACTTCGGCCTGGCCGCCGAGTTCGGCGGCAAAACCAACCTGCGCTTCGACGACACCAACCCCGAAAAGGAAGAGACCGAGTACGTCGATTCCATCATGGAAAACGTCCGGTGGCTGGGCTTCGATTGGGAAGACCGGCTCTTCTACGCGTCCGACTATTTCCCCCAGTTGTACCAGTGGGCCGTCGATCTGATCCGCAAAGGCAAGGCCTACGTCTGCGATTTGACCGCCGATGAGGTGCGCCAATATCGCGGCAACCTCACCGAGGCCGGCAAGCTCAGCCCCTACCGCGATCGCTCCATCGAAGAAAACCTCGACCTGTTCGAGCGCATGAAGAACGGCGAATTCCCCGATGGATCGCGCACCCTCCGCGCGAAGATCGACATGGCATCGCCCAACCTGAACATGCGCGATCCCGTGACCTACCGCATTCTGCACGCCGATCACCACCGCACCGGCAGCACGTGGTGTATCTACCCCATGTACGACTTCGCGCACGGCGAATCCGATTCCATCGAAAAAATCACCCACTCCATCTGCACCCTCGAGTTCGAAGACCACCGCCCGCTCTACGATTGGTACGTGGAAACGTTGGGGATCTATCATCCCCAGCAGATCGAGTTCGACCGCCTGAACCTCACTTACACGCTTCTTAGTAAGCGCAAGTTACTCCAACTGGTGCAGAACGGTCACGTGCGCGGCTGGGACGATCCGCGCATGCCCACGCTCTCCGGCATCCGCCGCCGCGGCTATACGCCCGAAGCCATCCGCAATTTCTGCAAAGCCATCGGCGTCTCCAAGACCAACGGCACCATCGAGCTCGGCCTGCTGGAACACCACGTGCGCGAAGACCTCAACCGCCGCTCGCCGCGCGTCATGGCCGTGCTCCGCCCGCTCCGCCTGGTAATCGACAACTATCCCGAAGGCCAGGTGGAAGAGATGGAGGCCGTCAACAACCCCGAAGACCCGTCCGCGGGCACCCGCCGCGTGCCGTTCTCGCGCGTTCTCTACATCGAGCAGGACGACTTCCGCGAAGATCCGCCCAAGCAATATTACCGCTTGTCGCTCGGCCGCGAAGTGCGCCTGCGCTACGGCTATTTCGTCACCTGCACCCGCGCCGTCAAGAACCCGGCCGGCGAGGTGGTGGAAATCCATTGCACCTACGACCCGGCCACGCGCGGCGGCAACGCGCCCGACGGCCGCAAGGTGAAGTCCACCATCCACTGGGTCTCGGCCGCGCACTCCATCGACGCCGAAGTGCGGCTCTACGACAATCTCTTCATCAAGGAAGACCCCAACCAGATCGCAGAAGGCCAGGATTTCACGGCGAATCTGAATCCTCATTCGCTCGAAGTGGTGGCGGCAGCCAAGCTCGAACCCTCGCTCGCGGCCGCCGCCCCTGGCAGCCGTTACCAGTTCGAGCGCCTCGGCTACTTTGCGGTGGACTCCGATTCCAGCCCCGCGGGGCTGGTCTTCAACCGCACGGTGGGGCTGAAGGACGCCTGGGCGAAGATCGAGAAGCGGGGCAAATGATCATCCTCGGAATCGGCGGAATCCTGGGCGATGCCTCGAGCGCCGTCCTCAAAGACGGCGAACTGGTGGCCGCCATCGAGGAATCCAAGCTGGCGCGCGGCGCCCACACTGGCAGCCGCGGCGAACTGCCGGAGCACGCCATTGCCACCTGCCTCGAACTGGCCGCCGCACGGCCCGAGCAGGTGGACGCCGTGGCCGTGGTGCGGCCGATCCCCGAATCCGATTTCCATTTGAAGCTCCGCGCGCGCTTCCCGCAAAGCCGCATCGTGGTCCTGGAACACCACCTGGCGCATGCCGCCTCGGCCTACTACGCTTCGCCCTTCGACGAAGCCACGGTTCTGACGCTCGACCGCGGCGGCGATTTCCGCTGCGGATCGCGATGGCAGGCCCGCGGCACGCACATGACCCTCGAGCAGGAGCAATATTCGCCGGATTCGCTCGGCGACCTCTATGGCCGCGTCACCGAATTGCTGGGCCTTCTGGCCAACGAAGAGGAACACAAAGTGCAATGGCTTTCGGTGGCCGGCGACGATCGCTATTGCAATCTCTTCCTCGAAATCCTCCGCCTTTCCGACACCGGCCCGCGCCTGGACCGTTCCTTCCTGTCGACCGACCGGCTGCGCCACGGCGGCTTCGGCCCGCGCTTCTATGAGCGCATCGGATTGCAGGACGGCCAGCCGGTTCCCGAGGAGCTGCGCACGCACCTCGCGGCCGGCATCCAGCAGGCCGTGGAAGCCGCCGCTATCCGCATGTCCGGCGACGGCCGCAACCTCTGCCTGGCCGGCGGTCTCGGCCTGAACGCCCTGCTGGTCTCGGCGCTGGAGAACCGTTCCGGGTACCAGAACGTCTTCGTGCAGCCGGTCTCCGGCAACGCCGGAACCGCCATCGGCGCGGTGCTCGAAACCTGGCATAACGTCTACCGGCAGGAGCGCCGCGTCCCCTTCCACACCCTGGCTTTAGGGCCGGCTTATGCCGCCGCCGAAATCAAGCAGGTGCTCGAAAACTGCAAGCTGCGCTTCCACTACCTGCTCACCACCGAAGAGGTGGTCTCGACCGCCGTCGGCCAGTTGAACGACAACAAGATCGTCGCCTGGATGCACGGACGCATGGAGTTCGGGGCCCGCGCGCTCGGCAACCGCAGCATTCTGGCTTCGCCGCTCGATCCCTATTCCACCGAAAACCTCAATCTCTTCATCAAGCATCGCGAGCCGTTCCGCAAATTCGCCGCCTCCGTGCCGGCGGAGCTGTGCGCCGAATATTTCGACGTGGGCTCCAATGCGCGCTATCTTTCCACGGTGGGCCGCGTGCGGCCGGAGCATCGCGACCGCTTCGCCGCCGCCATTCTGGCCGGCGATATGGTCCGCGTGCACTCCGTCGATCGCGACGAGAACCCGCTCTATTGGAAGCTGTTGCACGCCGCCGGCAAAGCTTCCGGGCTGCCGGTGCTCTATAACACCTCGTTCAACCTGTTCGGCGAACCCCTGGTCTGCACGCCCCGCGACGCCGTCCGCAGTTTCTATTCTTCAGGGATTGATGCCATGTTCGTGGGGAATTTCTTCCTGCAAAAGTAACTCGCCCCGGCCGGGAAGGTTGATCTGGTCGTGTACCGGGCCGACGCGTTTCAGCAGCGTCGAGCGCCAGTCCGATTCGAGCCCGGAAAGCTTCTTGCCGTACACCTTCTTGAGGTTCTTGCTGCCTTTCGTCCAGGCGATCTGCAGGTACTCCACGCCAAAGGTTTCGTACAGGTACTGCACGAAACCTCCCAGCTCCGGGTAGGTATCGTCGGGAGAATAGATGGAGGATTTCCATTCCGGATTCACCATGAGCTTGAGCGGAATCCACTGCTTGCTCTGCAGCAGGCCCAGGCACTGCCGGTTCATCAGCGACGAATTGTTGTCCACCACGTAGTTCGCCAGGCCCTCCTGCAGCCAGTGCTCGCCCGGTCCCCACAGGTTCGAGACAATCTCGTGGGTCAGCTCGTGGGCCAGGCTCAATTCGGAGAACGGCGCCACCACGCAAAACACCGCGTGCTGCGTGGGCCTGGAACGGCCGATCACTTCCGCCCCGATCAGTTCGTTCATGCGCGCGATGGACCCCACGAAGAAAACATGGATGACGGGATCGTAGCTGGTGGCCCCCAGCACCTTGAGGACGGAAGCGCGCCCGAGCTCGGCCACCTCTTTGAGCTGCGCGAGCCGGCGCTCGGCCTCCGAATCCGCCTCGAAATTCAGCTCGAAGTGCGGCTCGCGCTCGATCTTCCAGGTGAAGCCCGCGTGCTCGTAGTAAGGCCGCAGGTGCTCATCGACGAACGACTCCCCGGAATTGGACTGCGCCTTGAGCCAGGGCGTCAGAGCCATCGCCATCACCGACAAGGCGCAAATCAAGCGAGGATACATCTGCTGTAGAAATTATCTCATGCGAGCCGCGACTTGTCGCTCGACCGTGAGGGAGCGGTCTTCGCGGAATCGGAGAATGTATTTGAGGAAACGGCGTACCCGCTCACCTTGCGGCGCCGTCACTTTCGGACCAGGGCGCCACGTGTACTGACGTGGTCTTCACGATGGCGCTGACCGCGTCACCGGGCTGCAACCGCATCTCCGCCACCGATTGCGCCGTGACCACGGCCACCAGCGGAATGCCGCAGTCCAGCTCCACCCGCGCCAGCGGACCTTCCGGAATGACCGATCGCACACGGCCGGCCAGCCGGTTGCGCGCGCTGGAAACTGCGGAAAGATCGCGGCTGATGGCGACATCTTCGGCGCGAATGCATGCGACAACGGGGCCGGTCTCGCCGGAGTCTATCGATTGCAGACGCGCCGCGCCTATCTCCAGGGTGAGCAGTCCGTTTTCGCGCGCCGCGATGCGCGCCGGCAATACGTTCTCGACGCCCACGCATTCGGCCACCTGGCCGTTGGCGGGATGGCGGAACACTTCCTGCACGGGCCCGGCCTGCAAAATGCGGCCGCCCACCATCACCGCCATCCAATCGCCCAGCGCCACCGCCTCCATGCGGTCGTGCGTGACGATGATGCTGGGAACGCCGGCCGTGAGCAGCATGTCGCGCAACTGGTGGCGCGTGCGGAGCCGCGTGGCGGCGTCGAGCGCGGAAAGCGGCTCGTCGAGCAGCAGCAAGTCCGGCTCGGCGGCAAGCGCGCGCGCCAGCGCCACGCGCTGCTGCTGGCCGCCGGAAATGGCGCGGGGCAGGCGGCCGGCCAGATCGGCCAGTCCGAAGGCTTTCAGGTATTCCCCGCCCTTGCCGGGACGCGCGTTGAACGCAATGTTCCGCGCCACCGTCAGGTGCGGAAAGAGCGCGTAGTCCTGAAACAGAAAAACGGCGTGCCGTTCTTGCGGCGGCAGGCATAGGGAAAGGGAGTGGTCGAACCATGGCTCGCCGCGGAAAGTGATGGCGCCTTCGTCGGGGCGGTCGAGACCCGCCAGCATCCGCAGCAGCGTAGTCTTGCCGGAGCCGGAAGGGCCGAACAGCACCGTGACCGGCGATTGATCCAGCGGAATCCGCAAGTGGGCGTCCAGCGAGAAGCCGGAATCGAGGCGCGCCCGGCACGCGCAGTTCAGTTCGCCGGCCATATCGCCCAGACCCGGCGCTGCAGCGCGTAGGTGGCCGCCAGCACCGCGAAGGAAATGGCCAGCAGAAACAACGAAGTCTCTGTGGCGGCGCCGTAATCGAGCGCCTGCACCTGGTCGTAAATGGAAATGGAAACCGTTCGGGTGACGCCGGCGATATTGCCGCCCACCATGAGGACCACGCCGAATTCGCCCATGGTGTGGGCGAAACTGAGGATGGCGCCGGTGGCGATTCCGCGGGCGGCCAGCGGCACGATCACGCGCCGGAAAGTGGCCGCGCGCGAAACCCCCAGGCACCAGGACGCTTCCACCAGTTTGCGGTCGACGCCCGCGAAGGCCGCCGCCACCGGCTGCACCGTGAACGGCAGGCTATAGAGCACCGAGGCCAGCAGCA
Organism: Bryobacteraceae bacterium; assembly: GCA_049511275.1. GTDB lineage: Bacteria > Acidobacteriota > Terriglobia > Bryobacterales > Bryobacteraceae > PALSA-129. Next base: position 7,095 of record JBEKYE010000222.1, read on the forward strand.
GGCCCTGAAACGAGAACGGCAGCATGCCGCCCGTGAGCCTGGCATAGAGCGCGCCCACCGGACTGTGCGGACCGATAGCCAGCAGCACGTAGAAACCCAGGACCGTGGGCGGCAATACCAGCGGCAGCGCCACCACCGCTTCCACCAGGAATTTCCACCGCCGCCGCGAAAAGGAAATCCAATACGCCAGCGGCACGCCGGCCGCCAAAAGGATCACGGTGGTGGCAGCCGCGAGCCGCACGCTGAGCCAGATGGCCTGATAGTCCATATCATTCGCCCGGTCAATTGCCGGGCAGGGAGAAACCGTATCGAACCAGAAGCGCCCGCCCCGCCGGCCCCGTCAGCCAGTCGCGAAACTGGCGGGCCGCGGCGGAATCTTTCAGAATCACGCCACACTGTTCCATTTTCGGATACGTCTCCGCGGGCACCTCCCAGTATCGCCCCTGGCCGCGCGCCACTGGAGCCGAGGCCAGCGAGAGCGCCACGATTCCCACGTCGGCGGCGCCGCTCTGGACGAACTGAAAGGCCTGCGAGATATTTTCGCTCAGCACCAGTTTCGCCTGGAGGCCATCGTAGAGGCCCATGGCGCGCAGCGCGGCTTCCGCGGCGCGCCCGTAAGGCGCATGTGCGGGGTTGGCGATGGCCACGTGTCGCACCGAAGGATCGCGCAGCGCCCTCGCCGGATCAAGCATCGAGGAGTTTGGCACCCACACCACGATGCGCCCGGCCGCGTAGTCGAAGACGGCGCCGGCAGCCAGCCCGTCGTGGGCCAGCGTGCGCGGGTATTGGGCATCGGCCGAGAGGAACAGGTCGAACGGCGCGCCGTTGCGGATCTGCGCATAGAAATTCCCGGAGGAGCCGTAAGAGACGCGCAGTTGGGTATCCGGATGTGCCTGGCGGAAGGAGCCGGACGCCTCTTCCAGCGCAAACTGCAGATCGGCCGCGGCGGCGACGGAGAGCGTATGGGTCCGGGGCGCTCTGGCGCAGCCGGCGCAGAGCCAGCATGCGGCCAGAAGCGCCGAAGCGCCGAAGTTCCGGGTCGATCTCATCTTTGCAAGATACCAGTTATGTTAGCAGTGACGTCAGCGATGATGCCGACGGGGCACAGCCTGTTTGGTATAATCAA
>JBEKYE010000223.1:0-8191 GCA_049511275.1 Bryobacteraceae bacterium
AGGACGCGGTATTCAGACCAGGCGGCGCGGCCCTCGGCGAGGCGGACGGTCATGCGGGCGCGGCGCACGGGGTCGCGGGCGATGGGGCGGTCGATGCGGCCGCTGCCGGCTTTGACGGAGCCGTGGACCAGCGCGAAGTACACCTTTTCGACCTGGCGGTTCGCAAACTGGGCGGCCAGGTTGCGGTGCGCCTGGTCGTTCTTGGCGACCAGCAGGACGCCGCTGGTGAAGCGGTCGAGGCGGTGGACAATGCCGGGGCGGAGTTCGCCGGCGACCCCCGACAGGGCGTCGAAGCGGCCGAGCAGGGCGTTGACCAGGGTGCCGGTACGCACGCCGGCGCCGGCGTGCACCACCATGCCGGCGGGCTTATCGATGGCAACCAGGTCGTCATCTTCGTAGAGGACGGAGAGCGGGATGGTCTCGGGCGTGGCGCGCAAGGGGGGCGGATCGGCGGGTTGCACTTCGATGGTTTCGCCGGCGCGCACATTGTGGGAGGCGCGGCTGGGAAGGCCGGCCACGCGGACGCCGCCGGAACGGATCCACTCCTGCAGGCGGGCGCGGCTGAACTGGGGAAAGCGCTCGTGGAGCAGTTGGTCGAGCCGCCGGGAAGCGTCCTCGGGGGACGCGGTGAAGCGCAGCGGCGGAATCATGCATCCGACCGGGCGCCATTGGGAGCCGCGGTTTCGGGTGCGGTGTGCTCATCGGCAGCGTCGGCAGCGAGCTTGCGCCGGTCGTAGAACTGGATGCGGCAAAAGCGGCAGTGGTGCAGGCGGCCGCCGGACAGTTTTTCCAACAGGTTGAAGAAGCCAGTGAACATGGGGTCGATGCGGTCGGGGCCCTTGAGCCGCACAATGCGGAAGGTGCCGCACTTCGGGCATCGGGCCTTGTCGCCGAAATGGAGGCGGAAGCGGCGGGGAACAAACTCCTCCACGGCGCAGGACTTGCACTCGTAAATCGCCAGGTAACTGAAGCGTTCGAAGAACGTTCGGTGGACGCGTCGCAGGTGTGCTCCACACCGCGTGCATTTTTGCATATCTGACCCACTTATAGCGCAATTTGCGCAACCGGCACAAGCCGCGTCACAATAAGAGATTCGCCCTTTCCACTTGTAAACCACTATGCTGGACCGGATCACCGTGCATGGCGCGCGCCAGCACAATTTGAAGAACATCGACGTGGAAATACCCCGCAACAGCCTGACGGTGATTACGGGGCTGAGCGGGTCGGGGAAATCGTCGCTGGCGTTCGATACGATTTATGCGGAAGGGCAGCGGCGGTACGTGGAGACGCTTTCCACCTATGCGCGGCAATTCCTGGACCAGATGGAGCGGCCGGATGTGGATTCGATCGACGGGCTGAGCCCGGCGATTTCCATCGAACAGAAGACCACCAGCCGCAGCCCGCGATCGACGGTGGGGACCATCACGGAGATTTACGATTACCTGCGGCTGTTGTACTCTTCCATCGGGACGCCGCACTGCCCGGTGTGCGGCAACGAGATTTCCCGGCAGACCACCGAGCAGATTCTGCAGCACGTGGTGGCCCTGAAGCCCGAGGACCGCATCATGGTGATGGCGCCGGTGGTGCGCGGGCGCAAGGGCGAATACAAGAAAGACCTGGAGAAGCTGGCGCGGCAGGGTTTCGTGCGGGCGCGGATCGATGGAGTGTTGCGGTCGCTGGACGAAGATATTCCGATGGACCGGCGGCGGAATCACACCATCGAAGTGGTGGTGGACCGGCTGCTGGTCAAGCCGGGGATCGAGAAGCGCCTGGAAGCTTCCATCGAAACGGCCACGCGACTGGCCAATGGGCTGGTGTTGATTGTGGTGGTGAACGGCGAGGAGCGGCTGTACTCGCAGAAACTGGCGTGCATGGAGTGCGGCGCCAGCATCCCGCAACTGGAGCCGCGCTCGTTCTCATTCAACAGCCCCTACGGCGCGTGCCAGGAATGCCACGGCTTGGGAAGCAAGTGGACGTTCGACCCGGCGAAAGTGATCGTGGATGCGTCCAAGCCGCTGCTGGACGGCGGGCTGGGGCCGGCGGCCAGCTCGTGGACGATGCAGAGCCAGCTTGAGGAATTCGCGAAGCGCGCGCGCGTGAATCTGAAAAAGCCGTTCGAGGATTTGCCGCGGAAGACGCGCGACCTGCTGCTGGAAGGCGGCAACGGGTTCGAAGGGATCCTCAAAATCCTGGAGCAGATATACCGGGAAGCGCCGGAGGGTTACCGCGACTGGCTGACGGATTACATGTCGCCGGTGGAGTGTCCGGCGTGCCAGGGGAGGCGCCTCGGGCCGGCGAGCCTGGCGGTGCGGGTAAAGAATTTTTCGATCGCGGAGTTCACGGCCCTGCCGGTGGCACGCGCGCTGGTGACGGTGCGGAACTGGGAGTTCCACGATCGCGAGATGCAGATTGCCGGGCGGGTGCTGGATGAGATCCGCCGGCGGCTGGAGTTTCTTTCGGCGGTGGGGCTGGATTACCTGAGCCTGGAACGATCGGCGGCGACGCTGTCGGGCGGCGAGTCGCAGCGCATACGCCTGGCGACGCAGATCGGCTCGAAGCTGCGCGGCGTGCTGTACGTGCTGGACGAGCCTTCCATCGGGCTGCACCCGCGCGACAACGGGCGGCTGCTGGAGACGCTGGCGCAACTCCGCGATATGGGGAATACGGTGCTGGTGGTGGAGCACGACGCGGAGACTATTGCGCGGGCGGACTACGTGATCGACCTGGGGCCGGGCGCGGGACGGCTGGGCGGGGAACTGGTGGCGGCTGGCGAGCCGGACGACATCCGGCGCGATGCGAACTCGCTGACGGGCCGCTATCTTTCCGGAGCGCTGGAGATTGCGGTTCCGGCCGAGCGGCGGAAGCCGGGCCCGAAGAAGCTGATCATTCGCGGCGCCACCGAGCACAATCTGAAAAACATCGACGCCGAAATTCCGCTGGGGCTGCTGACAGTGGTGACGGGGGTTTCGGGCAGCGGCAAATCGACGCTGGTGAACGAGATTCTGTACCGCTCGCTGGCGCGGGAGATTTACGGGTCGCACGAAGAGCCGGGCGCGCACGAGGCCATCGACGGCGCGGGCGAGATCGATAAAGTGATTCGCATCGACCAGGCGCCCATCGGGCGGACGCCGCGTTCGAATCCGGCCACCTACACGGGGCTGTTCACGCCGATTCGCGATCTCTACGCCATGTTGCCGGAATCGCGCGAACGGGGATACAAGCCCGGGCGGTTCAGCTTCAACGTGAAGGGCGGGCGGTGCGAAGCGTGCCAGGGCGACGGGCTGAAACGGATCGAGATGAATTTTCTGCCCGACGTCTACGTGACCTGCGATGTGTGCCACGGGCGCCGCTACAATCGCGAGACGCTGCAGGTGAAATTCAAGGGCCACTCGATCGCGGATATGCTGGATGCGACGGTGGAAGAAGCTCTGCCGCTGATGGAGAACCTGCCGCAAATTCGCGCCAAGCTGCAAACGCTTTTCGACGTGGGGCTGGGATACGTGCACCTGGGGCAATCGTCGACGACGCTTTCGGGCGGCGAGGCGCAGCGCATCAAACTGGCCAAGGAACTGAGCAAACGGCAGACCGGGCGCACGTTTTATCTGCTGGACGAACCGACCACGGGGCTGCATTTCGACGATGTGCGGAAGCTGCTGGACGTGCTGCAGAGGCTAGTGGGACTGGGCAATACGGTGGTGGTGATCGAGCACAACCTGGACGTCATGAAAACCGCCGATTGGATCATCGACCTGGGACCGGATGGCGGCGAATACGGCGGGAAGATAGTGGCGAGCGGGACACCGGAGCAGGTGAGCCGGTCGAAAAAGAGCTATACGGCGGAAGCGTTGCGCAAGGTGTTGCACAACGGGGTGGCGGCATGAGCAAATACTCGAAGCATCCTCTGGATCTGGCGGGTCTGCGCACGGTAGGCCTCGCGGAGCGCGGCGGCAAAGTCAAATTGGCGGACTTCGCTTCGCCCTATGCGAAAGGCTCGGGAGTAGCCGGGTGGCTGGATTCGTTGCCGCACCTGCTGGCGGCGGACGGGTTTCGCGCGGTGGTGGAAGCGGTGGCGAAGGCGCGGGCGCGGCGGCGGGCCATCCTGTGGGGGCTGGGCGGGCACGTGATCAAGTGCGGCCTGGCTCCTGTGCTGATCGATCTGATGCGGCGCGGGTATGCCACGGCCTTTGCGATGAACGGGGCGGCGTCCATCCACGATTTCGAAATCGCGCTGGCCGGGCACACCAGCGAAGATGTGGAGGCGGTGCTGCCCGACGGGCGGTTTGGCGCGGCGGAAGAGACCGGGCGCGACATGAACCGGGCGATTGCGGAGGGCGACCGCGATGGGCTGGGAATGGGCGAGGCGTTGGGAAAATGGCTGGCGGAGCAGGCCGGGCTGGCCGGCGCGGGCGCGAGCCTGGTGCTCCAGGCATACCACCACGCCACGCCCGTGACGGTGCACGTGGCGATCGGGACCGATACGCCGCACATGCATCCGGCGGCGGACGGGGCGGCCATCGGCAGCGCGTCGCATCGCGACTTCCGGTTGTTCGCGGCATACGTGGCCGATTTGCATGATGGCGGCGTGTATCTCAACGTGGGATCGGCCGTGGTGATGCCGGAGGTTTTTCTGAAGGCGATTTCGGCGGTGCGGAACGTGGGGCATCCGCTGGCCGGTTTCACCACCGCGAATTTCGATTTCCTGCAGCACTACCGGCCGCGCGTGAACGTGGTGGAGCGGCCGCATGGCGGCAGCCTGCCAGGCTCGGGCTACGCCATCACGGGACACCATGAGCTGATGATTCCGCTGCTGGCGGCGGCACTGATCGAGAAGGATTCATGAGCGACGAGCTGGCGCTTCCCGATCCAGGGCCGGTGCCGGAGGGCGGCGTTCCAGCGCCGCCGGAGCCGGAGCGCGTGCCGTTCTGGGGATACGCCGATTTGTTCCTGATGGCGGGACTGTCGATCCCCTGCATGTTCGCCGGACTTGCGCTGGTGAAGCTGGCAATGACGCTGCTGCACTGGCATGTGGCCGCGCCGGCGGAAGAGGCGGTGCCGGAAACACTGATCGGCTACGCGCTCTTGTTCGGCGCGTTGACGGTGATTTTTCGGGTGCAGTACGACCGGCCCTTTTGGCGGTCGCTGGGGTGGACATCCAGCGGGATACCATTCCTCTGGAACGTAATTGCCGGTCTGGCAGCCGCGCTGGCGGTGGGCCTGGTGGGCCACCTGATGGCGACGCCGCCGAGCAGCGGTCCGATTGTGGAGATGATGAAAGGCCCGGTGGCGTCGCTGGTGGTGGTGACGCTGTTCGGCACAATTGTGGCGCCGGTGTGCGAAGAGCTGGCCTTTCGCGGGTTCCTGCAGCCGCTGCTGGCGCGCACTTTCGGACCGGTGGCCGGCATTCTGCTGGCTGCCGCGCCGTTCGGGATACTGCATTATTGGGAATATGGAGATTCGTGGCGCTCCGCGGTGCAGATTGGCCTGGCGGGCGCTGCGTTCGGATGGATGCGGCAGGCCACCGGGTCGACGCGGGCGGCGGCCATCATGCACGCATCTTTCAATGCGCTCTCATTTGTTTCGTTGTTTACGCAAGGAGGGGATTTGCCGCATTAATCAAGGTCCGCTGTCCCACGCCGCCGTCTTGGGTTATGGTAGAGGTAGGCGAACAGTTCAACTGTTGGAATCACGAACTCATGACAATCGTTACCGTCAAGAATAAGTATCAGGTGGTTCTCCCCCAGAACCTGCGGGAGCAGGTCGGCATACAGGTCGGCGATCTGCTCGAAGCCAAGGTCGAACGGGGGAGAATCACATTCACGCCCAAGTCGCTGGTCGATCGCGGTATTGCGGAAAGCCTGGACGACTTCAGGCAGGGCCGCACCTACGGGCCATTTGCAAGCGCCCGAGAAGCGGCTGCATCCATGAAAAAGGAATTACGCAAGCGGGCCCGCAAAGGCGGCCAGGCCGTTTGATGGGCATTGTCTACTCCTGGCGCTTCCTGAGATGCTTGGAATCCGCTCCGCCCGCGGTTCAAAAGACGTTTTTCAAGCAACTCTTGTTCTTGGAGCAGAATCTCCACCACCCTTCGCTTCATGCCAAGAAATACGATGAATCCATCGGCCTCTGGCAAGCGAGAGTCAACCTGGGCTGGCGATTCTATTTCACGATCGAGAGCCAGGAATATCACTTGCACGAGATCAAGCCGCACCCCAAGTGAGGAGCGCATGGTAGAGACGATTCAATGGATCGACGACCGAGTGGTCATGATCGACCAGACCAAACTGCCGCTCGAAGAAGCGTATGTCACGTGCCGGAAGTATGAGGAAGTGGCAACGGCGATTCGCGACATGATTATTCGGGGCGCGCCGGCCATCGGAGTGGCGGCGGCCATGGGGGTCGCGCTGGGCGTGCTGCACGCGGGCGACCAGGATTTGGACCGGCAGGTGGAAACGATTTGCGCAACGCTGGCGGCCACGCGGCCGACGGCGGTCAATCTCTTTTGGGCGATCGGCCGCATGAAACGGCTGTACGCGTCTTTGCGCGGCGCTCCGCCGGCGGAGATCCGGCGGCGTATGGTGGAAGAGGCGCAGCGCGTGCGCGAAGAGGACATCGCGATCTGCCGCGCGATCGGCCGGAACGGGGCGGCGCTGGTGCCGGACCACAAGACCGTGCTGACGCACTGCAACGCCGGCGCGCTGGCCACGGCAGGCTATGGAACGGCGCTGGGCGTGATCCGCGCGGCCATCGAAAGCGGCAAAACGGTGGATGTATTCGCCGGCGAGACGCGGCCGTTTCTGCAGGGCGCGCGGCTCACGGTGTGGGAACTGCAGCAGGACCACATCCCGACGACCCTGATCACCGACAGTATGGCGGGCCACTTTCTGAAGTCGGGCCGGATCGGCTGCGTGGTGGTGGGCGCGGACCGCATCGCGGCGAATGGCGACGTGGCCAACAAGGTGGGCACGTATTCGGTGGCGGTGCTGGCGAAGGAAAACCACGTGCCGTTTTTTGTGGCGGCTCCGATATCGACGCTGGACCTGACGCTGGCGTCGGGCGAAGCCATTCCGATCGAACAGCGCGCGGCGGCGGAAGTGACGCACGTTTACGGGCGGCAGATGGCGCCCGCGGGGACGGCGGTCATGAACCCGGCGTTCGACGTAACGCCGGCGCGTTACGTGACCGGCATCATCACGGAGCGCGGCGTGGCGCGTGCACCATACGAGGAGTCTTTGAGAAAATTAGTGGGATGAACATACCGACTATGAGGAAACTTCTGATTACCCTGCTTTGCGCCGGCGCGCTCTTCGCGGCGGATGTGAACCGCCGGGCGCCCGGTTTTTCGCTGGTGGATTCCAAAGGCGCAGAGCACGACCTGGCCGATTACCGCGGCAAACTGGTGCTGCTGGTTTTCTTCCAGACCACTTGCCCGCACTGCGCCGCCTTCGCCGAGCTGCTGCAACAGACCCAGGAAAAGTATGGCTCCCGGATCGCGGTGCTGGGGGTGGTGAATCCGCCGGACGCCGGGGAACAGGTGCTGAGCTTCCTAACCGGCCACCGGATCAAGTACCCGATTTTGTTCGACTCGGGGCAGGTGGCATATTCTTACGTGCTGACGCCGACGATCAACTTTCCGCACCTGTACATGATCGACGGAGGCGGCACCATCCGGCGCGATTTCGAATATGGGCCGCTGGCGCGCGAAGTATTCGAGGGCGATCAACTGGCGGCGGAGATCACCCGCCTGCTGCCGGCCGGCGCGCCGGAGAAGAAGTAGCCAAGCGATCGCGCGACCCTATGCCCACTTATCGAATCGAGACGCCGGAACACCGCTATCCGGCGATCGTGGAACGCGGCGTGATCCGTTCGGCGGCGCAATACCTTCCCGCCAAGGCCGGCAAGGTTTTCGTGGTTTCGACGGAAGATGTGTGGCGGCACCAGGGGATGGCGCTCGCGCAGGCGCTGGCGGGGATTCGGCGCGAAGAGGTGTTTCTGCCGGGCGGGGAAGATCAGAAGCGCCTCGGGCCGCTCGAGCGGCTGGCTGAGCGCATGGTGGAACTGGGCGGCGACCGTACAAGCGTGGTGATCGCGTTCGGCGGCGGCATCGTCACCGACATGGCGGGGTTTCTGGCCGCCATTTTCATGCGCGGCATTCCGGTCATCCAGATTCCTACTACGCTGCTGGCGCAGGTGG
>JBEKYE010000224.1:0-8163 GCA_049511275.1 Bryobacteraceae bacterium
TACCAGATGTCGTCTTTCTTGATGGCCGTTTTCTTTTCGGGGATGTCGGACCGGGAAGTGAGCCGGCTGACGGAATGCATGCTGCGTTCCGGCGACACGGTCGATCTGTCTGCCATTCCGGGCGTGAAAGTGGACAAGCATTCCACCGGAGGCGTGGGCGACAAGACCAGCTTCATCGTGGCGCCGCTGGCGGCAGCCGCCGGAGTGGTGGTGCCGATGATGTCGGGCCGCGCGCTGGGCCACACCGGGGGTACGCTCGACAAGCTCGAGTCCATTCCCGGATTCCGCACCAGCCTTACGGCCGAGGAATTCCAGAAACAGCTGGCGGAGCTGGGGCTGTGCTTCATCGGTCAGACTGAAGAACTGGCGCCGGCGGACCGCAAGCTGTACGCGCTGCGGGATGTGACGGCGACGGTGGAATCGATTCCGTTGATTTCGTCGTCGATCATGTCGAAGAAGCTGGCCGAGGGCGTGGACGCGCTGGTGCTCGACGTGAAAGTGGGCAGCGGCGCATTCATGAAGAAGCAGGTGGACGCGCGGCGCCTGGCGCAGACCATGGTGGGCATCGGCCGCCGCATGGACAAGAAGGTGGTGGCGCTGATCACGGACATGAACCAGCCGCTGGGTTACGCCATCGGCAATGCGCTGGAGATCATGGAAGCTTCGCAGACGCTGCAGAATGCGGGCCCGGCCGATCTCACCAAGCTTTCGCTCGAACTGGCGGCGCGCATGATCCACCTGGGCAAGAAGGCAGCCACGCTCGAGGAAGCGCGCCGCATCGCCGAACAGCACCTGGTGGACGGCTCCGCCTACAGGAAATTAAAGCAGGTGGTGGCGGCGCAGGGCGGCAATCCGCAGGCGCTCGACAAATTCGAACTGCTGCCGAACGCGACCGGCATGCGCGAGGTCGCCTCGCCGCGCGCCGGCTACGTCAGCTCCATCAATGCCGAAGACATCGGCGTCGCTTCCAACATGATTGGCGCGGGCCGCGACAAAAAGGAAGACGCCATCGATCCGGCGGTGGGGATCATCCTGGAAGTCAAGACCGGCGAGAAGGTGGATGCGGGCTCGGTGCTTTGCCGCCTCTACTACACCAAGGAAGACCGCGTGGATGAAGCGGCCGAGATGGTGGAAGACGCGTTCCGCATTTCCGCGCAGAAACCCGACGAGCGGGAACTGATTCTGGAAGTAGTCGGGTAATGGGCCGGTTCACGGGGTTCCTGGGCCTGGCGGTGATCCTGGCCTTCGCATGGTTGTGCTCTTCGCATAAGCGCGATATCAAGCTCAGCATCATTGCATGGGGCCTCGGGCTGCAATTTGCGTTCGCCGTGCTGGTGCTGAAGACGGATTTCGGCAAAATCTTTCAAGCCATCGGCGCCGGCGTGAACAACATGCTGGGCTACGTGAAAGACGGCACGCAGTTCCTATTCGGGCCGCTGGGAGATCCGAGCGGGCCCTACGGCGTAATTTTCGCGTTCCAGGTTCTGCCCATCATTATTTTCATCGCCTCGTTCTTTGCCATCCTGTATTACCTGGGCGTGATGCAGCTCGTGGTGCGAGGCATGGCGATCGTCATGCAGAAGGTGATGGGCGTGAGCGGGGCCGAATCTCTCAACGTGGCGGCCAGCATCTTCATGGGGCAGACGGAAGCGCCGCTGACCATCAAGCCGTTCCTGGCGGGGCTGACGGAATCCGAGCTGTTTACCGTCATGACGAGCGGGATGGCGCACGTTTCGGGGTCCGTGATGGCCGCGTACGTGCTGGTGGCGCACGTCTCGATCACGCACCTGCTGACGGCGGTAATCATGACGGCGCCGGCCACCATCATGCTGTCGAAGATTTTCATCCCCGAAACCGGCAAGCCGGCCACCGCGGGCAAGGTGGAGATCAAGGTCGAGAAGACAGCGGTCAACGTGATCGACGCGGCGGCGCAGGGCGCGGGCGACGGTCTGCACCTGGCGCTCAACGTTGGCGGCATGCTGATTGCCTTTCTGGCGCTGATCGCGATGTTCAACGGGATTCTCGGCTGGGTGCACACTTTGCCGCTCATGGGTTGGCTGCCGGGTTCCCTGCAACAGATTTTCGGAATCGTCTTCGCGCCGGTGGCGTGGCTCATGGGCGTGCCGTGGAAGGACGCGTCCACCATCGGCAATCTTTTGGGCACGCGCCTGGTGACCAACGAATTCGTGGCGTTCGTGGAGCTGGGAAAGCCGGCGGTGAGGGCGGCGCTCAATCCGCGATCGTTCGTCATCGCCACGTACGCGCTGTGCGGGTTCGCCAATCTCAGTTCGATCGCCATCCAGATCGGCGGGATTGGATCGCTGGCGCCGAGCCGCAAACCGGATCTGGCGCGCCTCGGGATCCGCGCGGTGATGGCCGGCACGATGGCCAATTTCATGTCGGCGTGCATTGCGGGAATGTTATTGTGATCGAGGAAGCCAGACGATTCGTGGAAAGCCGCACGCCCTGGCGGCCGGCCGTCGGCGTAGTGCTGGGCAGCGGCCTCGGTGCGTTTGCCGACGAACTCAGCGAGCGGACCGACATTCCCTACGCGGAGATTCCGGGCTGGCCGGGCTCGACCGCGGTGGGGCACGCGGGCAAGCTGGTGATCGGAAAGCTGGGCGAGTTGGCGGTAGCGGTGATGGCCGGCCGCGCCCATCTCTACGAAGGCTATACACCGGCGCAGGTGACCTTCGGCGTGCGGGTGCTGGGACGCCTGGGCGTGCGGTCGATGGTCTTCACCAACGCCGCGGGCGGCATCAACCTGACTCTGCAGCAGGGCGGGCTGGTGCTGATCTCCGACCATATCAACCTGCAGGGCGTGAATCCGCTGACCGGGCCGAACGACGATTCCCTGGGGCCGCGCTTCCCGGATATGTCCGAGGCTTACTCGCGAGCCTATCGCGAAACCGCTAAGGGAGTGGCCATGGAGTTGTGCGTGCCCATTTCCGAAGGCGTGTACGCCGCGATGCTCGGGCCGAGTTATGAGACGCCCGCGGAAATCCGTTATTTGCGCACCATCGGCGCCGACGTGGTCGGCATGTCCACGGTGCTCGAAGCCATCGTGGCCAACCACATGGGAATCAAAGTGCTGGGCATCTCCTGCGTGACCAATATGGCGGCCGGCATTCTGCCGCAGAAGATCCATCACGAGGAAGTGCTCGAAACCGGCGCCCGGGTGCGCGACACGCTGGTGCGCTTCCTGAAGACGCTGCTACCGAGATTAGAAGCTTAAAAAGAGGATTTCAGCATTTTGAAAATAGGATTTCAACGCGGAGACGCAGAAACGCAGAGGCTTTTCTTTGTTCTTCTCCGCGTCTCTGGGTCTCCGCGTTGAAAATTGTTTTCTATTGGTATGCCAGACTCGCTCATCGAGGCCGCCCTAGCCGCTCGCGCAAATGCCTTCGCTCCGTATTCCAAGTTTAAAGTGGGCGCGGCCATCGAAGACAGCGACGGCCGCATCCATACGGGCTGCAACGTGGAGAATGCCACCTACGGCCTCACCGTGTGCGCCGAGCGCGTGGCGATCTTTAAGGCCATCTCCGAGGGAGTGCGCAAGTTCCGCCGCGTGGCGGTGGCGGCCGATACCGATGCGCTGACCCCGCCCTGCGGCGCGTGCCGGCAGATTCTGTGGGAGTTTTGCGGCGACGTGGACATCATCCTGGTGAACCCGCGCGGCCAGACCGAAACCTACCGTTTGAAAGAACTTTTCCCGAAGCCCTTCGATGCATCGTATCTGTAGCTTTTTCCTTTTCCTTGCCTCGCTCGCCGCCGCGCCGGCGGATTGGATCTGGAGCGCCCGCTGGGTCATCACCGAAGACGCGCAACATCGCGTGATCGAAAACGGCGCGGTTGCCGTTACGGGCAGCCGCATCGTGGGAGTGGGCACGCGGGCCGAGATCGACGCGAAGTTCCAGGCGAAGCACCGCTTGGACCGTGGCGACGCGATTCTGGCGCCAGGCCTGATCAATACGCACACGCACGCCGCCATGTCGCTGTTCCGCGGCATCGCCGACGACAAGAAGCTGCAGGACTGGCTCGAAAAGTACATCTTCCCGGCGGAAGCCAAGAACGTTACGCCGGATTTCGTGCGTTGGGGCACGCGCCTGGGATGTCTCGAAATGCTGCTCGGCGGCACCACCACGTTCACCGACATGTACTATTTCGAGGACGTGGTGGCGGAAGTGGCCCAGGAAGCCGGAATGCGCGGCGTGCTGGGCGAGACCATCATCCAGTTTCCGGTGGCCGACGCCAAAACCCCGGCCGACGCGCTGGCCTTCAGCGAAAAATACCTGACGCGCTTCCGCAACGATCCGTTGATTGTGGCGGCCGTAGCTCCGCACGCCATCTACACCAATACCGACGAGACGTTGAAGGCCGCGCGCGCGCTGGCCAACAGATTCAACGCGCCGCTGCTGATCCACCTTGCCGAAACCAAGAAGGAGCTGGACGACTCGCTGCAGCAGCGCCACATGTCGCCGGTGAAGGCGCTCGATTCCCTCGGCGTGCTCACCGGCCGCACGGTGGCGGCGCACTGCGTGTGGGTCAACGACGCCGACATGGAGATCCTGAAAGCGCGCGGCGTGGGTGTGGCGCATTGCCCGTCGAGCAACATGAAACTGGGCAGCGGTGTCGCGCCGGTGGCGCGCATGCTCGAGCTCGGCCTGACGGTGGGTTTGGGCCCGGATGGCCCCGCCGGCAGCAATAACGATCTCAACATGTTCGAAGAGATGGACCTGGCGGCTAAGCTGCAAAAGGTGATGACGCTCGATCCCGAAACGCTGCCGGCCTCGACGGCTCTCGAGATGGCCACCATCCGCGGCGCGCGCGTACTTGGCATGGAGAAAGAGATCGGCTCGCTTGAAGCCGGCAAGCGCGCCGACATGATCGTGGTGCGCCTGGACCGTCCCAACGCCGTGCCGATGTACGATGCCGTTTCGCAGATGGTCTACGCTCTCAAGGCCGACGATGTCCGCGACGTGATGGTCAACGGCAAGCCGGTGGTGAACGATGGCCGGATTCTGACGTTGAACCAGGCGCAGATTTTGCAGAAGGCCGAAGAGTATCGGGCGAAGGTGAGCGCATCGTTGAGGTGAGGGGAGGGAGCAGGTCCCATCCAGATTCCTATAGATGCTAAGAAAAGTCGAGGCCTACAGATCATGGCTGCCCGGAAAAAAGCTCGGCTCACGAAAACGACAATTGGGGACGCATGGACGGACAATGAGAAGTGGAAGGTGATCTACGGAGAGCTCAGACGAGGCAGAGGGCGTCCATCCCGCACAAAGCATCTTTTCCATGTTGTAGGCGAGAAACTGCCCTTTGCGGCGCTATCCGAGGCCCGTTACGATCTGAGAAACCGGGGACATAAAGATAAAGGTGTCTACGTGGCCCACGACTCCATGGGCTGTCCCCGTTACATCGGTCGCGGAGACATTTTCCAGCGTCTGGGAGACCACCACTGGAACCACCCACTCGAGCTCCAGTACTTTTCTTTCTACGTGGTGGCAGATAAGACGCACGAGCGCGAGATCGAGACTCTGTTGATACGAGCGGCGGGCTTTCTTCTTGAATTCAACGAGCGCAAGAAGCAAGTTGGCCTCGGTCACGGCAGGGTTGGAGATTTCGAGGCAGGAACCCGTTTCTATGAACGCCCGGAGAAGAAAGGGGAGGAAGGCGTACTAGGGCGACGCTGGATCGCGGGCCGAGTTCGGAACTTTGGCGCACCGCGTCCCACGTCACTGGCGAATCTCTGCGGCCGCTTTGCGCAGCCCGATGAACTTTGTTTTGCCTATGCATTGCATATACAATCAAAGAAGCGATGTTTGAATGGGATCGGGACAATCTCCGTAAGATTCGGGCGCACGGGATCAAGCGCGAGGAGTCTGAGCAGGCGCTCCTCAACGATCCAATTCCCATCTATGAGCAGAGTGTTGAGGGAGAGCTTCGTTTCGTGTATTACGGCGAAACCAACGCGGGCCGACTGATTGCAGTGATTGTGACGGAGCGGCGCGGCGATTTGCGAGTGGTAACGGCCTACCCACTCGACGGCAGCCAAAAGCGCGATTATCTGATGAAGCGAGTGCGGGGAAAGTGAACGAAATGAACAACAGAACTCTTGAGATGCCAAAGTTCAAGAACGAGAGCGAAGAAGCGGATTGGTGGGCCAGCCCGGCGGGGCGCAATTATGTGAAGCGCAAATCCGCCGAGGCCCAATCGAAGGGAATCAAGGTTGCTGGATCGAGTCTGATTGCCAAGCTGAACAGGAAGAGCAGCGTGCAGATAGCAATTCGTTTACCGGAAGCCGATATTGCGCGGGCTCGCAAACTGGCGGAGCGAAAAGGCCTGGGCTATCAGACCCTGCTCAAGATGCTCGTGCATGAGGGATTGGTGCGCGAAGGGCGGCGCGGCTGACGCCAACGTCGTTGCGCCCTGCCAGTTTATCGGTGCAGCGGTCCTTCCAATTGCTCCAGCAGTTCGCCGATGTTGTCATAGTTCAGGCCGGGTACGGAACCCATGGCTGTCGGACGGACTTTCACGCCCGCGATCGCGCGTCGGAAGTACTTACCACGAACTCCTCCCTTGAGCCGGCTGAGGTCGTACTCCGGCCGCAAATCGTCGTCAGGCTCTTTCGTCGAACGCTTCTTCATAACTTTCACGCGGCGTCCCATTGATAAATCATACAGCACTGGCCGCAACCCTAAATCCATAATCCGCGTATCGGAACTCCGGAGGAATGCTGCTCCTTGCCGCACAGCGCGAGAACTTGATGTGATGACGCCAGGCGCCGCCGCGCGAGCTGCGGCGTTTGCCGTGCTCCGGGCCTTGCGGATTCTCCTCCGGCGAATTGGGGTAGTACAGCGGGTCGTACCAGTCCGAGCACCATTCGTGCACGTTCTCGCACATGTCAAACAGGCCGCAGGCGGTGGGTTCGGTTTGTCCGACCGGCTCCGGGCCCTCCTGCCAGCGGCCCGCCGGATATACGCGCGGCTGGTTGCCCCAGGGATATACTTGTCCCTCCACGCCCCCGCGTGCGGCGAATTCCCATTCGGCTTCGCTGGGCAGACGGACGTGCAGGGCCCACTGCTCCGACAGCCAGTGGCAGAACGCCACGGCGTCGAACCAGTTCACGTGCGTCACCGGCGCGGTCTCCTGAGCGTAAGGCTGCTTTTCCCGGGAAGTGGCTTTGCGAAAGCCCTCCCAATCGGCATTGGTCACCTGATAACGGCACAGGCGAAACGGCGAGACGACGACCCGGTGGACCGGGCGCTCGTCATCTCTTCCGTCTTTTTGACCCATGAGGAACGGGCCGCCGCGAATGAGAACCAGATCGTTTGGGTTCATCTTCCAATATCGAAAACTGCAGTTTGCGCTCGTTCGCGTCCACGCGGTCGAGCAGCACGCGCACGCGATCGCCGATCGAAAACTCGCGGCGCGTGCGCTTGCCCACGACTTTGCGGACGTTCTCCTGATAAGTGTACTGGTCGCCGGGCAGCGTGTCGATAGGGACCAGACCCTCGATGAACAGGTCGGCCAGTTCCACAAAAAGGCCGTATTTAGCGGTGCTGATGATGAGAGCGTCGAAGTCCTGCCCCACGCGCTCGCTCATGAAGCGGACCTTCTTCCATTCCACCAGCTCGCGTTCGGCATCGGCGGCGCGCCGCTCGGATTGCGAGCACTCTTCGGCGATGGCGGGCAAATCCTCAATTGCGGCGCCGCGCAGCAGGCGGTGAATGATCAGGTCGGGATACCGGCGGATAGGCGACGTGAAATGCGTATAGGTGTCCGCGGCCAGCGCAAAGTGGCCAGCATTTTCCACGCTGTAGCGAGCCTGCTTGAGCGAACGCAGCATCAGGTAGCTCAGGATGCGCTCCTCGGGCTTGCCTTCGATCTTGGCCACCAGCCGCTGGTAATGCCGCGAATTGATATTGACTTCGCCCGCGGGCAGCGCCATTTCGCGGCGCTTCTTGCTTCCGTCGCGGCCCTTGTCGGTAAAGGCAAACTTCTTCACGTGAATCGGGCCGGCGCCCAGCGAATAGCCGAAGTGCGCGGCCACTTCCTCGAAATCCATGACGCGTTTCGGATCGGGCTTCTCGTGGATGCGATAGATGGAGACGGGCACGGAGCTTTCCAGGTGCGACGCCACGGCCTCGTTGGCGGAGAGCA
>JBEKYE010000225.1:0-8143 GCA_049511275.1 Bryobacteraceae bacterium
GGATTATTGGCAGCAACGTGTGCAGGCGCTCCGCAGGTCTTCCCGGCAAGTGAGGGAGCAAGTTTCCAAGTCTTCGAATACCTTCATCATCCTGGCAGTATCGAAACTTTCAGAACGAGAAAATCCTTCCTGCATCCTCAGGGCCTTCAGGATTCTGAGAACGACCTTACCGGACTCACAACTCGTGCTGGTCGGGGACGGCCCGCTACGGGACTCTTTGCGGGAGCAGGCAGGAAGCGTCGAATTCGCCGGGGCAGTGCATCTCCCCGGCTATGTACCTTACAGCCGCTTGGCCGAGTACTACGGGGCAGCAGACGTGTTCGTCCATCTGCCGGAGCGAGGGCCCTGGGAGTTAAGTGTCGCGGAAGCGATGGCTTGTGGGTTACCAGTGGTCAGCCATAAGGAGGTTGGGGCAGCAGTGGATCTCATTCGGGACGGCAAGACCGGCTTTTTGGCGAACCGGCTGGATCCCCGTGACGTCGCCCGATGTCTCTACGCCGCAGCACAGTGGCGAGATAAAGGCTCGGTGGCCCGAACCATCATCGAACTCGTTAGAAACGTGGCTGACGTTCGGGTTACTTGCCGGGAATTGGAGGACTTGGTCCGGCGGGTGCCGGACGCCCCACCGTTCCAGCCGATATGGCCAAATACTCCCCGGCCGCGGATCCAGCACACGTCCAGCGGACAACCGTGAACCTCAACGCCTCTGCCGATACCCGAGTATCGTCGTCCCATCGATTGCCGCTTGGCTTCGGACGTCAAAGGAACCTGTGGTCTCACATATAACGGCGGCGCGCCCTGTGTCTTCGAGCATTCGCTTTCGGGGTTTCGCCTCTCGCAAGCGTTCGCACAACATATCGAATGTGACCCGTTATGCGATTGTCGCGCTCGTTTGCTTCCTGTGTGACCTCTTCTGGCCCAACAGGGCCGGTCTGGGACTATCGGCAGCCTTGTTCCTGCTTTGGAGCTTGTGGCTGGTGAACCGGGAGATGAAGGCGGCACTGCTGGCGCTGAATCCTGTCGTTTGCTACCAGTGCTGGCAAGTGGCGACTCTCGGGCTGGCGCCGCTATACATTGTCTTAAGCAGCGAATTCGGCGCTGGCGTGTCTTTTGGAAACTACACCCTGCCGCTTGAGACCGTTGCATATGGGCACGCGGTGACGGTGGCGGGTTCGTGGGCCTTCTATGCGGGAATGAAGCGATTTCAGCCCAGGGAGGCGCCGGGCGAAAGTGCAGGAGGGTGGGGCGCACCGGGCGCGAGTCTGTTGATCGCAACCGCTGTCGGCGTTGCTTTTCAGTTGCGCAGGGAAGTGATTGCGAGCTACGTGGGGAGTGCGGTGGCGCAACTTCTGCTATTGCCCCTAGTCGTGCTGTGTATGGTCGCACTGAACCCGCCGCCCGCTCTACGGCGCTCTGCCGAGGTTCAGTTCGGGGTTCTGCTGCTCGGTTCGGCGGGCCTTTTGCTTCTCAGCGCGCTGCGAGACTCCAAGATGGAGGTCATGTTCTCATTCCTGCCGCTGGCATGGTGGGCGCTATACCGGAATAAGCGCGGCTTGCTGGCGATCATCGGACTTGGGCTAGTCGTGCTCTACGTGGGCCTGATCGCGCCGTTGGTTTCGCATATGCGAAACAGCGGAGCCATCGACGAGAAGGGGATAGTTCGCTTACTGACTCCCGGTTTTACGGAACAGGCCGCCAATTCGATGCGGGAGGACTATGCATCCGACCCAAGAGGATACTTCGAGACCTGGGCCGACGCGACCTTGAATAGAATGTGCGACCCGTGCGCAGCGGCCATGGCGGTTACCCTCGCGCATGACAATGGTTTCCTTCAGGGGCGTGGTCTTGAGTACGTTCCAATGGCGTTCATCCCCCGAGTCCTTTGGCCGGGCAAGCCGCTGATCGATCGGGGCCGCGATTTCACAACCGCTCTAGGGTGGGCAGCGGATGCCAGCCAGGCGACGACATCGACAGGACAGACTTCCGCCGGCGAACTCTACTGGAACTTCGGCTGGCCAGGTGTTCTCGTCGGAATGTATCTCCTCGGTGCGGCGATTTCCGGTGTGTGGTGGCGGGCCGCCGGACGGGATCCCCGGGATGGTGTCCTTGAAATGGCAGCTTACACCGACGCCATGCTATCGTTCGTGTTAGTTACGGGATCCGCTGCGGGTGTTATGTTTGTCGGCACTATCTCCGCAGGTCTGTTCTTCCGGGCGGCAATTGCACTGCGTGACAAGATCATTCGGCGCAAAGTCAGCAAATCGGGCGGTGCGAAGCTCGGCTTGCGGCCCTTACCCCTATGCGAATGACGCATTTCGAACGTATGTCTATGCCTGGCGGCTACAGCAGCGCGGAGGCCTTCGTCAGGGTGGTGCGCTAAGCGTCGGCCGCACATCGCAGTGGAACTATGATCGTTACGTATTTACAACGCCGTCCCTTCGCCCACGATTTCAGCATCGAGCGGGTATTCTCGACCGTGCGCCGGGCGTTGCCTTCCTGGGTGGAGTGCCGGGTGAGGTTGTGCAGGTACAACGGCACGAATCCCGTTAAGGTCGCCTATAACATCGTCGACGTCATGATGCGGCAAGCCGGCATCAATCACATCACCGGCGACATCAGCTATCTGACCTTGCTCCTGCGCAAGCGGAGCACCATCCTGACCGTCCACGATTGCGGAAACAGCGTCAGCCTCAAAGGCTGGCGCCGCCGCCTTTACCGCTGGTGGTGGCTGTTGCTCCCTGTCCGGCGAAGCGCACTGGTGACGGTGATCTCGGAGCGGACCAAACAGGAAGTCATGCAACTTACCGGGTGCCCGGAAGAGAAGATCAGGGTAGTGCCCGACCCTGTGGGGGAAGAGTTCCAGCCGTTTCCCCGGGAGTTCCGTGCGGAGACACCAGTGATCCTCCAGGTGGGCGCCCGAGACAACAAGAATCTGAGCCGGGTGGCAGCCGCTCTGCGCGGCATCCCCTGCGAGTTCCACGTTGTGGGTCGCCTGCGGGAGGCCGACCGCGTGGAACTGGATCGGACCGGTATCCGGTATCGGATATCGCGCGAACTGACAGATGAGCAGGTGGTACGGGCGTATGAGGAGTGCGACCTGGTGGTATTCGCTTCGACCTACGAGGGATTCGGGATGCCTATCGTCGAGGCCAATGCGGTCGGCCGGCCACTGGTGACGAGCAATCTCGAGCCGATGGTCTCGGTAGCCGGCGGCGCGGCCTGCCTGGTCGATCCCTACGAGTCGGAGTCGATCCGGAGCGGAGTGCTGCGCGTGATTCAGGATTCGGCTTATCGCGAGGAATTGATCCGGCGGGGGTTCGAAAACGTCAAACGGTTTAGTCCCAAGGCAATCGCCGAGGCGTATCTGGGAATTTATGGGGAGCTCGCGTTCGCGCCCGCGACCCGCCAAGGAGAAGCCGCCGCGCCACCCTTGAAATCGGGGATGATGACGATACTGGTGGACGCCGTCGGGATCCGGGGGCACGGAGGCGCAGCAATCCTCTGCGACCTTCTTTACTGGCTTCCGCGAGTTAGGTCCGGCTGGCGCTGGCAGGTCGTTCTTCTGCCCAGACACTTGCGGGAGTTTGATGATCCGATCCCCCAAGAAGGTGTTGAAGTCCGCTATTCCCGTTTTGGACACACCGCGGTGGGACGACTGATTTGGCTGGCTTTGCTGCTGCCCTTCCGCGCCCGCCACATCGGGGCGGACGTAGTCTTCTCGTTTGCAAATCTTCCGCTCTTGCTCGGTGCCCGCCCAAATGTGGTGTACCTTCATCAGGCCAAGGCTCTTAAGATCGGCGGCCACGCGCGACTCAAGTCCCTTCGCACGCGCCTGATGCGGTTCGTTATTCTGGCCGGCAGCCGCAGAGTCAGGAATTTCATTGTGCAAACACAAGCGATGGCAGATGCCTTGTCGGCTGCCGACGACAGCCTCGCTAAGAAGACCGTCGTGGTTCCAGGCGGTTGCCGCACAGCAAGCCCATCTGACGCCGTCTCCGCGCAGTTCCGCAACCGCATCGCAGAGCTTCCCCATCCGAGAATTGCCTACGTGTCGCACCCGAGGGAACACAAGAATCACGAAACCCTGATCAGAGCCATCGCCGACGTTGCACACCGTATGCCCTCGGCAGTTCTGCTGTTGACGGTCGAGCTGGCCAGTCCACCGGATGACCGCTACCGCGAACTGGCAAAGCGCCTGACGGAAGTAGCACAAGAAGCCGGTGCAACCGGTCGGATAGCCTGGCTTGGCATACTAAATGGCGCCGAAGTGGAGTACCTCCTTCGCGATGTCGACGTAATGGTCTTTCCGTCGCTGGCCGAGTCCTTCGGACTACCGATTGCCGAAGCCATTTCAGCCAACTGCCCGGTGGTCGCGGCAGATCTGCCGTACGCACGCGATGTGGCAGGCGATGCGGCGATTTACGTCGACCCAAAGGATTCTGGAAAGATAGCCGACGCAATAATGCTCGTGTTGGGCTCGGAGGATGTCCGCCAAGGCCTCCGTGTCGCGGGCACTGCGATACGAGAACGTTTTTCGTATCCTGTCATTGCGAATCGCATAGCGGCCGTGCTCGAGCGTGCGGCCCTGTGCTCAAACCGCGGGTAAGTGACGTAGGTGATCCGGGCTTGCCAGGGAGAGATCAAACTGTGACACTTCGGGCTGGAGTGGTTATCTGTGCGGTTGCCCTCATCCTGCTGAGCGGATGGCGAATGGGAATGCCGACCGCTGGAGCCAATTCGGACAAATATATCGAAGTGGCAGAGGGGCATGCGGCCGAGGTGGCGAGGCCGTTTTCGAGCCGCGTGTTGCACCCGTGGACGGCAATGGCGCTGATGCGGCCGGGATTGAGTTTGGAGAACGCTTTCACAGTGGTAGCTTGGGCGGCGTTGGGCGTGCTGGCGGCATGCACGGCCGGGACCGTCTTCGGCTTCGGCGGCGTTCGCTGGGCTTGGCCTCTGCTGCTGTGGTGCCCCATTCTGGTGGAGTATTTTCGCGCGGCCTACATGCCGGACTTGTTTCACGCGGCACTGCTGGCGGGTTTGTGGCTGGCGCTGATGCGGGCGGAGCCTTTGGTATATCCAATTCTTGTGGCTTTGCTGTTGTGCCGGGAGTCCAGCGTGCTGGCGGTGTTTGTGGTGACGGTCTATTTTGTGTGGCGGCAGCGGTACTGGCAGGCAGCAGGGGCTGTGGTGGCAGGGGTGCTCGGAATGGCGTTGGTCGGGCTGCTTGCGCCGGCGGGGAGCCGAAATATCCACCACTTTTCGACCGGTTCTTACATTGCGCTCAAGAGTGTCTGGAACTTCCTTTCCAACTGGCTGGGGCTGCGGCTGTGGCAGCCTACTTTTGCCGTGCAGGCTACGTTTCCCTGGAGTTGCCCGGATCCTTTGCTGACTGCGCGGTTGCCAGGGTTTTCTTCCCCCTTGGTGGTTTGCGATTGGCACCCGGAGACGATTGTCGAGACATGGACGAATTTCTTCGGGGTGATGTCGCTTTCTTGCGCGTTCCTGGCGGCGGGATGGCGGGCCTTGTATGCAGGACGCGTTGAGCGGCGTTGGCAGGTGGCGCTGTCGATTGGTGTGTATGGCCTGCTGGCGGGAGTGGTTGGGACGTTTACGGGAACGGCGACCT
Organism: Bryobacteraceae bacterium; assembly: GCA_049511275.1. Lineage (GTDB taxonomy): Bacteria > Acidobacteriota > Terriglobia > Bryobacterales > Bryobacteraceae > PALSA-129. The sequence goes on from JBEKYE010000225.1 coordinate 5,630, forward strand.
ATCGGCTGGTGGGGTACGGGTGGCCGCTGCTTTTGATTGCAGTGCCGGTGCTGTTTCTGACGGTGTTTCGGGACGCGCACCCGGCGTGGCTTTGGTTGCACTGGGCGGGACAGTGGGCGTGGGTTTTGGTATCCCGGGCGGGGACCGGGTGCAGGGTTTTGTTTTGCCTGGGGGTGATCGGGTTGAATGTCTGGGCCTGGCGACGGTTGCGGATGGTGGCGCGGAACCCCGAAATGGCCCTGTCCGACGCTCGGGAGATTGCTGAGATGGTGACGCACAAGTGAGTCGCGTAGTGGTCGCACAGAAGGTTCCCAGAGCTGAAGCGCCGTCGCGGGGGCCGGGGGAGCTCGCGAACCTGGACTTTCTGCGGGCGGTAGCAGTGTGCCTGGTGTTCCTCACCCACCTGTGTCAGCCGCTTGGGATTCGCGGCGTGGCGGCTTTAGGGCACCTGGGGGTTCTGCTGTTCTTCGTGCATACTGCCCTGGTGCTGATGATGTCGATGGAGAGGCTGCGGCTGGACGGGTGGCGGCTGTACCGCACGTTCATGATCCGGCGGATTTTCCGGATTTACCCGCTGAGCATCCTGGCAGTGCTTCTGCTTGCAGCGGTTCCCTTGCCCAAGGTGTTGTGGCTCCGGTGGGGCTGGCCGGGCTGGGGGGCATTCGTAAGCAACGTGGCCCTGGTGCAAAACGTGACGGGGAGCGGCTCGACGCTGGACGTGCTTTGGTCGCTGCCGTTTGAAGTGCAGATGTATGCGTTGCTGCCGCTGCTGTTTCTGTGGCTGCGGCAGGGCGGGGGAGTGCGAGCGGCTGCCTTGGGCTGGGTGGCGGCGGCCGGGGTGGCTTTGGCTGAGTATTGGATTCGCGGCGCTCCCAACATTCAAGGAGGGATGCTGACGCGGTATTTCCCTTGCTTTCTTGGCGGGTTGCTGGCCTGGCAGAGTCTGAAGGTCTCGCGGAAACGCTGGCCGGGGTGGCTTTGGCCGGTTTGCGTGGTGAGCCTGGTCGTGGGGTACCGGGTGCTGTGGTTGGTGCGGGATTTCGGCCCTGGAGTCCTGGTGGGGCGAGTGCAGCTTTCAGCCGATCGAGTGGGTATGTGGTGGCCGGCATGGATGGAGGTGCTGGTGGAAGGGGCGTTTTGCGCCTTGGTGGGGCTGGCGATTCCCTGGTTCCGGGAGATCCGGTGGGGCTGGCTTAAGACCACCAGCAAGCTGGTGGCGCAGTATTCGTATGGAATCTATTTGAGCCATTATGTGGCGATCTGGCTTTGCTTTACATATGGGCCAACGCGGTGGGCGGCCCTGAACCTGCTTGGGAGCGTGGTCCTGACCGGGACGGTTTCGGTGGCTACGTATCATTGGCTGGAGCAGCCGGGGATTGAGTTGGGGAAGCGGGCGGCGGAGCGTTGGGGAGAGGGTTCGCTCCGGGTGGTGGTGGCCTCGGGAGATTAGGGCGGAGTTTTGCTGCCCCTCGTGGGACAGGCCATCGCCTTTTGTGGCCTGTCATGTTTCGGCAAAGCGCGGCAGCCTGAACAGGCTGCCCCACTTCGGACCAATTATGCTCCAGGTACTACAAAATCTGCGTGATGGGCGCACATCGGCAGCCGAAGTGCCCTGCCCGAGCGGCAGACGGGAATACCTCGCCGTGCGGACGCGCACGAGCTTGATCTCGGCCGGGACCGAGCGCATGCTGCTGGAGTTCGGCCAGGCCGGCTGGATCGACAAAGCCCGCCAGCAACCCGATAAGGTGCGGATGGTGCTGGACAAGGTATGGGCCGACGGGGCGCTGGCAACGCTCGAGTCGGTGCGCGCCAGGCTGGATCAACTGATTCCGCTCGGGTATTCGAACGCCGGAACGGTGATCGGGACCGGCGAGCGCGTGGCGTCGAACGGGCCGCACGCGGAGGTCGTGCGGGTGCCGAAGAACCTGTGCGCGCGCATCCCGGACGGGGTTGGCGATGACGCCGCTGCGTTCACGGTGGTCGGGGCCATTGCGCTACAAGGGATCCGGCTGGCCCAGCCGTCACTGGGCGAGACCTTCGCGGTGAGCGGGGTGGGGCTGATCGGGCTGATTGCGGTGCAGTTGCTGCGGGCGCACGGCTGCCGGGTGATCGGGATGGATTTCGATCCGTTCCGGCTGGAGCTGGCGCGGCGGTTTGGCGCGGAGACGGTGGACCTGGCGCGGGGCGAGGATCCGGTTGCGGCGGCGGAGGCGGCCACTCAGGGACGCGGCGTGGATGGCGTCATTATCGCCGCGGCTACCCGGAGCAATGAGCCGGTCCACTCGGCCGCGCTGATGTGCCGCAAGCGCGGGCGCATCGTGCTGGTGGGGGTGACTGGCCTCGAGCTTTCGCGCGACGATTTCTATAAGAAGGAGCTGAGCTTTCAGGTGTCCTGCTCGTATGGGCCGGGACGGTACGATCCGGCGTACGAGGAGGGCGGTCACGATTACCCGGCCGGGTACGTGAGGTGGACCGCGCAGCGGAATTTCGAGGCGGTGCTGCGCATGATGGAAG